>NZ_BHZI01000180.1 GCF_004305975.1 Streptomyces otsuchiensis
CGTGGGCTCGGGGATGTGTAAAAGAGACGGCGCCGGCCGGGCGACCGCCATGATGAGCAACATCGAGCGGCTCTTCAGCGGCCAGCTGGACCCGCAGGGATTCTCCGACGCCATGCGGGACGTCTCCTAAGTGCACCCGCCCACACCCACCGGCCGCCGCGAGCGGGCCCGGAGGCCCACCGGTCGCCCAGGAATCTCCTGGGCGATCCCGGGCGTGGCCTTCTTCGCCTTCTTCGCCGCCGCCCCGATGTTCCTGGTGGCGTTCCTCTCCCTCACCAGCTGGGACGGACTCGGCTCACCGGCCTGGGCCGGTACCGACAACTGGACCAGGCTGTGGAGCGACCCGGGGATGCGCACCGCCCTGTGGCTGAGTCTGCTGCTGACCGCGTTCAGCTGGCTCTTCCAGACCCCGATCGCGCTGCTGCTCGGGGTCTGGGCGGCCGGCCGGCAGAAGTCCCGGGCGATGCTCTCCGCCGTCTTCTTCCTGCCGCTGCTGGCCTCCTCGGTGGCGCTCGCCCTGGTCTGGCGCTCCATCCTGGACCCCAACTTCGGCCTGGCCGCCGACGTCGCGCGCTGGTTCGACCTCAGCGACGCCAACGTGCTGGGCTCGGAGCGGGGCGCGCTGGCTGCCATCGCGTTCGTCGCGGCCTGGCAGTTCATCCCGTTCCACACCCTGCTCTACCAGGGCGGCGCCCGGCAGATCCCCAAGTCGCTCTACGACGCCGCCTCGATCGACGGGGCCGGCACGGTCCGGCAGTTCTTCCAGATCACGCTGCCGCAGCTGAAGAACACCGTCGTCACCTCCTCCGTGCTCATGGTCGTCGGCGCGCTGACCTACTTCGACACCGTGCTGATCCTCACCCGCGGCGGGCCCGGGGACGCCACCTCGATCGTGCCCTATCTGATGTACGAGACCGGCTTCCAGGCGTTCGACCTCGGCTACGCCAGCGCCATCGCCACCGCCCTGGTCGTCACGGCGACCGGAGTCTCGCTGCTGATGGTGCGGCTCACCGGCTTCAGCAGGATGCGTTCCACCCGGGAGGGCATGTGACCACCGACGCCCCACCCACCGAGAACCGCCGCGCCCCGAACCCTCCCGGCGGGCGACGGTCCCGAAGGGGCCGACCGGCGCTCGGGGCGACGCCGGCCCGGCGGCGGCTGTCCTGGCGGCGGGTCAACTACCCGGCCGGCTTCGCCTCGCTGGTCTGGCTGTTCATCGTCGCCCTGCCGCTGTACGTGCTGGTGTCGGCGACCCTGCGCACCCGGCAGGACTACCTCGACAACGGCGCCCTCTCCCTGCCGACCTCGCCCTCGGTCGACAGCTACCGGCGGGTGCTGGAGGGCGACTTCCTCACGTATCTGCTGAACACCGCGATCGTCACGGCCGCTTGTGCCACGCTGGTGATCGTGCTCGCCGTGACGGTCAGCTACTCCATCGTCCGTACCCGCAGCCGCGCCTCGCGGCGGATCTTCCAGTTCTTCCTGCTCGGCCTCGCGATCCCCTCGCAGGCGGTGATCATCCCGGTCTACCTGATCATCACCGAACTCCACTTCTACGACAGCCTGATGGCGATCATCCTGCCCACCGCGGCCTTCGCGCTGCCGGTGAGCGTGCTGATCCTGACCGGCACCATGCGCGACATCGACGAGGAGATCTACGAGTCGATGGCACTGGACGGCGCCACCCCGCTGCGGATGCTGCTCCAGCTGACGGTGCCGATGTCCCGTGCGGGTATCTCCACCGTCGGGGTGTTCTCCGCCCTCCAGGCGTGGAACGGCTTCCTCTTCCCGCTGATCCTCACCCAGTCCCGGGAGAACCGGGTGCTCACCCTCGGGCTGTACGACTACGTCGGCGAGTTCCGCGTCGACGTGCCGGCGCTGCTGGCCGCGGTCGTGCTGTCCATCGTGCCGATCTTCGTCGCCTACCTCTTCGCCCGCCGCCAGCTGATCAACGGGCTGATGGGTGTGGGCGGCAAGTGAGACGCGGCACGTGAACCGTGGCCACCGTGACAAGGAGTAACCGTGAACGACCCCTGGCAGGACCCCTCCCTACCCGCCGCGACCCGCGCCAAGGATCTGCTGGGCCGGATGACGCTGGAGGAGAAGCTCGGACAACTGGCCTCCATCTGGCCCGGTTCCGGGGACGGCGGCGCCGACCAGGACGTCGCACCGCTCCAGCACCAGCTCTCCGAGGAGGTCGACGCCGACGGCCTGCTGCGCCACGGACTGGGCCAGCTGACCCGCCCGTTCGGCACCAACCCCGTCGAACCCGCCGAGGGCGCCGCCGCGTTGCGCGACGCGCAGCAGCGCATCCGGGCCACCGGGCGGTTCGGCATACCCGCCGTCGCCCACGAGGAGTGCCTGACCGGCTTCACCGCCTGGCAGGCCACCATCTTCCCGACGCCGCTCGCCTGGGGCGCCGCGTTCGACCCGGCGCTGGTGGAGGAGGCGGCGGCACGGATCGGTGACTCGATGCGCTCGGTCGGCATCCATCAGGGCCTCTCCCCCGTGCTGGACGTCACCCGGGACCCGCGCTGGGGCCGGACCGAGGAGTCCATCGGGGAGGACCCCTATCTGGTCGGCACCATCGGCAGCGCCTATGTGCGCGGCCTGGAGTCGGCCGGGATCATCGCCACGCTCAAGCACCTGGCCGGCTACTCCGCCTCCCGGGCCGCCCGCAACCACGCGCCGGTCTCCATCGGGCCCCGCGAGCTGGCCGACGTCTTCCTGCCGCCGTTCGAGATGGCGCTGCGCGAGGGCGGTGCCCGCTCGGTCATGCACTCCTACAACGACCTCGACGGAGTACCGGCCGCCGCCAACACCGAACTGCTGACCGGGCTGCTCCGCGAGGAGTGGGGCTTCACCGGCACCGTCGTCGCCGACTACTTCGGGATCTCCTTCCTGGAACTCTCGCACCGGGTCGCCGCCTCCCCGGGCGCGGCAGGGGCGCTGGCCCTGGCCGCCGGGGTGGACGTGGAGCTGCCGGCCGTCCGCTGCTACGGCGAGCCGCTGGCCGAGGCGGTGCGGGCCGGAACAGTCCCCGAGTCCCTGGTGGACCGGGCCGCGGAGCGGGTGCTGACGCAGAAGGCCGAGATCGGGCTGCTCGACCCGGACTGGTCGCCCACCCCGCCGGTGCTGGCCGGTGCCGGACGGGAGCCGGGCGGCGCCGCACCCGTGGTGGACCTCGACCCGCCCGCGATGCGGGAGATCGCCCGCCGGCTGGCCGAGGAGTCCGTGGTGCTGCTCGCCAACGACGCGGGCACCCTGCCGCTGGGCCGGCACCGGCAGATCGCCGTGCTCGGCCCGCTGGCCGACGACCCGGCCGCCATGCTCGGCTGCTACACCTTCCCGCGTCATGTCGGCGTCGAGCATCCCGGGCTTCCGCTCGGGGTCGAGGTGCCCACGCTGCTGGACTCCCTGCGCCTGGAGCTGCCCGGCGCCCGGCTGGTGCACTCCGCCGCCGTCGCCGCAGCGACCGGCGGCTCCATCTCCGACGCGGCCGACGACCGTTCGGACGCGCCGACCACCTCCGTCGACCTGCCAGGTGCCGAGACGCGCCCGGGAGCCGGTACCGAGGCGGTCTTCGCCACCGTCTCGGGCGCCGACGTCTGCGTGGTGGTCGTCGGTGACCGCTCCGGCCTGTTCGGCCGGGGCAGCTCGGGCGAGGGCTGCGACGCCGTGGACCTCGAACTGCCCGACGGCCAGGGCGAGATCATCGACGCCGCGCTGGCGGCGACCGAGGGCAACGGCATCCCGGTGGTCCTGGTGCTGCTCAGCGGCCGCCCCTACGCGCTGGGCCGCTGGACGGACCGGCTGGCCGCCGTGGTGCAGGCGTTCTTCCCCGGCCAGGAGGGCGGGCCCGCGGTCGCCGGGGTGCTCTCCGGCCGGGTCAACCCCTCCGGACGGCTGCCCGTCAGCGTGCCGCGGCTGCCCGGCGGCCAGCCCTGGAGCTACCTCGCACCGCCGCTGGGCCAGGCCGGCGGCGCCAGCTCGGTGGACCCCACCCCGCTGCACCCCTTCGGCCACGGACTGTCCTACACCAGCTTCGGCTGGGAGAACGCCGCCCTCGGCAGCGACACCACCGACACCGACACCGCCACCGAGGTACGGGTGACGGTCCGCAACACCGGCGACCGCTCCGGCGCCGAAGTCGTACAGCTCTACCTGCACGACCCCGTGGCCCGGGTGACACGGCCGGTCAGCCAGCTCGTCGGGTACGCCCGGGTGGAGCTGGAGCCGGGAGCGTCGGCGGAGGTCCGCTTCGGCTTCCATCCGGACCTGGCCTCGTACACCGTCGCCCCGGGCCACCGCGTCGTCGAGCCGGGAGCGCTGGAGCTGCGGCTCGGCGCCTCCAGCTCCGACACCCGGTTCGCCCTCCCCCTCCGGCTCACCGGCGAGGAGCGGACGGTGGGCCACCACCGCACCCTGGTCTGCCCGGTGGAGGTGACCCCGGCGGGCTGAACCGCTCGGCCGGGCGCACCCACCCGTCGGCGACCGCACCGGCCGCCGACGGGTGGGTGCGTCTCACCCGGCCGCAACCGCCGGGGGCACCGGAGCGTCGCACAGACGTGAACGCGAACACGAACACCGTGGGAAAAGCCGGGCCCGCGCGCCGGATCCGTTGGCTGGCCGTCAGGGATTTCCTCCCCTGTCTCGGGGTGGTGACCGGGCTGACCGTCTGGATGTCCCGGGCGCTCCCCGCCCTCGGTCCGGGGTTCGAGGGCGAGGACCGCGATCTGAGCGTGCTCACCGTGGATCTGCCGCTCATCATGCTGGGCGGAGCGCTCGTCCCGCTTCTGGCCTGGCGCCTGGCCCCCGGCGGTGCCGGGCGCCCGTGGGCCCCGGCCCTCGCCGCTCTGGCCGGACTCGCCCTCGCCGTATGGGGCCTGACCGAGTGGTGGCACCCCCACCGGGCGTCCGAACCCGTGGGGCCGGGGCTCTGAACGGGCCGGGCGCGGGAGGGCCCGGCTCCGGCGCGTCGGCCGGAACCAGACCCTCCCTGCCGGACGCTCAGCCCGCGCGGGCCACCGCGATGGAGCCGCCGAGCCGGTCGCCCGCCTCGTACACCATGTACGACACGCCCCGGTCGGTGCCGAAACTCGGCGCCGCCACACGGCCGTTGTCCGGCCCGCCCGACAACGGCCGGTGGAAGACGCCCAGATGGTCGCGGCGGCTGAAGTCGTTGCCGACCTCGGTGATCAGCAGGTTGCCGCCGCTGCCCTTGTCGGTGTGGTAGACGACGAAGGTGCTGCCGTTCCGGTGCAGCAGGTGCGGTCCGCTGAGGTCGCGCACCCCGACCTGCTGCGGCCGGATCAACGGCTCCTGGTCGAAGCTCCAGTTGAGGCCGTCGGGCGACCATCCCCAGTTGATGGTGCGGCGGTTGCTCGTGTCGTTCCGCATGAACACCATCACCCAGCGGGCGTTGCGCCCGGGCAGGTCGTGGCGGAACACCCGTGCGTAGGAAGCCTCGTTGCTTCCCGACGGGAGCTGGGATGTGTGCAGCACCACCCGGTCGTAGGTGAAGTCGATCCCGTTCCGGGAGCGTGCCAGCCGGGTGGTGTTGTTCTCCCCGTGGAAGTACATCCACAGCTCGCGGGCGTCCGCGTTCCAGACGACGTGCGGCGAGGAGACATGGCTGACGCTGTAGTGCGGGTCCCAGTCGCGGCGGACGATCGGGTTGCCCCGGTACTCCGTGTAGGGACCGGCAAGTTCGTTCGCGTAGGCCAGGCAGATACCGCCGGGCGCGTCGTGGGGGGCGTAGTAGAGGTAGTAGCGGCCCAGCGGGTTGGACAGCCGGTCGTAGACGCCCCGCACACACGGGAAGATGATCTCGCCGGTGGGGTTGTAGGACAGCTGCGAGGGGGTGAGCAGCGTCCGGAGGTAGGTGTAGTCGGGGAACCCGCCGGGGGCGGCTGCGGCCCGGCCGGTGTGCAGGGTGGCTCCGGCGGCCAGCGCGGCGGCCGAGGCGGCGGTGCCGCGCAGCAGGGTACGGCGTCTCATCTGCTTCTCCTTGTCGTCCGTGGGGGAGCTGAGCGAGCGGATGGTGCGCGGGCGCGGCCGGCTGCCGCGCCCGGGTCCGGTGGGGGCCTGTCGGTGGTTCGGTCGTGGGGGGGGTCGGTGGTCCGGTCGTGGGGGTCGGTGGCCCGGTGGTGCGGCTCAGAGGTGGAGTGCGGCGGTGAGGCAGAACCCGCCGAGGGCGACACACCAGACGTAGGGGAGGGTCCGCAGCATCACCTGCTGCGGGGTGACGCCCGCGTACTGGGCGCTCCACACGGTCTGGGTGCTGGTCGGGTCGGCCACGCCGAACACCTGGTTGTAGGAGGTGGTCAGGCCGAGGACGGCGACCGCCGGGTAGATGCCGGTGGCGATCAGCACCCCGGCGATGCCCGCGCCCAGCCCGTAGACGTTGAGCGGCCCGCGGTAGAGGCAGAGCGGCACCAGCAGGGTGAAGACCACCACGAACATGACCGGGTTCTGCGGGCTGACCGCCTTGGCCAGCGGCTCCAGCGCCTCGATCGCGCCGGGGAGCCGGACGGCGGCCAGCAGCATGCCGATGGCGATGAACAGCGCGATCGGCGGCGCCGCGACGTCGAACCCGGCGTAGAGGGTGCGCAGCAGCCGCTTGCCCAGCTGCCCCGGCCGGGTGGTGGTCAGCAGCGCGTACAGCACGCCGGCCAGCAGCGAGGGGATGATCGCCACCTCCAGCACCAGGGCCAGGAACAGCGGGATCACCGGGGTGATCAGCGCGTACCAGGGCGCGTCACCGAGCTGGCGGCGACGGCTGGGCCGGCGCTCCCCGCGCGGTGAACCGGGCTCGGAGGAGAGTGACTTCAGCGACCAGGTGTGCACCACGCCGCGTCGGCGGCTCTCCACCACGACGAACAGCACGGCGAAGAACAGCGCGAACGGGAACAGCTTGAGCATGAAGGCGCGAACGGTGGGGATCGGCAGGTCCAGCGCGGTGGAGAAGAACTGCCAGATGGGCAGTTCGAAGGGCATTCCGGCGGCGATGCCCATCAGGATGGTGCCCGCCGCGGTGACCTTGGGGATGCCGACGGCGATCATCGCGGGGATGCCGATGATCCCGGCGAGCATCGCGGCGGGCGCCGACCCGGTGACGGTGCCGACCATGATGGAGACGCCGAGGACGCCCAGGGCAACCACCGTCGGCCGGTCCCCGCCGAACTCCACGATCTTGCGGACCAGGGTGCTGGCGATCCCTGTCTCGTCCAGCAGCTTGCCCAGCCAGGAGCCCAGCAGGATGGCGATCATGGTGGCGGCGAGCATCGGGGCACCCTCTTGGAGGACGGTGTCCAGGACGCTCTCCTCACCGCTCAGCGGCGCACCGGCGACCAGGGCGACGGCTACGGCCAGCAGGGCGAGGGTGAAGGCGGTCGGGAGCTTGCGGGTGAGCATCAGCCCGACCCCGGCCGCCATGATGAGCAGGATGACGATTCCCATGGCGGGCCTCAGTTCTCTCGGGTCGTGCCGGTGGCGGGGCGCGCGGCGGCGGTGACGGCGTGGGCCAGGGCGGCGGTCAGCAGCAGCGGGCTGCGGCCGAGCCCTCCGGCGGCACGGGCGTAGGCGTGGGCGGCGATCTCGTCGGCCCCCGCGACATGGCCGGCGACGCGCACCGGACCGATCCGCAGCGCGGTGTGGCCGAGCGCCGCCTTCAGCGCGGCCTTGCGCGGCCCGTGGTGGAGCCGGCAGTGCAGTTCCTCGTGGGCGAGGGCGGCGCGCCGGACGCTGCCGCGCGGGTACCAGTGCCGCCAGCCGAGCCGGCTCACCAGTGCCTCCGCGAAGGCGATGGTGTCGGTGTACAGCTCCACGGCGGCGGGCCGTGAGGTGTAGCGGGCGAGGAGCAGCCGGTCGGGGTCGAGGCCGCCGGTGCGTTCGACCACGCGGGGCAGCGCGGGGGCCGGGACGGCCCGGCCGCCGGCCGCCGGGCCGGGGGCCAGCTCGGCGCCGAAGCGGTCGGCGGTCTCGGCCCAACGCCGCAGCAGTGCCGGGTCGCGGTGGTCGTGGGTCGGGGTGACGGCGAGCATCCGCGCGCCCAGCTCGGTGTCGTCGAGGGCGGCGAGCCGTCCGTACTCGGGGTCGCCCGGGTCGATCCGGGGCCGGGACGGCCGCGCGGCGCGCCGGTTCCGGTCGCCGTCGCGGCCCCGGCGGCGGTCGCCGTCGCCCGGCGATGTCGCGTCACGGAAGAGGGAGTTCACGATCTGACCTCCAGCACGGCGACGACCGGCTCGTCGGGGGTGCGGGTACGCAGCTCGCTGCGGGCGAGCGCCAGCAACGGTTCGGCCTCCAGCACGCCGGAGAAGTCGGCGATCCGTGCGCCGAAGAGCAGCCGCACGGCCGGGGCGCGCACGCCGCCGTCGCCGTAGGAGGTGGTCTCATCGACCAGCCGGGCCAGGATCTCCGGGGCTTCGGCGACGGTGGTGGTCTCCACGCGGGCGTCGCGGGAGTGCAGCCGGACGACACCGTCGGCGTCCAGCACCCGGACCGGGTGACGGGCGCGGCGGAACCGGGAGCGGATCTCGGTGCCGTACACGGTGTGGGTGGGGGTGGCGGCGAGGTTGCGCACCCGCTCCGGCGGGGCCTTGAGGCTGTCGGCGGCGGCGGCCAGCCGCTCGTCCTCGTCCGAGCGGTGTGCCCGGTCCTGGGTGCGGAGTTCGGTGGCGCCGGTGGCGATGGCGCGGACCGTGTTGGTCTGGGCGTCGACCGTCACCTCGACCTCGACGGCTCCCGGCGCTGCGCCCTGGGCCACGACGGCGCGTTCGGCCTCGTCGCGCACGGCGAGGATCTGTTCCTGGGTGGCGCCGGGGATGATCCGCTCCACCTGTTCGCGGACGAGGGCGAGGGCCACCCCGAGCGGGCTGATCACCTCGCTGTGGGCGGCGATGGCCCCGTCCAGGCCGGTGAGTGCCGCGAGGTGGGGGGTGACCGAGGCCGCTCCCCCGCCGCCGCCGACGAGCCGCACGGCCTCCTCGTCCAGCCGGTAGTCCTTGATCATCTTCTCGACCGTCTCCCGCACGGGGCGGCAGCCCGCGTCGAGGACCTGGGTGGCCGCGCCGGTCACGTCGGTGCCGAGCGAGTCGGCGAGCGCCTGGAGCGCGATCCGGGCGGCCTCGGGGTCGCAGCGGGCGAAGTCGCCGTCCCGGACCCGGCCCAGCGCGTTGGCGGCGCAGGTCATGGTGAGCGCGAACCGCCCGCCGTCGGCTTCCAGCACCACGTAGTCGTCCGGGTCGCCCTCCATCGGGGCGAGGGTGGTCACGCGCGCCCCGGCGAGGTCGGCGGGGTCGGCGAAGCACGCGTACGGCAACCCGGCGATGTGGGCGCTGCGCGGCCCGACGGAGGTGACCTTGCCGCCCGAGATCCGGACCATGGAGCCGCCGCCGATCCCCACCGTGCGCACGTCCAGCGCCGACAGGTAGGAGGTGCGGCCGAGGATGGTGGCGTGCCGCACCGCGACCCGGCCCCGGTGGATGACGCTGATGTCGGTCGAGGTGCCGCCGGTCTCCAGGAAGACGCCCTCGCTGACCCTCTCCTGCATCAGCGCGCCCGCCACGCCCGCGGCGGGCCCGGAGAGGACGGTGAGCAAGGGCCGGCGGCGCATCTCGTCCAGCGACATGACGCCGCCGTCGCAGCGCATCACCATCAGCGGGGCGGTGACGCCGCCCTTGGTGATGGCGGAGTCCACCAGGTCGGCGGTGGCGAGCATCCGCGGCAGGATCGCGGCGTTGACGACCGCGGTGCGGGTGCGCTTGTGCAGGCCGTACAACGAGGTGATCTCGTGGGCGGCGGTGACCGGCAGCCCGGCCTCGCGCGCCGCGGCCAGCACCGCCGACTCCCCGGCCGGCAGGTCCACGCTGAACGGTTCGGTGGCCACCAGTGCCGTGGCGCCGTCGCCCCGGACGGAGTCGATGGCGGCGGCGACCCGCGCGCCGTCATCGGGGTCCTCGACGTGGGCGTAGCTCAGCGGCAGCTTGCGGCCCGGCGTCAGCTCCAGCCGGTCGAGCCGGGCGAGACGGCGGGTGAGCACGGCGGAGGCGCCGCGGCCGATGCCGATCAGCCCGACCTTGGCGACGTCCCCCTCCAGCAGGGCGTTGGTGGCCTGGGTGGTGCCGTGGGCGAGGAACGCGACGTCGTCGGCCTCGCAGCCGACCTGGGTGAGCAGCTGGTCCAGGGCGTCGACGATGCCCTGGGCCACGCCGTTCTCATGGTGGTGGCTGGTGGGGACCTTGACCTGTCCGACCAGCTTCAGGGTGGCCGCGTCGATGGCCACGGCGTCGGTGAAGGTTCCGCCCACGTCGATGCCGACGCGGACGCGGTGAGTGCTCATGAGCGGTGCACCTCTCTGTGCCTGTCTGTACCGGTCTGTACGTGACGTCTGCCGGTCGGGGCGCGGACGCGGGGAGCCGGTGGCCGTGGCGGCGGCTCGCGGCCCCGGGTGGCGGCCCGCACCCGAAGGCGGGACGCGCGGAGTGAAAGCAGCAGGGGGTGAGGGAAGCACGGCCGGGCGGGAGCGGTCCCGCCCGGCCGGGGCGGTCAGTAGCCGCGGACGTCGGGCCAGCGGCGCTGCACCCCCTGCCGGTCCAGCAGCCGGGCGAACTCGCCGAACCGCTTCTCCTCGGCCTGGACCTGGTGCGGTACCACGCCCTCGTCGAGGCAGTGCGCGGCGAGCGCGCCCGCGACCTCACCGATGTTCCACTCGACCGGGTGGAGGCGGAAGCAGCCGTTGGTGATGTGGGTGGTGCCGATGTTCTTGCCCGCGGGCAGCAGGTTGCGGACCCGGCGCGGGACCAGCGCGCCGAGCGGGATCTCGAAGGGCACGGAGCCGATGTCGATGTAGTCGTCCCCGCCCGTGGAGGGGTGCAGGTCGATGCGGTAGCTGCCCACGCCGACGGAGTCGGCGCGCCGCTCCCAGCCGTAGGGGCCGACCAGGTCGACGGCCACATCGTGCTCGGTGACGGTGGTGACCGCCTTGATCCGCCGCGCCTCCCGCACGTACGCGGCCTTCGCCAGGCCGTCGGGGGTGCCGGTGACGTCCGGCCGGGGACGCAGACCGGGGAAGCCGGTGCCGCCGTCGGCTCGCGGCGCCTCGGTCTGCAGCCAGTACATCAGCGACAGCGACAACTGCCGTGCCTCGTAAAGCGCCTGGCGGGTGGTCTCCTCGCCGCCGCCGACGTAGGGCTTGAGCCAGTAGTCGTTGAGCGGCCAGTTGACCAGCGTGATGTCGGAGTCGAACGCGCCCTCGCGGTGCAGCTTGCGGGCGAGGATGCGGCGGAATCCCCACAGTTCCTTGTCACCGGCGTCCGCGCTCTGGTCGGCGCTGATCGCCAGCGGGTCGGTCTCCGGGTTGGGTTCGAAGGTGCGGGGCACCGGCTCCAGGGTGCGGGGGTCGGGGGCGAGGAAGCCGAGCAGCGGGCCGGGCCAGAAGTCGGGCCGGTAGGAGCGCCAGAAGTCGTAGTCGGCGGGCCGGTCGATGGTGTGGTCCTCGCCCTCGTGGTGGGAGAGGGCGAAGCAGACGGTGATCCCCTGCTGGTTCAGCGGCTGCGCCTCGTCCGGGGCGTGCGGCTCGTCGTACTCCGAGCGGGCCTCCGCACCGAGGGCGTGCTCGACGCCCGCCAGCTCCAGCAGTTCGCCGGTCTCGGTGGCGTCCAGGACGTAGCGGGCCTCGACGGTGACGCGGTCCCCCGCCAGGCCCTCGACGGTGACGGCGCGCACGGTGTCCCCGTCGGTCTCGGCCGCGACGGGGCGGTGCTCGGTCAGCACGGTCAGCAGCCCGGCCGAACGGTAGGGGGCGATCATCGCCTCCAGCACGGCGAGGGCGACGCGCGGCTCGTGACAGAGCTTGCTGACCCGCCCGGCACCGGGGTTGAGCCCCTCCAGGGCGGCGGCCTCCGCCCGCAGCGGGTACCAGGTGCGGTAGTGGTCGCGGATGCCCTGACGCAGCCGGCGGTAGCTGGCGGTGGTGCCGAACTGCTCGACCCACGGGTGCTCGTCCGGCGGCACCGCCTGGGAGGTGAGCTGCCCGCCGATCCAGTCGGTCTCCTCGGTGAGCACCACCCGTCGTCCGGCGCGGCAGGCGGCCAGGGCGGCGGCGACGCCGCCCAGACCTCCACCGACGACCAGGATGTCGGTGCGGACGGCGGCTGTTGGTCCCGTCATTCGATGAATCTCCTCGGTTCGCGGCCGGTCCGGTCTCGCCCGGGTTCCGGCGGTGCGTCGTCGTGCGTGCGGGGTGGTTCTCCGGGGCCGGCGGGTCAGCCCGCCGGGCGCTGCGGCGGCGGGGAAG
>NZ_BHZI01000181.1 GCF_004305975.1 Streptomyces otsuchiensis
CGCCGGGCTGCTGGTCGTAGGGCTGGCCGCCGGGACCGTAGCCCTGACCGCCGCCGTACCCCGCACCGCCCTGACCGGCGTCGTAGCCGTGACCGCCCTGGTCGCCGTAGCCCTGGTTGCCGTGCTGGTCGTACGGCTGGTTCCCCTGCTGGCCGTAGCCCTGGCCGCCGGGCTGCTGGTCGTAGGGCTGGCCGCCGGGACCGTAGCCCTGACCGCCGCCGTACCCCGCACCGCCCTGACCGGCGTCGTAGCCGTGACCGCCCTGGTCGCCGTAGCCTTGGTTGCCGTGCTGGTCGTACGGCTGGTTCCCCTGCTGGCCGTAGCCCTGGCCGCCGGGCTGCTGGTCGTAGGGCTGGCCGCCGGGACCGTAGCCCTGACCGCCGCCGTACCCCGCACCGCCCTGACCGCCCTGGTCCCAGCCGCCCTGCTGCTGGGGATACCCCTGGCCCGGGTACCCCTGGCCCTGAGGGTGCTGCTGACCGCTGGGACCGTACTGCTGCTGGTAACCCTGGTCGGGGTAACCGCCCCGCTCCTGTGCGTAGGGGTCCCAGGAACCGTCGGCCGACCCCTCGGCGGGCTGTCGCCAGCGCTGATCGCCGTAGAGCGGGTCCTGCGGGTCCCACGGTTCCGAACCGGAGCCCCGGCCATAGTCAGTCATCGATCCCCTTGCGACGCCGGTACAGCCCGTCCGACCTGCCGGACGGTCGAACATCTCCGCGAGTCGGCCGGGATGTTCGATTGACTGCCATCTCGCGCGGCACGTTACCGTACCGCGATCAGACAACCACTTCGACGCACTGCCCGGGAGGCCGCCCCGAGGCACGCTCGGTCTCCAGGGCGCTCTGCAGGATGACCACGGCGGCGGCCTGGTCGATGCGGGACCTGCCCTTCTTCGCCGAGACACCCGAGTCGCGCATCGACTGCGCGGCGGTCACGGTGCTCATCCGCTCGTCCACCAGTCGTACCGGTACGGGTACGACCAGTCGAGCGAGCTGCCCGGCGAATTCGCGTACCTTCGCCGCCGCGGGGCCCTCGGTGCCGCTGAGCGAGCGCGGCAGGCCGACCACGAGCTCCAGCGGCTCGTACTCGGCGGTCAGCGCGGCCAGGCGGCGCAGCGCCGCCTGACGGTCCCGGCCGGGCACGGTCTCCACGGGCGTCGCCAGCAGCCCGTCCGGGTCGCTGCTGGCGACCCCGATCCGGGCGTCGCCGACATCGACCGCGAGCCGTCTGCCCCGGCGCATCAGCGCTGCTCCGAACAGTGCCTGCCGGCGAGGGGGCGCGCGCTCACCGCTCCCGCCGTCCGGGGCCGAGTTCGCCACGTTCCGGGCGGCCGGTGACGACCTCGCCGGGGAGCCGCCGCAGCGGGGGCTCCGAGGGGTCCTGGGTCAGCCCGAGGGCGTCCTGCAGCTCGTCCTCGCGCTGCGCCATCCCGGCCCGCACGTCGAGCGCGAAGGCCCGCACGCGCTGGCCGGTGTCCACCGCGCGGTCCGCGGCGCGCAGCGCCAGCGACTCCGGGGCGAGGGACTGGATCTTGCGATGGACCTTGGTGGTGGCCCAGACGCCCGCGGCGGCGCCTGCACCGAACCAGAAGGCACGGCGGAACATCGAACGGGTCAGCTCCTCTTGCGGCGGGGACGGCGGGCGCCCGGCACGGTGCGCCCGCGGGTGGTGCGGGGTGAGTCGGCGTTCCGGGGGTTCCGGCGGCCCAGGGCCTGCCGGACGCCGTACCCGAAGGCGGCGACCTTGACGAGCGGCCCGCCGAAGGCCGTGGAGACCGTCGAGGAGAGCGCCGAGGCGTTCGAGGTGACCTCCTGGACGTCCGAGGCGATGGCGTCGACCCGCGCGAGCTGCGTCTGGGCGGAACGCACCGTCACCGACGCCTCCCCGAGCAGCGGCACCGCCTGTTCGGTCACCGAGGTGACCAGCCGGGTCGCCGCTCTCAGGGTCTGGGCCAGGCGGTAGAGGGCGACAGCCAGGAAGGACACCAGGATCGCCCAGAACACCGCGACCAGAAGGCCGGCCACCTCTCCACCGGACACACCGCACCGCTTCCCTGGATCTCGACGTCTGTTGCTCCCCCGCGCGCCCGCGCTCCGGCGGGCGACGCGCCTGGAGCCTACCGCGCCGTCGGGGGGCAGGCCGCGTCCCGGCCCGGCCACGTCGCACGGCCGGGCCGGGCGTCGCGCACGGGCGCGGAGACGGCCACAGCACACGACTGCCGCCCCGCGGGCGGCGGGGCGGCAGTCGGAGGTGACGGGCGGTCAACCGGCCTGGACCGGCCGGCGGACCTCGACGTCAGCGGGCGTAGTACTCGACGACCAGCTGCTCGTCGCAGATCACCGGGATCTCGCGGCGGTTGGGGTCGCGGTCGAGGCGGAAGCCCAGCGCCGGGAGGTTGATCTCCAGGTAGCGCGGGGACTCGCCCTCACCGGCGTAGCCACCCTCGCGGGCGACCTGGAAGGGGTACTTCTCACGGCTGCGCTCGCGGACCTGCACCACGTCGCCCGGGCGGACCCGGAACGAGGGCTTGTCGACCTTGCGCTCGTTGACCTGGATGTGACCGTGCACGACCATCTGACGGGCCTGGTAGATGGTGCGGGCCAGGCCGGCACGCAGCACCAGGGCGTCGAGACGACGCTCGAGTTCGATGAGCAGGGCCTCGCCGGTTTTGGCGTCGACCTTGCGGGCGCGGTCGTAGGCGCGCACGAGCTGACGCTCGCTGATGTCGTACTGCGCCCGCAGCCGCTGCTTCTCCAGCAGTCGGACCTTGTAGTCACTGTTCTGCTTGCGGCCCCGGCCGTGCTCCCCAGGCGGGTAGGGACGCTTCTCGAAGTACTTGACGGCCTTGGGGGTCAGCGCGATGCCGAGGGCACGCGACTTCTTGACCTTGGGACGCGACTGGTTCACGTGGAACGAACCTCCGATAGGTTAGGTTAGGCTTACCTTAGTTGAGCAGCGCATTACTTCGCCCAGGGAGCCCCCATGATGGGTCAGCCGCGTCCCGCAGACGATGTGCGGCAGCCAAAAGCCGCCGAGCGCCTGCGCACTCTAGCGGAGTCGGATGCCTCTGCGGTAATCAGCATCCCAGGAACCAGGTCCCGGGGACAAACCGGTGCAGCCGGACCGACCCACGCCGAGACCCGCGCTGTGGCCCCGGACGGCGCGGTGATCATACTCGTGACCGCCGACTCACCGGCCGCCCGGGCTGTCGCCGCCGCCGACCTCGGCGGCACGCACGACGTCACGGCAGTGCTGGAGATCACAGACGTCGCGCCCGTGGCGGTACCGCACCGCATCCGTGGCCGGGGCTGGATCACCGGCTGGCTCAGCGCCGTACCCCGGTCCCGGCACGCCGCCACGGCCCGCCTGCTGGACGGGCGGCTGCCGCTGCGCGACCGGCACGAGACGTTCCTCCGGCTGGAACCGGGAGAGGCGTGGACCGACGACCTGTGGGGCGCGTCCGCCGTCGAGGCCGAGGAGTTCGCCGCCGCGACACCCGACCCGCTCAGCCGGCACGAGGCCGAACTCCTCCAGCACCTCGCCGGTGCCCATCAGGACCAGCTCACAGCACTGTGCGCGGTGGTAGGCGACCACCGCGACGACGCGGAGGACGCGGACGGCGAACTGGACCAGTGGGACCGCGTGGCGCCGGTGTCGCTGGACCGCTTCGGCATCCGGCTGCGGTTCTGGCGCCCGGGCGGGGGCGGCTTCGACGCCCGCTTCGACTTCCACGCGCCGGTGCGTGACGTGAGCGAACTGCGGCAGGCCATGCACCACCTGTTCGCCTCCGTCACCCGGTGAGCCGTTGAGCCGCGCCGCCCGCGCCGCCGGTCGCGCCGGGCGGCACGCGTGCGGCGCGGAGGTGGAGCCGCAGCACGGAGGACGGCGCGGGCGTACCGCCCGGCGCGACCGTCAGCTCTCGGAGGAGTCACCCGACAGGCGCGCCCTGACCCGCTCGGCGACGTCGGCGTACCGCGCTTCCGCCCCGTAACGCGTGGGCCGGTAGTACTGCTTGCCGTGCACGGCGTCGGGAGCGTACTGCTGCGCGGCGATCCCGCCGGGCAGATCGTGCGGGTACTGGTAGCCCTTGCCGTGACCGAGCTTGCCCGCGCCCTTGTAGTGCCCGTCCCGCAGATGCGGCGGCACCGGGCCGGCCAGCCCCGCGCGGACATCGGCCAGCGCCGCGTCGATCGCCAGGTAGGCCGCGTTGGACTTGGGAGCCAGCGCCAGCGCGACCACGGCCTGACCGAGGATGATGCGGGCCTCCGGGTATCCGATCAGCGCCACCGCCTGCGCAGCCGAGACGGCGGTGGCCAGCGCCGTCGGGTCGGCCATGCCGATGTCCTCGGAGGCGGAGATCATCAGCCGCCGCGCGATGAAGCGGGGGTCCTCCCCCGCCTCGATCATCCGCGCCAGATAGTGCAGCGCGGCGTCCACGTCGGAGCCGCGCACGGACTTGATCAGGGCGCTGGCGACGTCGTAGTGCTGGTCGCCGTCCCGGTCGTAGCGGACGGCGGCGCGGTCCACCGCCCGCTCCAGCTGCTCCAGGCTGATGGTCTCCTCACCCGCGTCGAGCGCCGCTCCGGCTCCGGCCTCCAGCGCGGTCAGCGCGCGGCGGGCGTCGCCACCGGCGATCCGCAGCAGATGTTCCTCGGAGTCCTCCGGCAGGCTCACCGAGCCGTCGAGCCCGCGCTCGTCGGAGACGGCCCGGTGCAGCAGCCCGCGCAGATCGTCCTCGGTCAGCGGTTCCAGCGTCAGGAGCAGGGACCGTGAGAGCAGGGGCGAGATGACGGAGAAGTAGGGGTTCTCGGTGGTGGCCGCGATGAGGGTGACCCAGCGGTTCTCCACGGCGGGGAGCAGGGAGTCCTGCTGGGCTTTGGAGAAACGGTGGATCTCGTCGAGGAAGAGGACCGTGTCCTTGCCGTAGGCGCCGGCGGAGCGCCGGGCGCCGTCGATGACGGCCCGCACCTCCTTGACGCCGGCGGTGATGGCCGACAGCTCCACGAACCGGCGGTCGGTGGCCTGGCTGACCACGTGCGCCAGGGTCGTCTTGCCCGTGCCGGGCGGGCCCCACAGGATGACCGAGGCCGGTCCGGCACGGCCCGTGGCGCCGTCGCCGACGAGACGGCGCAGCGGCGAGCCGGCGCCGAGCAGATGGCGCTGGCCGAGCACCTCGTCCAGGGTGCGCGGTCGCATCCGGACGGCGAGCGGGCGGCCCGCCGGCTCCTTCTCCTGGCGTTCCTCGGCTGCGGCGGTGAACAGATCGGGCTCCACGAACGGCAACCCTACTCGCGGGGTACGACAACCACCGGTCGCACCCGGGCCGCGGAGCGCTCAGCGGCCACTCAGCTCAGGCCCAGAGCTGGCTGCCGAACCGGGTGACGACCAGCATGACGACGACGCCGACGTGCAGGGCCGGGAGCAGCCAGTGGAACTCCAGCACGGAGGAACGCAGCCCCTCGGGCGCCGGCAGCACGCGGTGGCGCAGGTTGTGCACGGTGGTGTACCAGAACATCACGATGGTGGCGATCCAGGCCAGGCAGCACCAGAGGCAGAGGGCCGAGATGACGTACAGCGACTGGTACATCAGCCAGGTGCAGAAGACGACGCCGAAGAGCGTTCCTGCCTGCAGGCCGAGCCAGAACCAGCGCTGGTAGCGGGCGCCGGCGACCAGGCCCATGCCGATGGCGATCACCACGCCGTAGGTGACCAGGCCGAGCATCGGGTTCGGGAAGCCGAACGCGGACGCCTGGTGGCTCTGCATGATCGACCCGCAGGAGACCACGGCGTTGATGCTGCACGCCGGGTCGTAGTCGGAGTCCTCCAGCAGGTTGAACTTGTCGATGGTGATCACCCAGGCGGCCAGCAGCCCGAGGAAGCCGGTGATCACCAGCAGCCAGGCGAAGGGCCGTCCGGCGCCGATTCCCGGTGCGCCGCCGGACGGCTCGGCGGTGTCCGCGTGCTGTCCGTCTGCGGCTGCGGTGGTTGTCATCGTGGTCGGGGTCCCGTCGTCTGCTCGCGGTGGGGGCCGGGCCCGCACGCGGGCCCGGCGACAGCCTTATTGTGCACGAGCGATGTCAAGTCCGGGTAAGACGAACGGAACCCGCTGTCACTCCCGGCGCAGGCGAGCCCCGAGTTCGGCGACCACCCCGGCCAGGGGGACGGCGCTCTGCTCGCCGCTGGCGAGGTCCTTGAGCTGGACCTGCCCCTCGGCGAGGTCACGGTCTCCCGCGACCAGCGCGAACCGGGCGCCGGAGCGGTCAGCGGACTTCATCGCGTTCTTCATGCCCTTCCCACCGTAGGCGAAGTCGGCGGCGAAACCCGCCCGCCGGATCTCGGTGACCAGGGAGAACAGTGCGCCGCGCGCCTCCTCGCCGATGGGTACCGCGTAGACCTCGGTGGTGGGCGGCAGCTGCGGCTCGACGCCCTCGGCCCGCAGGGCGAGGACGGTGCGGTCGACTCCGAGTGCCCAGCCGACGGAGGGCAGCGAGGGTCCGCCGATCATCTCCGACAGGCCGTCGTACCGGCCACCGCCGCCCACGGCCGACTGGGCGCCCAGACCGTCGTGGACGAATTCGAACGTAGTGCGGGTGTAGTAGTCGAGGCCACGCACCAGACGCGGGTCGTCCTCGTAGGTGACCCCGGCGGCGGTCAGCAGCTCCCGGACGCGCTTGTGGTAGTCGGCGCAGTCGGCGCACAGGTGGTCGCGCATCAGCGGCGCGTCCTCCAGCTGGCTGCGCACGTCGGGACGCTTGTCGTCCAGCACCCGCAGCGGGTTGACCTCGGCGCGGGCGCGGGTCTCCTCGTCGAGGTCGAGTCCGGCGAGGAACTCCTGGAGGGCGGCGCGGTAGACCGGCCGGCAGACGCGGTCGCCCAGCGAGTTGAGGAGGAGCCGCACCTCGCGCAGCCCGAGCGCGCGGTGCGCCTCGACGGCCAGGATGATCAGCTCGGCGTCCAGCGCCGGGTCCTCGGCGCCGATGGCCTCGGCACCCACCTGCGAGAAGTGGCGGTAACGCCCCTTCTGCGGGCGCTCGTAGCGGTAGTAGGAGCCGGAGTACCAGAGCTTGACCGGCAGGTTGCCGGACTTGTGGAGGTTCGCCTCCAGCGCCGCGCGCAGCACGGAGGCGGTTCCCTCGGGACGCAGGGCGAGCTCGTCGCCGCCACGCGTGGTGAGGGTGTACATCTCTTTGGTGACGATGTCGGTCGACTCACCGACACCGCGGGCGAAGAGCCCGGTGCTCTCGAACCCGGGGGTCTCGGCGTAGCCGTAGCCCGCGCCCCGCAGCGGCGCCGCCATCGCCTCGCGGACGGCGAGGTAGAGGGCGGAGTCGGGCGGCAGCAGGTCGTAGGTGCCCTTGGGCGCCCGGAAGGTGTTCACGTCTGGTCGTCACATTCCTCGTCGGGGGGCGGGGGGCGGCTGGTCGCCGTCCGCCCCGGGCCCGGCGGCCAGGCCCCGAAGGAAGGGGTTGGTGGCGCGCTCGTGGCCGATGGTGGTCTGGGGACCGTGCCCGGCCAGGACCACGGTGGGGTCCTCCAGCGTCAGGCAGACGCGCTCCAGGGAGCGGAGGATCTCGGGGTGGTCGCCGCCGGGCAGGTCGGTACGTCCGATGGAGCCGGCGAAGAGCAGGTCGCCCGTGAAGAGCACCTGCGGCACGTCCGCCCGCGCGGGCAGGCGGAAGGTCACCGACCCCCTGGTATGCCCGGGCGCGTGCGCGACGGCGAACTCCAGCCCGGCCAGGCTCAGCGTGGTGTCGTCGTCCAGCTCCCGCAGGTCGTCCGGTTCGCCGAGGGTGAGGTCGCCGAGCAGGCGGTCGCCGAGCCGGCGCCCGAGCGCCTTCTCCGGGTCGCCCAGCATGTAGCGGTCCTCGGGATGGATCCATGCGGGGATGTCGCGGGCGCCGCACAGCGGCACCACGGAGGCGACATGGTCGATGTGACCGTGGGTGGCGAGGGCCGCGACCGGCTTGAGCCGGTGTTTCGCGACGGTCTCCGCGACGACGTCGGCGGCCTGGTGGCCCGGGTCGATGATCACGCACTCCTCGCCGGCGGCGGGGGCGACCAGATAGCAGTTGGTCCCCCAGGCCCCGGCGGGAAAACCGGCAATCAGCACGTCGGTCCCGTTCTTCTCGCGGCTGCGGTCTGCGGCGGTGTGCCACCGCGCGGGTCCGTCGGCCGGGGCGCCCGGGGGCGCGGCCCGGCACGGGCCACCGCGCGGTGCGAGCAGACTACCGGCGCCGGCGCCGGGGGCGCGAACCCGTTCCCGGGCCGTCCGCCGGGTCCCGTCGCATGTCACGGTCCGGGAGCGGGGCGAAGTTGGGTCCCGCGAGGTGCGGACAGCCGGGCTGCCCGTCGCCTATGTTGGGGCGTGGTGCGGAGCACCTAGAGGTGCGGCCCGCCGCCGGACGGTACCCCGGTGAGGGCGGTCCGGATGGGAACTGTGGACGATGCCACCGGGCGAGAGCCGGCGGGGCATCAAATGGAGGAGGCGCTGTGAGCAGCGATCCGTGGGGCCGCGTCGACGAGACCGGCACGGTGTATGTGCGGACTGCCGACGGGGAGAAGGTCGCCGGCTCGTGGCAGGCGGGCTCGCCCGAGGAGGCCCTCGCCTATTACGAGCGCAAGTACGAGGGCCTGGTCGTCGAGATCGGGCTGCTCGAACGCCGGGTGAGGACCACCGACCTGTCGGCGAAGGACGCGACGGCCGCCATCGACCATCTGCGGGCGCAGGTGGACGAGGCCCATGCCGTCGGCGACCTCGACGCACTGGCCAAGCGGCTGGACGCACTCGTCGCGCTGGTGGGCGAGCGCCGGGAGCAGCGCAAGGCCGATCGCGCCAAGCAGGGCGAGGAGGCCCGCAAGGCCAAGGACGCGCTGGTGGCCGAGGCGGAGGAGCTGGCCGCCAGCGAGCAGTGGCGGGTGGCCGGTGAGCGGCTGCGGTCGCTGGTCGACACCTGGAAGGGGCTGCCACGGCTGGACCGCAAGACCGACGACGAGCTGTGGCACCGCTTCTCGCAGGCCCGCTCCGCGTTCTCCAAGCGGCGCAAGGCGCACTTCGCCGCGCTGGACTCGCAGCGGGAGGAGACCCGCCGCCGCAAGGAGAAGCTGATCGCGGAGGCGGAGAAGCTGTCGACCTCGACCGACTGGGGTCCGACGACGTCCAGGTACCGCGACCTGATGCGCGACTGGAAGGCGGCGGGCCGGGCGCAGCGTGACGCCGAGGAGGACCTCTGGGCACGGTTCCGGGCCGCTCAGGACGTCTTCTTCCAGTCGCGCGGAGCCGTGTTCGAGGAGCGTGACGCCGAGTACCGGGAGAACCTCACCCGCAAGGAGGAGCTGGTCACCGAGGCGCAGAAGCTTCTCCCGATCACGGACGTGAAGGCGGCGCGGGCGACGCTGCGTTCGATCGGCGAGCGCTGGGAGGCCATCGGCCACGTACCGCGCGACGCGCGTGCGGCCGTCGAGGGCGGTATCCAGGCGGTCGAGCGCGCCGTGGCGGAGGCCGAGGAGACGGAGTGGCGCCGGACCAACCCGGAGGCGCGTGCCCGGGCGGCCGGTCTGACGGGCCAGCTGCAGGACGCCGTCGACAAGCTGCGCCGTCAGGCGGACCAGGCACGGGCGGCGGGCAACACCGCCAAGGCCGAGAAGCTGGAGCGCGAGCTGGCCGGCCGTCAGCAGCTGCTGGACCAGGCCCTCAAGGGGCTGCGGGAGTTCGGCGGCTGAGCGCGGATGGACGGACGGGGGCCGGTCGAGCCGGGCCCCGTCCGCCGACGGGCCGGGGCCGGAACGTGTGTGACACGTTCCGGCCCCGGCCCGTCTCGCGTTCCGCGGGCGCGGGTCAGCCGCCCCGGCGGGCGGAGGTGACCCGGTAGACGTCGTAGACGCCCTCGACACCGCGGACCGCGCGCAGCACGTGGCCCAGGTGCTTGGGGTCACCCATCTCGAAGGTGAACCGGGAGATCGCGACCCGGTCACGGGAGGTCTGCACCGCCGCCGACAGGATGTTGACGTGCTGGTCGGAGAGGATCCGGGTGACGTCGGACAGCAGCCGCGAGCGGTCCAGCGCCTCGACCTGGATGGCGACCAGGAACACCGAGGACTGGGTGGGCGCCCACTCCACCTCCAGCATCCGCTCCGGCTCACGGGCCAGGGCGTCGACGTTGACGCAGTCCGCCCGGTGGACGGAGACGCCACTGCCGCGCGTGACGAAGCCGATGATCGGGTCGCCGGGGACCGGCGTGCAGCAGCGTGCCAGCTTCACCCAGACGTCGTCGGTGCCCTTGACCACCACGCCGGGGTCGGCGTTGGAGCGGCGGCGGCCGAGAGAGGCGGGGACCGGGGGCGTGGTCTCGGCCACGTCCTCGTTGGCGGCCTCCTCGCCGCCGACCGCCTGGACCAGCTTCTGGACCACGCTCTGCGCGGAGACGTGGCCCTCCCCGATCGCGGCGTAGAGCGAGGAGATGTCCGGGTAGCGCATCTCGTGCGCGAGGGTGACCAGCGAGTCGCCGGTCAGTATGTGCTGGATGGGCAGGTTCTGCTTGCGCATCGAGCGGACGATGGCGTCCTTGCCCTGCTCGATCGCCTCGTCCCGCCGCTCGCGGGAGAACCACCCGCGGATCTTGTTGCGGGCGCGCGGTGACTTGACGAAGCCGAGCCAGTCCCGGGAGGGCCCGGCGCCGGACGCCTTGGAGGTGAAGACCTCGACCGTGTCGCCGTTGTCGAGCGTCGACTCCAGCGGCACGAGCCGCCCGTTGACCTTGGCGCCTATCGTGCGGTGGCCGACCTCGGTGTGCACCGCGTAGGCGAAGTCGACGGGCGTCGCCCCGGCGGGCAGCGCGATGACGTCACCCTTCGGTGTGAAGACGAAGACCTCGTTGCGGGAGAGGTCGAACCGGAGGGACTCCAGGAACTCGCCCGGGTCCTCGGTCTCCTTCTGCCAGTCCAGCAGCTGCCGCAGCCAGGCCATGTCGTTGACGGCCTCGCCGCTCTTGTCGCCCTTGCGGGAGGGGACCTCTCCCCTGACCTTGGAGGCGCCGGCGACGGCCTGCTGCTTGTACTTCCAGTGCGCGGCGATGCCGTACTCGGCACGTCGGTGCATGTCGAAGGTGCGGATCTGGAGCTCGACCGGTTTGCCGCCGGGACCGATCACCGTGGTGTGCAGCGACTGGTACATGTTGAACTTCGGCATGGCGATGTAGTCCTTGAACCGCCCCGGCACCGGGTTCCACCGCGCGTGCACGGTGCCCAGCGCGCCGTAGCAGTCCCGGACCGAGTCGACCAGGACCCGGATGCCCACCAGGTCGTAGATCTCGGCGAAGTCGCGTCCGCGCACGATCATCTTCTGGTAGACGCTGTAGTAGTGCTTGGGCCGGCCGGTCACGGTGGCCTTGATCCGGGCGCCGCGCAGGTCGGCCAGGACCTCGTCGATGACGGTGGCCAGGTACTCGTCCCGCTTGGGGGCGCGCTCGGCGACCAGCCGCACGATCTCGTCGTACATCTTGGGGTAGAGGATCGCGAACGCGAGGTCCTCCAGCTCCCACTTGATGGTGTTCATGCCCAGGCGGTGGGCGAGCGGGGCGTAGATCTCCAGCGTCTCGCGCGCCTTCTGCTCCTGCTTCTCCCGCTTCAGGAACCGCATGGTGCGCATGTTGTGCAGCCGGTCGGCGAGCTTGATGACCAGGACCCGCGGGTCCTTGGCCATGGCGACGACCATCTTGCGGACCGTCTCGGCCTGCGCGGCCTCGCCGAACTTGACCTTGTCCAGCTTGGTGACGCCGTCGACGAGCAGGGCCACCTGGTCGCCGAAGTCGCGCCGCAGCGTGTCGAGACCGTACTCGGTGTCCTCGACCGTGTCGTGCAGCAGGCCGGCCATCAGGGTGGCCGGGTCCATGCCCAGCTCGGCCAGGATGGTGGTCACGGCCAGGGGATGGGTGATGTACGGGTCGCCGCTCTTGCGCTTCTGCCCCCGGTGCCAGCGTTCGGCCACCTGGTAGGCGCGCTCCAGCTGGCGGAGCACCGCGGTATCAGCCTTGGGGTCGTTGGCCCGCACCACGCGCAGCAGCGGTTCGAGCACCGGGTTGTACGGGGTCGAGCGCTGGACGCCGAGCCGGGCCAGACGCGCCCGGACCCGGTTGGAGGACCCTGAGCGGCCCGAGATCCCGGAGACCGGGGGCTGCGCCGCCGGGGC
>NZ_BHZI01000182.1 GCF_004305975.1 Streptomyces otsuchiensis
GGTTACGGCTATCCGCAGACGGCGACCGATCCGCGCGCCGCACCGGTCGCGCAACAGGCGGCGCGGCCGTCGGGGTCCGCGATGTCGGCTGCGGGCACCAGCACCGGCACCGGCCCGCCCGTGAAGGTCGCGCTGCCGCTGGTACTGATCGCGCTGGCGTTGATCGGCTTCGGCGTCTGGTCGTTGCTGACCGCCTGACGCCTCGGCCCGGCCGCCCGGTCACCCGCGCCGCCCGCCGCCCCGCGGGTTCGCATCCGCGTACGGCGGGCGGGGCCGGGAGGCCGACCTGCTCAGCGAGCCCCGGCCCGGCGGCCGATCAGGTACCAGGCTCCGACGACGCCGAGCAGCGCGACACCCGCGCCGAGCCCGGCGTACCCGAGCAGTTCCTTGGTCTCGTTGCTCGCGGCAGCGGCCAGTTGCTCGTCGCGGATGCCCTCGCGCGCCTGGTCGCGGACCTCTTCGGTGACCCCGAACCCCGCCTCGGCCAGGCCCGGTTCGGCGTACTCCGGGCCCTCCACCGCATCCCCGTGGACCGCGACGCGCAGCGTCAGCCCGACCGTGTCGGCGTCCGACAGCTCGACGGCCTCGTGCAGGTGGACAGCGATGTACTGCCAGCCCGCCACCCGGTTGCGGGTGACCATCGGTCCCTCGTCGGAGAGGCGGTTGTCGTAGGCGACCGGAGCGGTGATCGTCGCCAGCTGCGTCGGGCCGCCGTTGTACGAGGAGGTGGTGCCCTCGACCGCCGGGGAGCGGAACGGGGTGTAGACCTCCAGCCCGATGCCGTTGCTGACGAACCCGAAGCTGTCGCTCAGCTCCGCGTTGCTCAGGTCGAGGGTGACGCCGAGCTGCTGGTGCCAGTCGACCGGGACCTTGTAGAAGCGGGTCTCACCCGGGGCGATGTCGTCGCGCCAGTTGCCCGGTTCGATCGGCTGGGCGTCGTTGAACCCGGTGCCCCCGGTGACGGCCTCGGCCTGGCCGGACGGCGCGGGCGCGTCCTCCGGGGTCAGCCAGTCGCCGGGCGGGGGCGCCGCCCTCTCGCCCTCGGCGGCCGGTTCCGCCATCACCCGCAGCTCCACCGGCCACGCCGCGGGGCTGGAGGTAGCGTCGCTGGTCCGCACCAGCCGCAGCAGGTAGTTGCCGGCCTCCTGGCAGGCGTCGCCCTCGGCGATCGTGCGTACCTGCGAGATCGCGATCGGACGCGCCGCGCCGTCCGACTGGAAGGTGCGGTTGTTCCCGACGTTGCAGGCGTCCCCGCCGGTCGTGGTCAGTTCGAGCGAGAAGCCGTCGCGGTAGGCGACCTTGGTTCCGGGCTCCGGGGCGGCTACCGCCGACAGGTAGTAGCTGGACTCGGCGTCCAGCACCACGCCGTAGTACAGGTCGTCGCCGGGTTCGAGCTGGTCGGTGTAGATGGCACCGGCCTCCAGCTGCGGAGCGTCGGCGGAGCTCGGAGTGCCCTCGACGGGCTCGGCGGACTCCGCCGTCCGGTAGGGGGGCGGGGGTCCGGCCGGGCCGCTCTCCTCCTGGGCGTGGGCGGGCGTCGCCGGAAGGGCGGCCAGCGCCAGGGCCGCGGCCGCGGCCAGCGCGGCAGCACCCGTCCCTCCGCGTCCGCGTCCCGGCGGGAGTCCCGTGCCACTCACCGGTCCCCGTCCCCGTCCATGCCCTGTGCCGTGCATCGGCCGCCACCCCTCGTCGTGCTTGTCCCGCCCGCGACCACGCGCGTCCGGCGCGCTCCCGTGGCGGCCGGTCATGCGGTCGTCCCCGGGCCGGACCCGGAACCGCCCCGGCGCAGCCGCGTCACCGCGACGACGACCGCCGTGATCAGCAGGACGCCACCGGCACCGGCCAGGGCCGCGAGGAGCGGGCCGGACCATCCTGCCCCCTGGCCGGAGGCGCTGTCTGCGGCGGAGACCGAATCGTCGCCGACGTCACCGCTCTCGCCCGAGCCGCCGTCCCCGTTCCCGTCGGCGGCCAGGGCGGGGGCGCCGTGCTCCGGCCCGGCCAGTTCCTCGCCGAACACGTCGACCCGGAGCACCACGCCGACGGCGGCGTTGCGGGCGATCTCCACGGTGTCCGGCCCGAGTGAGACCGCGATGTAGTAGTCACCGCCGACGCGTACCGGAGCCGCCGAACCCGCGGACTCGTAACGGTTGGTCCACGTCACCGGCACCGTTCCCATGTCCACGGCCAACGGCTCGCCCCGGTAGGTGCGTTCGGCGGTGAACTCGCCCCTGCCGATCGGCTCACGCTGCGGCGTGTAGCCGGTGGTCCGCACATAGGAACTGCCCGAACGATCCTCCAGGGTCGGTTCGTTGCCGAACTCCACCCGGTAGCGCAGCTGCTGTCCCCAGCCGACCGGGACCTTGAACCACCGGGTCTGCGCCGGGAGCAACCGGTCGCGGTAGACGCCCGGTTCGAGAGCCGTGGCGTCGTTGAACCCGGTGCCGCCGGTGATGTCCTCCGGCTGTGCGGTGGGCAGTTCGGCTGCCTGGCCGGCCTCGCCGTACCCGGTGGCCGAGGCCGCGGGCCGGATGCCGTCCGGCAGGGGCTCCTCGACGGCGTGGCGCAACTCGACCGGCCAGTGCGCCTGGTCGGAGTCGGGGTCGCTCTCCCGGGTGACCGTCAGCAGGTAGCGGCCGGACTCGTCACAGGTGGCGCCCCCGTCGGCGCTGGGGATGCGGCTGACGCCGTCGGCGAGGATCATCGCGCCCTCGTCGCTGCCGAAGGTGACGTCCTGGCTGTCGCACTGCCGGTGGTTGTCGCTGCTGTCGACCAGCCGCAGCTTCAGACCGTCGCGACGCGCCACCCGGACCCCCGGGTGGGGGACGGCCGTGACGGACAGGTCGGCGGCGGAGACGGCGTCGAGCTCCACCGCGTACCAGTGGGTGTCGCCCGGACCGATGGTGTCGAGGTACTGGCCCGGCTCCAGCGTGGGGGCGGCGTCGGCCGTCGCGCCGCCCTCTGTCTCGGTTCCGTCGAACCGGTAGCCGTCGGCCGACAGGAGGGCCGCGCGCTCCAGTTCCCGTCCGAGCGCCTCACCGTCGGGTGCGTCGTAGTAGGTGCCGTGACCCGCCTCCGCGATGCACTCCAGTTCCTCGCGGCCCTCGTCACCTATTCGGAAGCCGACCGTGTCGATGCGCAACCGGACGCCGTCACCGACGAGTTCTCTCGCCACCTCGCAGGGTGGCAGGTCCCCGCAGTTGGACTCGCCGTCCGAGACCAGCAGAATCGTCTGCCGGCCGATCGCGCCCGGTGGCACCTCGGGGAGATCTCCGGCCGCCTTCTCCAGCGCCAGACCGGTCGGGGTGTTTCCGGTGGGCCCGACCTCGCCGAGCGCGTCCTTGAGCGCCTGCCGGTCCAGCGGCTCGACCGGCTGGGCCAGGGCGGTGTCGGTGCAGTCGCTGTTCTCCGCCCCGAACAACCGCAGCCCGGTCGGGTATCCGTCGGGGAGCGCGTCCACGGCGGTGCCGAGCGCCGCCTGGGCCGCCTCCATCCGCGTGGCCCCGGAGCCGTCGTCCTCCGCCATCGAGCCCGATGCGTCCAGCACCATGATCAGACTGCCGTTTCCGTCAGCCACGCGTTGACCGGCCTGCGCATGAACTCCCTTGACCCCAGAAGCATTTGTGGCGGCGAACGTCTGGTCCGGCGCGAGCAGCAACAGCGCGCCGAGCCCGGCGGCAACCGCCCGCCTCGCCCCGCGCCGTCCGGGCAATCCGCCGCTCCTGGCCCCGTCACGCATGGTCCTGCTCCCCCTGTGTGGTGCCCGTTCTCACCGTCGGAACTCACCGTATGAGTTTGCATCCGCACACGACAAGGGGGAGGGCCGTCACGGTCTCGCTACAGGGGACGGACACCCGGCGGCCCACGGTTCCGCCCGGCACGCCGACGGGCTCCCGGCCGCAGGAGGCGGCCGGGAGCCCGTCGGGATGCTTGTTGTGAGACGTCAGGCGCCTGCGGGACCAGTGGGGGGCACGGTGTCAGTCGCGTCCATCCACAGGTCCTGGTCGGCCTTGTCCGTCTGGATCTGGCGGTACACCAGCACGCCGCCAACGGCGACCAGTGCGACCAGGAGGAGCTTCTTCACCGCGCTACCTCTTCATTCTTCGACGATCGGACCATCTGGCGCCCGATGATACCCAATTCACCCCGAAGAACTGTTCTGGGCCACACGGCGCACCCGATCGGCGCGCCCGGCACCACGAGCGCCCCAACGCACCGGGCCCGCCGACGAACCGCTGGTCACAGCCGCCCCGCCCGCCCCGGCACCCCGGCGCCGGCCGACGACGCCAAAACGCCCCCGACCGGTCCCGGTCGGGGGCGTTCAGTGCGGTGGGGCTAACAGGACTTGAACCTGTGACCTCATCCTTATCAGGTCAGCCGGGCTGCCCTTGAAGCCCTGAACGGGTGGCCGACAGCCATCCCGCCCGACCAACCCCCTGCATGGGCCCTCGCAAGCGGACGAGGTGACTCCGAACACCAGGCATGACGCTTGCTCAGTGACGCAAGATCACATAAAATCGAAATTGCGTTCGATCACTACCCAACTTCGGAGTGTTGTCGGTGGACCTCTGTAGGCTCCCTTATAGATTCGAGCCCTCATCCGAGGGCCCACATCCATAAGTGGCGCAGGAGGCGGGATGTTCAACCCGGAAGCTGCTGGTAGCGAGGGCTCACGCTACGAGGCGGAGCTCGCACGGATCCGGCTTCGGCCGGAGATCATGCTGAACGCCGTAGGCGCAAGCAACACAGAGCGCGGGCTCTGCGCCCGCGACGACGCGGCCCCGATCGGCCCCGGTATCTACGCCTACAACGGCCTCGTGACCAGCCTCAGCCGACAACTTCGCGACGAGGACTGGACGCGCGTGAACGTGTCGGGCGTGCTCCCGATCATGCTGAACCCCGAAGCCCGTGTAGCCCTTGGTGTGACCAGCGGTGACCGAATGACGGGGCGCCGAGGCAGGCAGCAGCCGAAATCCCGCTACGCGAAGGGCGAGCTGACGCGGAAGATCATCGGCCGCAACGTCTCTCCTGGACAGCTCGAACTGGAAAGCCCGGAATTCCCCAAAGAAGAGAACGACCAAGACCAGCTGACAGGATACAACCTGTGGATGATGCTGGTCTTCTATGACCGCGACCTCAAAGAAATCCGTTACGAAGTTTCACTCCCGGAGCGACTGAGCTCCAAGGGCCGGATTCAGAACTGGTATCACCGGGTCGTTCCCGACGAGCCGTACTCGGTCGATTCGGAGATCTTCGACTTCGGCGACGATGAGGATCCGAACGACGGCTTTGGCCCGACCGACGTCCCCGTGGAACCACGCTAGCGGGCAGCAAATAGAGAGCTGAGGAAATGTTCACTCCATCCCGACTCACCCTTGCCCGAAAGCGACGAGCAATGACGCTTGTGGAGCTTGGCAGTCGGGTTGGAGTGAGCGCACAGAGCATTTCAAATTACGAGAACTCCCGACAAGAACCCAGCCAGGCAACCCTGAAGGCAGTTGCCTCGGCACTAAGGTTTCCGCTGAGCTTCTTTTCTGCGGAAGAAGTCGACGAGCTTGACAGTAAATCGGTGAACTTCAGAGCTCGCAGCAAGCTGGCCGCCGCCACGAGGGACGCCGCGCTGGCTGAGTCACGTCTTGTCGTAGAGCTCAGCAACTGGTTGGACGAAAACTTCAAGCTCCCAGCCGTCAATGTCCCAACCCCGGGAAACAAGATGAAGCCAGCATTGTGCGCTGACTATCTGAGGTCAAGCTGGAGGCTTGGGGCAGAACGCCCAATTCGAAACATGGTTCACCTTGTAGAACTTCACGGCGTGCGCGTCTTTGCACTTGCACCAGAGTTCCCCGAGGTTGACGCCTTTTCGTTCTGGCGAGACGGTCGCCCTTTCATATTCTTGAATACTTCAAAATCAGCTTCGCGCAGTCGCTTCGATGTCGCCCATGAGCTTGGCCATCTAATCATGCACCGGGATGAAGATGCGGGGACGCGAACTAAGGCTTCCGAGAAGGAAGCAGATGACTTTGCCAGTAATTTCCTGATGCCAAGACGCAGTATTGCCAGCCGGATCCCTGAAAGCCCTACAGCCGACCATGTAATTAGACTCAAGAAGCATTGGAACGTGTCAGCCCTTGCGCTCACATACCGCCTTCACGCGCTAGGAAAGATTACAGAATGGCAGTACCGGCAGACAGTGATCGAGCTTGGTCGACTCGGATATCGCACTGGGGAGCCCGACGATTGTCCACGAGAGACCTCCATGCTGCTCGCGAAGGCGTTCGGATTTCTACGCGATCAGAAGATTACACCTTCGATGGTCGCGAAGAAGCTTCACGCTAGCAGCAACGAGTTGAACACCTGGGTATTCGGTCTCACAGTCATGGCTACGCAAGGAGGGGGGCGGATTTCCGACATCAGCCCCCCTCGCCTGCACGTGGTCGAGGGAGGTGCGCGAGGCGCTCTCGCCAATCGTTCCCAGTCCGGGTAAGCGAAGCGGCACAGGTTCAACGCGACTCCTGCCCCCCACTACTGAGCTTCGCCCGGAACAGGTGGGCCAGTTCTCACTCGTCACAGCGCCATGGAGCGTCAAACGTTTGTACCGGGTCGTGTGCCTGAGTCCCCGGGTGTTGGCGTCGAGACTGGCGTCAGTAGGCGTCAGAGATGTTAGGTCAGCAGCCGGGACGTGTACCCAGCCTCCACCAGACGTCGGAACGCCTCATGAGCCTCTGCGTTGAATGGTTGCTCAGCTGTGAACCGCATCGCTGGATAGCGCACAACCCGCTCGTAGGTGCCAACGACCATGTCGATGATGAACTTCACATCAGCAACCTGCTCAATGTATTGAGCAAGCGTGACCGGCTGGGAAGCGCAGGTGAACTGAGCTGACGGCCAGAGGTGGGCAGCGGTGGCGAAGGCCCGTCGCTCTTCGTACGGTTTCGAGACCAGAGCGACCCTGGAAGGCCGGACGCCCGCCTCAGCGAGGGTCGTGCGGGACAGGCTGATGTTCTCGCCCGTGTTGGACGCGTGGGGTTCCACCAGGATCGATGAGGCCGGCACGCCGAGTTCGATGGCGCGCTCACGGTAGTGGACGGCCTCCCCCCGCGGCATCCGCTCGCGGGTGGTGGGGCTGTTGCCGCCGGTGAACAGCAGCAGCGGGGTAAGTCCCGCCAAGTACAGGTCAGCCGCCACGTCGGCAACACCGAGGTCGTGGCTACCCAGACCGATCGCGACGTCCGCCCTCTGCCGAGGGTGGTTCATCCGCAGGTAGTCCCACAGGGTCTCGGCATCCTGGTAGATGGCATCGTCCGTCATGAGTGTGCCTCCCCGCCTGCCGCTGAGTCCGGCAGCTTGAAGTCGTAACACCAGGCGAACCTGGATGCCGAGTGCACGCCGATGGCGTACTCGATCGGCGTGCCGTCCGTGGCATAGGTGGTCCGCCGCAGTTCTACCACCGGCTCGGCCGCCGAGAGCGCGAGCGTCTTGGCCTCCTCGACCGTAGGCATCCGGGCGAACAGCTCTTCGCGCATCGCGTCCGGTTCAAGGCCGATCTCGTAGAAGACGCGAAAGCCACCGCCACGACCCGCCGGCCCCGGATTCGGGTCAACGATCCGGGTGCCCTCGACATGCGCGGGTCGGTAGTAGCTGGTGAGGGTGTGCGTCGGCTGACCGTCTTCCTTGACCAGGCGCGCCCGGGCGTAGACCTCGGCTCCTGCGGGCAGACCCAGCGCTTCCGCTGCCCCCGCAGGCGCCGTCGTGCGTGTCACGGTCTGGGTCTGGTCGCCGCGCTTATAGCCACGCCCCGATGCGACGCGGTCCGCGATGAACGCCACCTGATCGCCGTCACGCCACTTCGCCTTGTCGTACCGGTCGGTACCGAGGCGCTTCAACGGTGCCCGCTCGCGCACGACGGTGCCGTGCCCGCGCGACGAGGTGACTAGCCCCTCTGCCTCCAGAGCCTTGTAAGCGGCATGGACCGTTGTCTTCGACCCCTCTCCCGCTTCCACGAGTTCTCGGATGTGAGGAAGCGGCTGGCCAGGGCTGTACTCACCCTGCCTGATCGCGGCCGCGAGCTTGTCTGCCAGTTCTCGCCACTTCGGCGCCATGTGCACTCCTCTCACCTGCAACAAGTCAAACACAGTCCTAGGACTGTTGACAGTCTCGGGACTACGGTGCACTCTATTGCCACGCACCACGCAGTCCCAGGACTGTGAATCGGAGTGGCCTTCTTTGGGCTGCTCCGAAGCTGAGGGCGGGGACGCTGCAATCCCGCTAAACGTGCTGGTCGGCGTTGTTTCGTTGGCTGGTGAGGTGGCCCGGTGACCTCTTTCGACGGCCGGAGGGTGGGGACCAAGTGTCCCCCTTGCAGTGCTTGTTCCGTGTTCTGCGGCCGTATGGGCCGCGTGACTGATTGGGGGTGTGACGTGCGACGAAGACCCGTGGCGGGCGTGGTGCTGGACCGGTGCCGTGCCTGATGCCCGATGTGTCGATGGCCTGCTGCTGGCCGCCGTAGGCGGCGGTTGGGCCTGGTGCCGAGCGCACTCGATGCCCGACAGGAACCGGCTTCGCGCCATGCGCGGGAGGGCGGGGTCTGCCGGGTGGTCGTGGCCGTTCGACCCGAACAGCCAAGACGGCCCCTGGCCGGTGCTGGAACACCGTTCAGGGGCCTTGAACCGCACCGCCTACATGCATAGGAGGACGGTCCCGATGACGGATCGTATCGCGGCCGGGGTCACCCAGCTGACGGAGAAGGAACGCGCGGAGCTGGCGCGGAAGAACGCTGAGGTCAACCGACGCAGCGAGCAGGACGCGCAGTTGCGGGGCGGTCGGCGATGACCGACGAGGAGCGCGCGCAGGCCCTTCGCGAGACCGAGGCCCAGCGGCGGGCCGATCACGACCGGCTGGACCGGCAGGCCGATAACCCCCGCAGTCGCTGAGACCGCAGACCAACCCCACTGTTCTTCCCACGTGAGCCCGAGATGGCGGCCGTTTCCTTGGCCGGGACGCCGCCGCCTCGGGCCTTTCAACTGCCCTTTTGGAGGGCTCAATGCGAGCGTATATCGGCCGGCACGAGGTGCTGGACCACACGGATGTCGCCGAGTTGTCGCTCGGCACGGACCCTGAGCTGTGGCTCGGGGCGGAGGGCGAGACGCCCGAGGAGCGGGCCGCGCGGCTGGACGCGGGGCTGGACATCCTCAGCGACGACCCGGAGCTGGCCCCGGCGGTCGCCGGGCTCATCGCGGACGCCATCGCCACCCGCCCCGGCCTGCTGGCCGGGGTGCTGCCCGCGATCGGCGGTGCCCGGTGACCACCGCCTACACGACGGCCGCGGACGCGGCCCGCGCGGCCGGAGAGGCCATCCGCGCGCTGAACCACCTCACACTCCGCCCCCGTGAGGCGGCGGAGTGGGAGATGCCGGGCGACGCCTACACGGTCATCGGCGCCCTGGCGGCGCTTGCCGGGCGGCTTCCCCAGTCGCTCGACCAGTCCGCCGCCCTGGTCGACCGGCTCAACACCGCGGGCCGGCTGCGGCACGATTCCGGTGACGACGACCAGCTGCGGGTCGACGTGGCGGCAGCCGTGATCGAGTGCCGGGAGGCCGCCGTCATGGCCGGCCAGCTCGCGGACTCGCTCCAGCACGCGCTCACGGCCCTGGGCCGCATCGGCTACCGGGAAGAAGGTGGCGCGCGATGATCCGCATCATCACCACCCGCCGTCTCCGGCAGGCCGAGGACAGCGCCGAGAGCGCCCAGGCACAGGCCGCGCTGGCTGAAGACCGCCTGGAGCAGGCGGAGAAGCGGGCCGCCTCCAGCGTGGAGACGGCCCGGCGGGCGGAAGCCCGTGCGGCGCTCGCGGCGTTCGACGCCGAGGTCGCCGCAGCCGGGGCGGAGCAGTGCCGGGCCGAGTACGGGCAGTTGCTCGCGCTCGCCGCGCTGGCGCTGACCGGCGCCGACCACCGCGCCCGCGCGGCTGAGAAGTCGGCGGAGCGGTTCAGCACCGAGCTGAACCGGCTCGCCGGGGCCGTCCACCTCGCGACCGAGCGGCCAACTCCGGTGTTCATCGTGCTCCGTGACGGCCGTGTTCATGGTGTTCACGCCACCGAGCACTCCGCGTTCAGGCAGGCGGAGAGCGACCCCGAGTACCCGGTGGCGCCGGGTGGCTGGGGCGGGTGGAGCCCGGGTGTTGACTCCCCAACGGAGTCGCGTTGGCGTGTGTTGAAGGTCCATGTTCACGGGCTGTTCGCCGGTGTTCAGGCTGAGGCGGCTGCTGTTCACGCCACCGCCGCCGGTGTTCACGACACGCGGGGGGCGGGTGGTCGGGATGGATGAGCAGACTCTCCGTCAGGCCGACCGTGTGCTCAGTGCCGGTACCTGGCTGATCGTGGCCGGGGCTGTCATCTTCTCGGTCCTGACCGTGACCCCGCTCGTGCGGGACGTCACCCCGCCCGGGTGGCAGTGGACCGCCCCGATCCTGCCCATCGTCGTCGACGCGGCCGTGGTCATCGTCGTCCGCCTGGACGCCGCGCTGGCCCGTGTCGGCGGGCACGCGGGCGGCTGGCCTGTCCTTCTTCGCTGGATGACCGGCCTGATGACCCTCGGCCTGAACACCGCCGGATCGTGGTTGAAGGGCGACTGGGTGGGCGTCGCCGTCCACGCCGTCGCACCGCTGCTGCTGATCGTCTCTTCCGAGGCGTCGCTGTCCTACCGCCGCGCGCTGACCGCTGCCGTGACCGCTCGGGAGGCCCAGCAGAGGGCCGAGAGTGAGGCCCGTGAACACCGGGCCCGGGAGCGTGAACAGCGCGTCCGGGCCGACCGCGAAGCCGCTCAGGAGCGGGAAGAGCGGCGGGAGCGGGACGCCCGCGACCACGCCGCGAAGCTCGCCCGGGAGGAGCGCGAGCACGCCGCGACCCTGGCCCGTGAACAGGCCGCCGCTGAGGCTGAACGTCAGCGGCTCCGGCTTGAACACGAACACGCCGCCCGTGAACACGAGCGGCGGGAGCGTGAACAGCAGCGCGTCGCCGCTGAACAGCGGGAGCGCGAGAAGGCCGAAGCACACCAGGCCCGTGAACGCGCCGAGCGTCAGCGGCAGCGCGAGGAACGCGAACGCCGCGAGCACGCCGCCCGCCAGGCCGCCGAGGGCAGCGCCCGCCGCAAAGCCGAGCTGCTGGCCGCCGGCCCCGCCACCGAGAAGCAGCCCGAGCAGACCGCCAAGGAAACCGTCCGGGCCGCGTTCGACGCCGGACTGTCCGTGCGTCAGGCCGCCGAACTCAGCGGCTGGTCCGTCGGCTGGGCCTCCACCCGCTTCACCGAACTCCGCGACTCCGTCGCCGCGTAACCACCCTCCGGGCGGCCCGTGCACCTGCCCGGCCGCCCGGGTCGTGTGGCCGCGCAGTGCGGCCATACCTCATCCCGACATCGCCCCGTGCACACAAGCAGTGCGCCTCGCCTTCCCCGGCCGCGCGGCGGCCTGAACGGAGAACCCTCATGCGGATCCTGCGCGCGCGCTGTGAGCGCTGCGGCCAGAAACGGCCGGACGTGGTCGAGATGGACGACCCCTTCGAGGCTGCTCTGTTCCCGGAGGAGACCCCGACGCGGGTGTGGCTGGACCCGGAGTGCGCCATCGAGCGCTTCGAGGACAGCTGACACCCGCCAACGGCGCCTGCTGGGCGCATCGCCCGTGACTTCCGGGCGCCGCTGGCCCGGTGAGCGCTCCTCGCCCTCACCGCGCTCGCGGCGCCCGGCGTATCGCCACCGCCGCCTGACCACCGCATCTACCAAGGAGAGACGCCATGGCCACCACCCACCACACCCCCGGGGGAGGGGAGGCGCCCGCCGATGCGGAGCCCATCACCCCGACGCGAGTGATCCCCGCCGGGGAGCCGCTCCCGGACCCCGAGCCCGGGTGGGACAGCGAGCCGATCACCCCTGCCCGCGAGTCGTGGTCTCGCTACCGGACCGGGGCCACCCCGCTGGACGGCGGACCCGAAGGAGACCGAGACCTCCCGCCGTGGCGGCGGCCACGCAAGCCTCGCGAAACCGAGACCCCCGGGGCCAAGACTCCGGAGACCGAGACCGCCGAGGCCCCCCGTGAGACCGGAGGTCCCGGAG
>NZ_BHZI01000183.1 GCF_004305975.1 Streptomyces otsuchiensis
GTCGTGAGCCGTCTTCTCCGCGGGCTCCGTCAGCAGGCCGTGCAGGTCGTGCAGCAGGTGCGCGGCCCCGTCCCCGGGCGCCGACTCGGCGTCGAGGTCAGTGATGTGGGCCCGGGCCGTCGGGTATTCGCTGAGGAGGGAACGGGCCGCGCCCGTCGCCGTCGCCGCCGTGGGCCGGATCTCCTCGCCGCCGAGGACGTCCGCGACGCCCACCGCGCCGATCAGCAGCCGCAGCGGGCGGCGCGGGAGGGCCTTGGCGGCGGCGCGCGCCAGCCACAGCAGGCTGTGGAACCCGCGGTCCAGGGCCGCCTCCGTGGCGGTCCGGGCCTGGTCGGGGCCGGTCGCGGTGAGGGCGTGCACCACCGGCAGCGGCCCGGTTTCGGCGTCCAATCCCCCCAGCAGTGCGGCCAGTTGGGCGGGGTCCGCCGGGTCGGCGGTGCCGGCGGTGCCGGGTGTGGGGGCACGGTGGGTGGCGGCGGGGTGGACGAGCAGGGCCCGGTGGCCCGCCGCCTCCAGCCGCTCGCGGAGGGCGTCGGCGAGCGGGCCGGGATCCGCCAGGACCAGCACCGTCGCGGGCGCCGGGGTGGTGGTGCGTGGTGGTGTGTGCTCGCGGCGCCAGACGGGGGCCAGGAAGTGCGGCTCCTGGGCGCCGGGCTCGGTGGCCGGGGCGGCGGCCGGGGTCGTGGGGGCCGCCGGAGTCGTGGGGGCCGCCGTGGTCGTGGCGGCCGGGAGCGCGGCGGCCCCGGCGTCGGGGCGCGCCGTGGGCCAGTGCTCGGTCCGCTGGAAGGCGTAGGTGGGCAGCCGCAGGACGCGGGTGCCCCGGGGGCGGGAGAAGGCGAGGTCGACGGTGAGGCCGTCCTCCCACAGCCCGCCCAGGACGGTCAGCCAGCTCCTGGCGGCGTCACCGTCCTCGGACACTGCGAGCAGGGGCACTTCGCCGGGGCGGCCGGTGACCGGCCCGGCGGCGAGGGTGAGCAGCGATGTGCCTTCGTCCCCGGCGAGCACGGCGGGGCCGACCGTCGTGTCGTGCGGTGCCTCGGCCGTACGCCGCCAGTGCCCCGGATCGGTCACCGGCAGGGTCTCCCCGTCGGCCAGGGCGCGCACGGTGACCCGGGGCGTGCCGTAGGTGAGGGCCCCGGCGCGCTCCACGCGGGCGGTGTCGTCGGGGGCGGTGAGGAGGGCGACGGCGTCGGTGAGGGTGAGGGCGTCCGCGGCGCAGGCGGCGGCGAGTTCACCGGGGCCGGCGGCCAGGATCGTGCCGGGGAGGTCGACACCGGCGGCCCGGAGGAGGGCGGTGCCGGCGTACGCGGCCGCGAAGGCGCGCAGCGCGGGGTCGGCCGTCAGGTCGCCCGTGCCCTGGGCGCGGGCGGCGTCGGCGCAGGCGTCCCAGGCGTCGCGGAAGGCGGGATGTGCCGCGCGCAGGGTGTCGGCGGTGGCCTGTGGCAGGCCGGTGCCCGGCAGGACCAGGGCGTAGCGGACGGGGGCCTCACGGGCCGCCCGCGCGGGAAAGTCCGCGCGCAGCGCGGCGACGGCGCCGGGCAGGTCGCGGCAGACGACGCTCCTGCGGTACGGGAACTGGGCGCGGCCGACGGCCAGGGTGTGCGCGACGTCGGCGGGGTCGAGGCCGGGGTGGGCGTCGAGGTGGTCGGCGAGGGCGCGGGCGTTGGCGGCGGCGGCATCCGCGGTGACACCGGAGACGGTGAGGAGCTGCCAGCCGGTTCCCCCGGCTCCCGCCGGTCCGGCGTCCTCCGCGCCGGTCTCCTCCGGTCCGGCCTCCTCGGCGACGGGGGCCGCCTCCACGACGAGGTGGGCGTTGGTGCCGGACCAGCCGAAGGAGCTGACGCCCGCCCGCAGGGTGCCGCCCGCGCCGTCGCCGACGGCTTCGCGGCGGGTGACGGGCCGTACGGGGCCGTCGAGGGCGACGTCGGCGTTGGGCTTCTCCAGGTGGAGGTTGGGCGGGAGTTCGCGTCCGTTCAGGGCCAGGACGGTCTTGACGAGTCCGGCCATGCCGGCGGCGGTCAGCAGGTGGCCGATGTTGCTCTTGACGGCGCCGACGTGCAGGGGGCGGCCGGTGGCGCGGTCGCCGAACACCTCGGTGAGGACGCCGTACTCGATGGCGTCGCCGAGGGCGGTCCCGGAGCCGTGGGCCTCGACGAAGTCGATCTCCTCGGCGCGTACCCCGGCGTCGGCGTGGGCGGCGCGGATGACGGCGAGCTGGGAGTGGCGGTTGGGGGCGGTGAGGCCGTTGCTGCGGCCGTCGGAGTTGGTGGCGGTGCCCCGGATGACGGCGTGGGGCCGCTGTTCGTCGGCGGCGGCGTCGGCGGCGCGGCGCAGCAGGACGGCGCCGCCGCCCTCGCCGACGGCGTACCCGTCGGCGGAGGCGTCGAAGGTCTTGGTGCGGCCGTCGGGGGCGAGCATGCCCATCTTGCAGGCGCTCAGGAAGAACTCGGGGCCGACCACCTCGTTGGCGGCGGCGACGAGGGCGTAGTCGCACTCCCCGGAGCGCAGCGCCTGCACGGCGAGGTGGGTGGCGACCAGGGAGGAGGAGCAGGCGGTGTCGACGGTGATGGTGGGGCCGCGCAGGTCCAGGTGGTAGGCGACGCGCCCGGCGGCGGCGCTGGCGGAGGTGCCCAGGCCGAAGTTGGGGTCGTCCAGGCAGCCGGGGCCCTCCAGCGTGATCTGGCGGATGCCGTACTGGGATTCGGCGAGGCCGAGGAAGACGCCGGTCCGGGTGCCGCGCAGGGATTCCGGGGAGATGCCCGCGTTCTCGACGGCCTCCCAGACCAGCTCCAGCACCAGCCGGTGCTGCGGGTCGAGGCGGAGGGCCTCGCGGGGGGTGTAGCCGAAGAAGGGGGCGTCCCAGCCGGTGATGGAGTCGAGGAAGCCGCCGCGCTGGGTGTAGGCCCTGCCGGGGGTGCCGGGGACGGGGTCGTGGTAGTCGGCGGCGTCCCAGCGGTCGGAGGGGACCTCGCGCACCGGGTCGGTGCCGGAGAGCAGGTGCCGCCAGAAGGCGTCGGGGCTGTCGCCGCCGGGGAAGCGGCAGCCCATGCCGAGGATCGCGACGGGCGCGTCGGACGCGGGGGCGGTCGTCACCGGGTGACCGGCGGCGTCGGCCGCGGTCCCGCCGAGGATCTCGCCGAGGACGTAGCGGGCGAGCGCGTGCGGCGTGGGGTGGTCGAAGACGACGGTGACGGGCACGTCGATGCCGGTGCTCTCGCACAGCGCGCCCCGGATCTCGACGGCGTTCTGCGAGGTGAGGCCGAGTTCGGTGAAGGCACGGCGGGCGGGGACTCCCCCGCCGTCGGCGTGACCGAGGACGGCCGCGACATGGCTGGTGACCAGCCGCAGGACAAACGGTTCGCGGTCGACCTCCGGCAGGGCGGTGACCTCGGCGCGGAGCCGGGTCAGGACGGCGCTCTCGGCCTCGGCGGGCGCGCCGGAGACCGGCGGGGCCGTCGCGGTGGGGTTCCGGCGCGGGATCAGGTCGAAGTAGGAGGTGGGGCGAACGGCGGTGTAGAGCGCCAGCAGTCGCTCCCAGTCGGCGGAGACGACGGAGGTGGCGGGCCGCCCGGAGCCGGTGACGCGGGCGAGGACGGAGAGCGCGGTGGCCGGGCGCAGCAGGTGCAGGCCGGGCCGGTCCTCCCACTGTCCGGCGACGGCGCCGTCGCCGGCCATGCCGGCACCGGCCCAGGGACCCCAGGCGAGGGAGGTGGCGGGCAGGCCGCGGGCGTGGCGGTGGCGGGCGAGAGCGTCCAGGACGGCGTTGGCCGCGGCGTAGTTGCCCTGTCCGGGCGAGCCGAGGGGGGCGGCGGAGGAGGAGAAGAGGACGAAGGCGTCCAGTTCGATCCCGGCGGCCAGGGTCAGCTCGTGCAGATGGAGCGCCGCGTCGGCCTTGGGCCCGAAGACGGTGGCGAGCCGCCGGGGGGTGAGCCCCGGCAGCAGGGCGTCGTCGAGGACGCCCGCCGCGTGGACGATCGCGGTCGGGGTGTGGCCGTCGTGGACGAGGGAGTCCAGGACGTCACGGAGCCCTTCGCGGTCGGAGACGTCGCAGGCGAGGACGGTGACGCGGTGGCCGTCCGCGGTGAGTTCGGCGCGCAGTTCGGTGGCACCGGGGGCGTCGGGGCCGCCACGGGAGAGCAGGACGACGTGGTCGGCGCCGTGGGCGGTGAGCCAGCGGGCGCACTGGGCGCCGAGGCCGCCGGTGCCGCCGGTGACGAGGACGGTGGCGCCCCGTACGGCGATCTGGTCGTCGTCGGCCGAGGTCAGGGCGGCGACGGCGGCGGTGACGGAGTCGCCGGTGGCGGGGCCGGGGGGCAGGTCGAGCACGCCGCCCCAGGAGCGGGGCTGCTCCAGCGCCGCGACGCGGCCGAGGGCCCATACGGGGGCCTGGCGGACGGCGGCGCCCTCTCCCCCGGTGCCCGCGTCGTCGGTGCCCTGGCCCTCGGCACCGGTGGCGACCGCGCCCTGGGTGGCGCACCACAGACGGGTGCCGTCCAGCGCCGCCACGGCCTGGATGAGGGCGAGCGTGGCGCCGATGCCGGTGGTGAGCGCGCTGTGCCCGGTCACCGGGGTGTCGTCGAGGGCGAGCAGGGACAGCACGCCGCCGGAGGTGTCGAGCGCGCGGAGCCGCTCGCCGAGGGTGCTCGCGGTGGCCGGGGCGCCGTCCGGGTCCACGCCGTTCGGGTCCACGCCGGGCTGGTCCTCGCCCGGCTGATCCTCACCGGACGCGTCCGCGACGGTCCCGCCGGTGGCGACGGGCAGGACGGCGGCGTCGAGGCCGTCGGCGAGGGCGCGGCTCCAGGGGTGGTCCTCCTGCCCGGCGGGAACGGCCAGGACCCATCCGCCGGGCCGGCGGGTGGTGCCGACGGCGGGGGTCAGCGGTTCCCAGCGCTCCTCGTGGCACCAGGCGGAGCCGCCGGGGGGCACGGGGTCGTGCAGCCAGTAGTCCTCGTGCTGGAAGGCGTAGGTCGGCAGGTCGACGGCGGGACCGGAGGCGGGGTGGTCGTCCAGGGTCCGTTCCCAGGCGACGGGCACGCCGTGGCCGTGGAGGCGGCCGAGCGCGGCGAGCAGGGCGGTGGGTTCGTCCTGGGCCGGGCGCCCGCGCCGGACGGGGCCGGTCACGGAGGTGACGACGGCGTGGGCGTCGGTGACGCCGAGCGCGGTGTGGGTGGCGAGGGAGGCGTCGGCGCCGAGTTCCAGCCAGGCGGTGGTGCCCTGGTCCTCCAGGGCCCGGACGGCGTCGGCGAAGAGCACGGGGTGGCGCAGCTGCCGGACCCAGTAGCCGGGGTCGGTCCACTCCCCGTCGGTGACGGGGCGCCCGGTGAGGGTGGAGACCGCCCGCATCCGGGGCTCGTGGAAGGTGACGGAGTCGAGGACGGCGCGGTAGGCGTCGAGCATGGCGTCCATGTGGGCGCTGTGGAAGGCGTGGGAGACGCGCAGCGCGGTGGCGCGCAGCCCCGCGTCGGTGGCCTCGGTGCGGACGGCCGCGATCCGGTCGGCGTCGCCGGAGACGACGACGGCCTGCGGGCCGTTGACGGCGGCGATCTCGACGCCGGGGTGGCCGGAGATCAGCTGTTCCGCCCCCGCCCGGTCGGTGCCGAGGGCGGCCATCGCGCCTCCCGCGCGCGCGAGTTGACGCATCAGGCGGGCGCGGGCGGCGACGACCCTGCAGGCGTCGGGCAGCGACCAGACGCCGGCGACGTGCGCGGCGGTGAGTTCGCCGATGGAGTGCCCCGCGACGGCGTCGGCGGGCAGGCCGAGTGAGGTGACCAGGGCGTGCTGGGCGGTCTGGAGGGCGAATAGGGCGGGCTGGGCGACGGCGGTGTCATCCAGCGGCCCGGCGTCGGAGCCGGCCGGTTCGCCGAGGACGGCGTCCCGCACGGAGTGGCCGAGGGTGTCGGCGAGTTCGGCGTCGAGGAGGGCGCACACCTCGTCGAAGACCCGGGCGAACTCCTCGTAGCGCTGGTGGAGTTGACGCCCCATACCGGGGCGCTGGCTGCCCTGGCCGCCGAAGAGGAGGGCGAGGAGGGGCCCGGAGATGAGTTCGGCGCCGCTGACGACCTCCGGCGCGGTGCCGCCGTCCGCGAGGGTACGGAGCCCGGCGAGCAGGGTGTCCCGGTCGGCGCCGAGGACGACCGCCCGGGAGTCGAGGCGGGCCCGGGTGGTGGCGAGGGCGCGGGCCACGGCGGACGGCGGCGCGTCGGGACGCTTCGTGAGGTGGTCGTGGAGGCGGCCCGCCTGGGCGCGCAGGGCGGCGGGGGTGGCGCCGGAGACCGGCCAGGCGACGACGTGCCCGGGCGCGTCCGGCCAGTCGGCGGGGGCCCGGTCGGGGGCCTGTTCGAGGATGAGGTGGGCGTTGGTCCCGCTGAGGCCGAAGGCGGACACCGCGGCCCGGCGGGGGTGTCCGGTGGCGGGCCAGGGCCGGGAGTCGGTGAGGAGTTCCACCGAGCCGGCCGTCCAGTCGACGTGTGAGGTGGGGGCGTCGGCGTGGAGGGTGCGGGGCAGGGTGCCGTTGCGCAGGGCCATGACCGTCTTGAGGACTCCGGCGGCGCCGGCGGCGCCCTGGGCGTGCCCGAGGTTGGACTTCACGGAGCCGATGTACAGCGGTTCGCCGTCGCCGCGTTCCCGGCCGTAGGTGGCGATCAGGGCGTCGGCCTCGATGGGGTCGCCGAGCGGGGTGCCGGTGCCGTGCGCCTCGACCGCGTCGACGTCGGCGGGGGTGAGACGGGCGTCGCGGAGCGCCGCGCCGATGACGCGCCGCTGGGAGGGACCGTGGGGGGCGGTCAGACCGTTGGAGGCGCCGTCGGCGTTGACGGCGGAGCCGCGGATGACGGCGAGGATGTTCCGGTTGTTCCGGACCGCGTCCGAGAGGCGTTCGACCAGCAGCAGCCCGGCGCCCTCGGACCAGCCGACGCCGCCCGCGTCGTCGGCGAAGGCACGGCAGCGGCCGTCGGGCGAGATGCCGCCGACGGCGGAGAACTCCACGAACAGCTCGGGCATGCTGACGACGGTGACCCCGCCGGCGAGGGCGAGCGAGCACTCTCCGGATCGCAGGGCCCGCACGGCCAGGTGCAGCGCGACGAGGGAGGAGGAGCAGGCCGTGTCCAGGCTGAGCGTGGGGCCCTCCAGGCCGAAGGTGTAGGCGATCCGGCCGGAGATGACACTGCTGGTGGTGCCGGTCAGGAGGTTGCCGACGAGCCCGGCGGCCTGCTGGTTGCGGCCGTAGCTCTGGCCGATGGCGCCGATCCACACCCCGGTGTCGGTGCCTTTGAGCGAGGTCGGGTCGACTCCGGCGCGTTCGAGGGTCTCCCAGGCGACCTCCAGGGATATCCGCTGCTGCGGCTCCATGGCGAGGGCCTCGCGCGGGGAGATGCCGAAGAGCCCGGCGTCGAACGCGGGCGCGTCGTAGAGGAAGTGCGCGCGCGGAGCGGTGATCCGGGTGGCGTTGTCGGGGTCGGGGTCGAAGTAGCGGTCGAGGTCCCAGCCACGGTTCTCCGGGAAGGGGCCGAGGGTCTCGCCGCCCTCGTCGACGAGCCGCCACAGCTCCTCGGGAGAGGTGATGCCTCCGGGGAACCGGCAGCCCGCGCCCACGACGGCGATCGGCTCGTGACCGCTGTCCCGCAGTCTGCGCAGCTCCTTGCGGGCCTCCCGCAGGTCGACCGTGGCGCGCTTGAGGTAGTCGAGGTACTGCTTCTCGCTGGTCATCGTGGGGGCTCTCCTTGTGTGGTCGGCGGCTGCCGACGGGTGCCGAAGATCGCTGACGTCCCCGCGCGGTCCCCGCCGGCCGGGGCGGGGACCGCGCGGGGCGGAGGCTCCGGGCGCGGCCCCGGCCGGGCCGCCACCGGCCGGGGCGGCCGGCCCTGGCTCACCGGAGCCGGTCGCGTCTTCGCTTCCCCTCGGCGGCGGACGACGGGCGAGTCCGCCTCACGCCGAACCGAGTTCGTTGTCGAGCAGGGCGAACAGCGCCTCCGCGTTGGCGTCGGCGACGTCGTTGTGCGAGGCGTCGCCACCGGAACGGGCCGCCGCCCACAGCGACAACAGCCGTCGCAGCTCCGGCTCGACGCCGGAGAAGGCGTCGTCGCCCGCGTCCGCCTTGGTGAGTTGCTCCTCCAGCCGCGCGATGCTCTCGCGCAGCGGCGCCGCCGGGTCGCGGGGCGCCGCTCCGTCCGCGGCGCCGTCGGCCGCCTGTTCACCGAACAGCTCGGTGACCAGCAGGGTGGCGATGGCCTGCGGGGTGGGGTGGTCGAAGACCAGGGTGGCGGGCAGCCGCAGCCCGGAGGCGGCGGCGAGCTGGTTGCGCAGTTCGACGCCGGTGAGGGAGTCGAGACCCAGCTCGGTGAACGGCTGCTGCGGGCGGATCCGGCGGGCGTCGGCGTGGCCGAGGACCCGGGCGAGCAGCGAGGTGACCATGTCGAGGACCTTGCGCTGCCGTTCGGCGGGCGGGACGGCCCGGATCTCCTCCAGCCAGGCGCCGCCGGCCGCGTCGCCACCGGCGTCGGCCTGCCGCCGCACGGTGCGGCGGACGAGGCCGCGCAGCAGCGCGGGCAGCGCCCCTCCCGCGGCCTCCAGACGGGCGGTGTCCAGGGTGAGGGGGACGACGGCCGGCACGGCGGAGCGCAGCGCGGTGTCGAAGAGGGCGAGGCCGCGCTCGGGGGTGAGGGGGGTGAGGCCGCCCCGGGAGAGCCGGAGCAGGTCCTGCTCGGAGAGTTCACCGCCCATGCCGGTGCCGGCCCACAGCCCCCAGGCCATGGAGGTGGCGGGGAGCCCGTCGCGGGCGCGCTCGGCGGCGAGGGCGTCCAGAACGCCGTTGGCGGCGGCGTAGTTGCCCTGGCCGGGTGAGCCGAGGACACCGGCGGCGGAGGAGAAGAGGACGAAGGCGGCGAGGTCGAGGTGGCGGGTGAGGTCGTGGAGGTGGCGGGCGGCGTCGGCCTTGGGCGCCAGCACCCCGTCGATCCGTTCGGGTGTGAGGTCGGTGAGGACGCCGTCGTCGAGGACACCGGCGGCGTGCACCACCCCGGTCAGCGGGGCGCTCTCCGGTATCGCCTCCAGCAGCGCCCGCACCTGTTCCCGGTCCGAGACATCACACGCCTCCACGACCACCTCGGCACCCGACTCCGCCAGCCGCTCCCGCAGTTCGGCAGCACCCGGCGCCTCGATCCCACGCCGCGAGGTCAGCACCAGCCGCCGCACCCCGTGCGACTCCACCAGCCGCGACGCCACCGCCGCGCCCACACCACCGGTACCACCGGTCACCAGCACCGTACCCGTACCACCCAGCACACGCGGCACCGTCAGCACGACCTTCCCCACATGCCGCGCCTGACTCATGAACCGCATCGCCTCAGCAGCCCGCCGCACATCCCAGCACGTCAACGGCAACGGCTGGAGGGCGCCGTCCTCGAAGAGCTTCCGCAGTTCGGCGAACATCTCGCCCATGCGCTGCGGACCGGCCTCGACGAGGTCGAAGGAGCGGTAGTCGATGCCGGGGGGCATCCCGGCCGGGTCGCGCAGGTCGGTCTTGCCCATCTCCACGAAGCGTCCCCGGCCGCCGAGCAGCCGCAGGGAGGTGTCGATGAACTCGCCCGCGAGGGAGTTGAGGACGACGTCCATCTCCCCGAACCGTTCGCCGAACTCCAGGTCGCGGGAGGAGGCGATGTGCTCGCCGTCGAGCGGCAGCACCCGCTGCTTGGCGGGGCCGGCCGTGGCGAACACCTCGGCCCCGGCATGCCGGGCCAGCTGCACCGCCGCCATGCCCACCCCGCCGGCGGCGGAGTGCACCAGCACCCGCTCCCCAGCCTTCAGGCTCCCGAGGTCGAACAACCCGTACCAGGCGGTGAGGAAGGTGACGGGGACGGTCGCCGCCTCCGCGAAGGACCAGCGCTCCGGGAACCGGCTCCACATCCGGTGGTCGCCGGTCACCTCGGGGCCGAAGGACCCGGTGCACAGGCCCATGACGCGGTCGCCGACCGCCAGCCCGGTGACCTCCGGGCCGGTCTCGGTGACGACACCGGCGGCCTCCATGCCCAGGGGCAGCGGCTCGCCGGGATACATCCCGAGGACGGTGAGCACATCACGGAAGTTGACGCCCGCGGCCCGCACCGAGACCCGCACGGCGCCGGCCGGGAGCGGGCCGGCGTCGGTCTCCCCGGGGTCGACGGGCTGGGGGGAGACCCCGTCGACGCGGCCCCGCCCGTCGTCCCGCAGCCGCCACGGCGTGGTGGGGAGCGGGGCGAGCGCGGGCGCTTCGACGGTCGCGAGACGCGGCAGCCAGACGGCACCGTCGCGCACCGCGGACTGCGGCTCGCCCGCCGCCAGGGCGCGGGCGGCCAGCTCGGGCAGCGCGTCCTCGGGCGTACCCGAGGGCACATCGACGAGCAGGACACGGCCGGGGTGTTCGGACTGGGCGGAGCGCACCAGGCCCCACACGGCGGCCGCGTCGCCGGTGGCGGGTTCGCCGCCGGAGCCGACGGCGGCGCCCTGCCGGGTGACGACGGCGAGCCGTGCCTCGGTCAGGCGCTCGTCGGTCAGGAACGCCCGCAGGAAGGCGAGGGTTGCGTGCGTGGCGCCGCGCACGGCGGCCGGCGCCTCGGACCCGCCCGACGGGGCGGGCCAGAGCACGACCCGCGGCCCCGGGGGCAGCGCGGCGAGGGCGTCGGCCCCGGCGCCGGTCTCCAGGACGCTCCACTCCGGTCCGTCCTGGGTGTCGTCGGCGGGGGCGGCGGAGGTCCACTCGACGGTGTACAGCGGGTCGTCGCGCAGCGCGGCCTCGGCCCTGCGGGCGGCGGCGGCCTCGCCGACGCGGCTGACGGCGCCGGTCAGCAGCGGCGCGCCGTGGGTGTCGGTGAGGGTGACGTGCAGGACGCCGGAGTCGTCGTGGCGGACCTCGGCCCACGCCTCGGCTGCTCCCGAGGCGTGCAGCCGGAGGTCGCTCCAGTCGGCGGCGACGGTGTCGGCGTCGGCCAGTCCGGCCTGCCGGACCGCCTCCCAGGCGCCGTCGAGGAGCGCGGGGTGGATGCCGTGGCGGGCGGCGTCGCGGGCGTGGGCGGGCGGCAGGACGAGGTGGGCGCGGGCGATGTCGCCGTCGCGGCGCAGGGTGCGCAGGACGCCGTCGTCCGGCACCGGGAGTTCAGCGCCGTCCCGCCGGGTGTGCGTCGCGGGGACGGCGGGGTCGGAACCGCCGCGGGCGGTGAGGGCGGCGGTGGCGTGGCAGCTCCAGTCGGCGGCGCCCTCGGGGCGGGCGTGGACGGTGGCGCTGCCACTGCCGTCCTCGCCGGGCGGCGAGAGGACGACCCTGAGGTGGACATCGGTGCCCGGCGGTACGACGAGGGGGACGCCGCTCTCCAGGGAGGCGAGGGTGTCGTAGCCCGCTTCGTCACCCGCGCGGACGACGAGGTCGACGAAGGCGGCGGAGGGGACGGCGGGGTGGTCGGCGAGCCAGCTGTGGGCGGCGCGCGACAGACGTCCGGTGAGGACGGTGCCGCCGCCGTCGGGCAGGTCCAGTGAGGCGCCGAGGACGGGGTGGTCGGTGGCGCCGAGGCCGAGGCCGCGGACGTCGACCGTGCCTCCACCGCCGCTCATCCAGTAGCGGTCGCGTTGGAAGGGGTAGGTCGGCAGATCGGTCCTGCGCCCACCACCCAGCAACGGCGACCAGTCGACCGCCACCCCATGACAGTGCAACCGGCCCAACGCCGCCAGCACACCCACCGCCTCCCCACGGCCCTTCCGCAACACCGGCACCGCACACAACGACTCCGCCCCCACACCCACCAACGACGTCAACGTCGCATCCGCACCCAACTCCAGCACCGCGGACACACCCAGACCACCCAACGCCGCCACGTTGTCCCCGAACAACACCGCCGACCGCAAATGCTCCACCCAATACCCCACCTCACCCCAACGATCCGCCACCCCACCCGACACATTCGACAACCCCGTCACCACCGGACGCCGAAACTCAACCCCCTCCAACACCCCACGAAACTCCTCCAGCACCGGCTCCATCCGCACACTGTGGAACGCATGCGACACCCGCAACCTCCGCGCCCTCCACCCCCGCTCCCCCGCAGCCACCACCACAGCCTCAACC
>NZ_BHZI01000184.1 GCF_004305975.1 Streptomyces otsuchiensis
ACGCGTACCGCTGGTCCGGACCGGCCGCGGGGTGCTGCGGACCGGCCGGCGGGTGCTGTGGCACGCCCGGGGCGACTTCGGGCGCGGGATGGCCGTACCCGGCGGCCGGGCCGACCGGCGCAGGGTAGCCGTACCCGCCGGGGGCACTGGCGGGCGCTGGATAGCCGTACCCGCCGGCGGCGCCGTCCGAGGCCGGGTAGCCGTAGCCGCTCCCGTCCGCCGGATACCCGTACGCGCCGGGTGCGCCGCCCGGTCCGGGTGGCGCACCCGGCGCCGGGCCCGGCGGACCGGAGGTGGGCTGCTGGTCAGGGCCCCAGGGCTGGTCCCACGGCACGCCCTCGCTGGGCACGGCGGCGCCGGGCCGCGCCCAGCTCTCGGGGGCGCCGCCCGGCGCTCCGCCCGACGGCAGTACGACGCCCTCGCGCGGTTCGTCCTCGTGCCTGTGGCGGTTGCTCGACACCGGCGTGGCTCCTCGTCACTCCGTGGGCCGCACACCCGTGCGGAGGCGGCGGCGATCGCCGGGACACGCTACCTGCTCGTACACAGGAGCGGTCACCAACCCGTTCGGCCGAGGGTACCCGGAGTCACCGGCTCGGCCGGCCCGTCGGAGCGCACGCCCCCTCTTAGACGAGCACCGCTCCCGCCCCCCTCCACCGCTCCTGGAACTCCTTCACATGGCTGGTGTCCTGATAAGGCGCCAGCCGTGCGTTGAAGTCCGCGAAGTACTGGGTGCCGCGCTTGGAGCGCAGCCCGGTCAGCAGCACCCCGGCCTCCCCCGCCGTCTGGCAGGCGTGCTCCACCTCGGCCTGTTGCAGCTTGCCGGTGGCCAGGACCAGCAGCCCTATCGCGCGGCGCCTGGTCCTGGTCTCGGGGTGCCCGGCGAGCGCTTCGGAGGCACGCTGCTGGGCGGCGGCGCCCTGGTCCAGGTCGCGGTGGCAGTGCGCGAGTTCGTCGGCGAGGTACGCCGAGTCGTAGTGCGCGACCCACGGCGGGTCCTCCCCGCGCGAACCGGTCGCCCGGTCCATGGCCGCCAGCGCCGGGGAGGCCACCCGGCGGCACGCCTCGCGGTCGCCGAGCTGCGCGTGCCCGCGGGCCTCGGCGGCGAGGAAGAGGGCCTCTGCGCGCGGCGGCACCTGACCGCGGGTGCCCTCCTGGGCGGCCCGCGCCAGCTGGATCACCTCGCGTGGGCTGCCCAACTGAGCGGCGAGGTGGCTCATTCCGGCGGCCAGCACATAGCCGCCGAAGCCACGGTCGCCCGCGGCCTGGGACAGCCGCAGCGCCTGGATGTAGTAGCGCTGCGCCAGCCCCGGCTGGCCGGTGTCGACGGCCATGTACCCGGCCAGTTCGGTGAGCCGCGCGGCGGCGGCGAACAGCCGTCGGCCCACCGACTCCCGGTAGGAGCCGGTCAGCAGCCCGGCGACCACCCCGTTGAGGTAGTGGGCCAGCACCGGCCGCACATGGCCGGCACCCCACCGGCGGTCCAGCTCGATCAGGGCGGCGGTGGTGGCCACCACCGCCTCGACGTCGCTCGCACCGACCCGCCCGGTGCCCGCCGCGGCGGCCACCGAGTCGTCGATCCGGGCGATCAGCCAGTCACGGCTGGGCTCCACCATCGCCCCCGGCGCCACGGCGGCGCCGTTGGTCCCGGCGGCCCCGGTGTGACCACCGGGCTGGGGGCGGGCCGCGTCGGCCCGCCACAGTTCCCTGGCTTCCTCCAGGGCCTCCGTCAGTCCGGGCGCGAAGGTCAGCCCGACGGCGGACGGAGGCTGCCGGGACCCTCCCATCCCGATCTCCTGGAGGGTCACCGCGCGTCCGAGCTTGCGGCCCAGCGCTTCGGCGATCACCTCCGGCGCCCTGCCCCGCGGCCGCTGGCCGCGAATCCACCGGGCGACGGAGGTCTTGTCGTAACGGAAGTCGAGCCCGCGTTCTGCCGCGCACACATTGACGCGGCGGGCGAGTCCGGCGTTGGAGCACCCAGCCTCCCGTATCAGGGACAGCAGCCGCTCGTTGGGCTGCCGTGCGGCGGGTACCGCGGCACTCTCGGTCATCATGCTTCTCCAGGCTCGGCGGTCCGACGGACGGTCCGCAGAATCGATGCCCACCCGTAGCCGGAAGCCATGCCGCACGCTCCCGTGGATGCACCCGTGCGCCCCTCCTGCAAGCCGCGCTCCCGACCGCGACCACGACCGCCGGTCCGGGCGGAGTTGACCGCGACCGTAACCAGGGGAGTCCCCGGGAGTTGTGATCAGCGTGAGAGAGACCGCCACACCCCCCGTGACCGCTTCCGCCCCGGCCGGCCAGGACGCCGCGATCCCCCAGCAGCGCAGCGACACGCCGCTGGACTACGCGGTCCGCTACGCCGAGGAGCGGCACTGGGACGTGCTGCCCGGCACCTGGCTGGAACAGCGGGTCGGTGGCATCCGCTGCTCCTGCGGCATGCGGGCGTGCACCTCCCCCGGCACCCACCCGGACGGGCCCGGCTGGACCGAGCGCGCCACCGGCAGCCCGGCGACCGCCCGGCGCATGTGGCTGGCCGAGCCCCGCGCCTCCGTGCTGCTGCCGACGGGCCGCACGTTCGACGTGCTGGACGTGCCCGAGTCCGCCGGCTGCCTGGCGCTGGCCCGGCTGGAGCGGCACGAGGCGGAGCTGGGCCCGGTCAGCTCGACCCCGGGCGGCCGGATGATGTTCTTCGTGACACCGGGCGCCGCGGTGAGGACGCCGGGGATCGTGCGGCAGCTCGGCTGGTCGCCGGACTCGCTGGACCTGCGCGCCATCGGCGCCAACGGGTATGTGCCGGCGCCACCCACGCGACTGGGACGGCACGGGTCGGTGCAGTGGGTCCGGCGCCCGACCAGCGCCCACCACTGGTTGCCGGACTGCGAGGAACTGCTGCCGGCGCTGGCGTACGCCTGCCGCCAGGACCACGGCTGATCCCGGGCGGTGGCGGGGCGTTGGGACGGGCTCCGACCCGGACGCCGACCGGGGCGCGCCGGGACGTACGGGGTGGCCGGGACGGGTCGCTCGCGCTGGAGCGCGGCGGGCACCGTGCGCCCGGTCGCGGCGCCGGCCGCCGCCTCATGGTCATGAGCACGGCCGAACGGGCGGGCACGCGCCCTCCGTTCGCGATCATGCCACCCCCGGACGCGCCCCCGCCGGCCGAGAGGGACGGCGGGGCGCGGCAGGCGTGGCCGCCGAGGCGGCGACTCAGTCCGGAGCCGGCCCCTTCCGGGTGGAGACCGCGATCCGGTTCCAGGCGTTGATGGTGGTGATCACCGCGATCAGCCGGGCCAGCTCGGGCTCGTCGAAGTGTTCGGCCGCCCGTGCGTAGACCTCGTCCGGCACGAAGCCGTCGGTCAGCACCGTCACCGCCTCGGTGAGCGCCAGGGCCGCCCGCTCCTTCTCCGTGTAGAGCGACCCGGCCTCCTCCCAGGCGCCCAGCAGATGGAGCCGCTGCTCGCTCTCCCCCGCCGCGCGTGCGTCACGGGTGTGCATGTCCAGGCAGAAGGCGCAGTGGTTGAGCTGCGACGCGCGGATCTTCACCAGCTCGGCGACGGTCCGGTCCAGCCCTTCGGCCGCGGCCTTGTCCAGGGCGGCCATCGCGCGGTAGACGTCGGGAGCGTGGGCGAGCAGATCCAGGCGGGCGAGAGGCGCGAATGTGGTCATACCCAGACCATAGTGCGCACGTGCCCCAGGACTTGGCATCACCAACGGGCACCGCGTCGGTGTCAGACGTCGACCCCGGCCTCCAGTTCGGCGATGTCCAGAGTGTCGTCGGCGCTCGGCCGGGTGAAGTCGACCGGGACGTTGTAGTCCCCGAAGCCCAGGACGATCTCGTCGGGATCCTCGGGCAGCTCTATCCGGAGGATGTGATGCGGCGCCTCGGCCGTGATCAGAATGACCGCCAGCTCGCCGGTGTCGTCGATGACGTCCAGCTCGAACACGTCCACGCCGTCGTGCTCGTCGCGCCCGGTCACCTCCGGGTCGCCCGTGAGTTCGTCCAGGCTGATCTCTCCCAGCAGTTCCTCGGCGTCGCAGAGAGCGGCCAGTTCCGCCACGTCGGGGTCGTCGGCCGTCGAATAGAGGAACTTGCCGACGAGCAGGCGACCGAGTGCCCCGGTACCGGCGGTCTCCCAGAAGAGCTGGTCACCCGCGATCCAGACCTCGTCGCCGGACCTCCGGATCTCCACCGCGCCGTCGTACTCGGTCTCGACCGTCGCCACACAGGTACCGTCCCGGTCGGACTGGATGTCCGTGTGGAGTGCGGAGCCCTCGTCCAGCCCGGAGGCGGTGTAGCGGACCGACTCGGCCTCGGCGAGTTCCCGGACACCGGCCTCGTAGAGCGCCCAGGCGTCGGGCTCCTCGTCCGTGACAAGCTCCGCCGCGTCGTCATCGGTCTCCTCGGCGGTGCCGGCCTCGCGGTCGGCCTCCGCCTCCGCGGCCCGCGCGAAGCGGTCCATGGCGCCCTCACCGGAGCAGGCCGGAACCGCCAGCAGGGCAGCGCCGACAGTGGCGGCGGTCAGGGCGGCGCGCGTGCGTATCCTCATGTGTCCCCCAGTACGTTCGGTCGTCGATCCTACTGACGCCGCCCCACCACCGGTCGCGCGCCGAAGCCACCGCCGGCGCACGTGTGCCGCCCCGATACGGCGATCAGGGCGAGAGCTCCTCGTAGTCGAGCACATCCGCGTCGTCCGGCGGGGTGACGTCGACGGGGACGTTGTAGTCGTCGAAGTCCAGGACGAGGTCCTCGCCGTCCTCGACCACGCCGACCCGCAGGATGTGGTGCGGCTGCTCGGCCGCTATGCGGAAGCGGCCGACGTCGCCGTTGTCCTCGGTGACCTCGATGTCGACCACGGCGACGCCGTTCTGGTCGTCGCGGCCGGTCTCGACCGCCGTTCCGGTGAGGTTGTCCAGCGGGATGCCGCCGATCAGCTCGCTCAGCTCGCAGAGCCCGGCGAAGGAGGACATGTCCGGGTTGTCAGTCGTGCCGTAGAGGTACATGCCGCCCAGCAGCCGGCCCACCTCGGCGGAGCCGGCGGTCTCCCAGAAGAGCTGGTCGCCCTTCATCCAGATGTCGTCGCCGGACTTCCGGATCTCCACGGAGCCCTCGTCCGCCATCGTCATGTCGGCGACGCAGTCGCCGTCCAGATCGAGATGGATGTCCATGTCCATCAGCGAAGCGCCGTTGGGGACAGTCCCCACCAGCCGCATGGACTGGGCGTTGGCGAACTCGTCGGCTCCCGCCTCGTAGAGCTCCCAGGCGGACGGCTCGCCTCCCGGCTCGGCGGCGGGCTCCTCCGACTCGCCCTCGCCGTCGGAGCCCGGCTCCTTGGCCTTGTCGTCGGCCTGCGGCGCCTGACCGAAGTGGTTCAGGCCGTCGCCGCTGGAGCAGGCCGGCAGTATCAGCAGCGCGCCGCTGACGGCGATGGCGGTCAGCGCTGTTCGCAGGTGTGCTCGCATGGTTCTCCCCCGTGTGTTGTCGGGATCGATCGTAGCGACGGGCTCCGACACCCGGTCGTCACGCTCCCTCCGCGGACTCCAGGAAGGGTTCGACCACGGCGCGCCACGCCTCCGGCCGGTCGTGGTGGGCCAGATGACCGGCGTCGGGGATGTCGGCGTAACTGCCCCGCGGCAGCACCCGGACCATCTCCTGCGCCTCCGCCCGCCCCAGCTCCCCGCCCAGCCCGCGCACCACCAGGGCCGGGCAGCTGACCTGCGCCAGCTCCTCCCAGTGGGCGTCGTGCACCCACGCCTCCCGGGCGCGCAGCATGTCGTCCCTGGAGAAGACCGGATACCAGCCGTCCGCCCCCTCCGACATGACCTCGGCGTAGTACCGGCCGCGCACCGGCGAGGGACGGTCGAGGATCGGGTCCTCCTCGCCGAACCACCGCCGGACCTCCGCCAGGGACGCGAACGGCGTGGGCCAGGAGTCGTACCAGCGCGACCACTCACGCTGCGACTCCTCCCCCATCGGCGAGGCCCGCATGTCGCAGATCACCACGGCCCGGACCAGATCGGGGCGGCGGGCGGCGAGCTGCCACGCCGTGAGCGCTCCCATGGCGTGGCCGATGAGCACGGCGGGCGCGAGATCCAGTTGCTCCAGCGCCGCCTCGGCGTCGGCGACGAAGGCGTCCCGGTCGTAGTCACCGTCGGGCGGTCTCTCGCTGCGGCCGTGCCCGCGCTGGTCGAGGCCCACGGTGCGCCAACGGCCGGACAGCCAGCGGGCCGCCTCCTCCCAGTGCGCCGAACGCCCCATCAGGCCGTGCAGCAGCAGAACCCCGGGGCGGCGCCCCGCGTCCTCCGTCTTGGGCGGCTCGGAGAACTCCCAAGCGGCCAGGCGCGCTCCGCCCCGCCCCACCACGTCCACTCTCCGGACCATGCGTAGTACCCCCTTCGCTCGCCTCTCGGGCCTCCCCCGCGGACTGGGCCGGTCGGCCCATCGCCACCGGGCGGCAGCCGGACGGCAACGCTCTGCCCCCGCCTACCGGCCGGCCTGCGTTCGCCAGGCTACCGAACAGGTATTCGAACACGCCTTCTTTCCACTCCGTTTCCCCCTTACGAGTGATGCGGTGCCCGCCCGCGCCCCGCGCACCCGGCGCGCGGAGACCGACGAGAACCGCGAGAGCCACGAGAGCCACGAGAACGAGGCGGCCTCCCAAGCCGGGAGCGGGCGGTACGCAGGACGACACGACGGTGCGACCCGCTCCCGGGCAGGCCGCACCGTCACTGATCCCCCCGTCATGCCCCCGGCACCGCACCCCAAACGGAGCCGGGCGCTCCACTCCGGCACACCGCGTACCGGCGGTTACCTCCGCACCGCCCCGACCCGCCGGACGCGGCACCTCCAGGTCACCAGCCAGCACCTCCCCGGCACGGCCCGAGGGCCACCCCGAGATCCGCCCGGGACCGCGGCGCACAGAGGGGCGGGGGCGGCCCTGCGGCCACCCCCGCCCCGGTCCGCGGCCCGTTCACGCCGGGCCGGCGGGTTCAGCTCTTGGCGACGAAGACGTGCATCGCCACCGCGTCGTCCAGCTCGGCGGCCTCGCCTCCACTGCCGACCAGCAGCCCGCCATCGTCCCCGGCGCGCACGCTCACCGACGCGCCGGGCTGCACGCCCGCACGCCGGAGCGTGTGCATCAGCTGGGCGTCCGTCTGGATCGGCTCGCCGATCCGCCGGACGACGACCGTCCGGCCGTCGCCGGCCCGCAGCTCGCTGAGCGCCACCATGCCCTCCTCCAGGAAGGGGTCGGGCTCGCCGCGTTCCCCCAGCTCCGCCAGCGCGGGGATGGGATTGCCGTACGGCGACTCGGTGGGGTGGTCGAGCAGTGCGAGAACGCGGCGCTCCACCGCCTCGCTCATCACGTGCTCCCAGCGGCACGCCTCGGCGTGGACGTGCTCCCACTCCAGGCCGATGACGTCCACCAGCAGGCACTCGGCCAGGCGGTGCTTGCGCATGACGCGTTCCGCCAGCCGCCGGCCCTCCTCCGTCAGCTCCAGGTGACGGTCGCCGGCGACGCTCAGCAGACCGTCCCGTTCCATCCGGGCGACGGTCTGGCTGACGGTCGGGCCGCTCTGTTCAAGACGCTCGGCGATACGGGCCCGCATCGGAACCACACCCTCCTCCTCCAGCTCCAGGATGGTGCGGAGGTACATCTCAGTGGTGTCGATGAGTCCGGACATGGTTGCCCCTCGGCTATGTCGTGCGGTGGCCCTGACCTCAATTCTGACGCATCGCGCCGGTAATCGGGTCGCCACGGAACGGGCATACCCCGGCGATCCGCCACACCGCTCCCCGCCGGGGCGCTCCCGCCCCGTACCGGAACCCGCTCCGGACTCCCGGTCCACCCTTGACAGCGCACTGGTCCAGACCTCAGCGTGACGAGCGGCAGCGCTCCCACCACGCCCCGAGGGCGCCCGGGAGCCGCCGCACCCCGGGGGCGCAGCCGGCCCGCCGGGCAGCGCACCGGACCCGTGAAGGAAACCGCCAGATGAGCCGTCGCCCCCTCGCCGACCAGTTCTTCGACGCCGCCCAGGATCTGCTGCGGCGGGTACGCGACGAGGAGGGCGAGGCCATCGCCCGCGCCGGCGGGCTGGTTGCGGACACCGTCACCGCGGGGGGCCGTGTCTTCGCCTACGGCGCCGGGCACTCCGCGCTTCCCGCGCAGGACGTGGTCTACCGCGCCGGGGGGCTCGCCGTCGTCAACCTGCTGGCGGTCCCCGGCACCGTCGGGGTCGACGTCTCACCGGCCACCCTCGGCAGCGCCCTGGAACGCGTCGGCGGCCTCGCCCGGGCCACCCTCGACACCAGCCCGGCGCGCGCCGGCGACCTGCTGTTCGTCATCTCGCTCTCCGGCCGCAACGTGCTCCCCGTGGAGATGGCCTCGCACGCCCGGGCACGCGGGATCTCCGTCGTCGGCGTGACCTCCGTCGGGTACGCCGAGCGGACCACCTCCCGCGACCCGTCCGGCACCTTCCTCAAGGACCACTGCGACGTGGTGCTGGACAACAAGATCGCCCCCGGCGACACCGAGCTGACCCACCCCGGCGTGGCCGCGCCGTTCGGCCCGGCCTCCACCGTGGTGACCGCGGCCCTGATGCAGGCGGTGATGGCCACCGCCGCCGGAGAGCTGGCCGACCGGGGCCAGGAACCGCCGATGCTGCGCTCGGGCAACATCGACGGCGGCATCGAGTGGAACCGCGAGGTGTGCGAACGCCACGCGGACCAGGTCCTCTGGCAGCGCGGCTGACCTCCGCCGGCCGGACGCACGGCCGCCCGCGGGGACGCCCAGGCAGCAGGGCACACGCCCGGGAACCTCAGCCGCGCGGACCGGCCAGGTCGACGGCAGCCGCCACCCGGAGCGCCACATCCTCCGCGAACGTCGCGTCCGTCCGGTCGAAGCCCGGCCGTCCCGCACCGCGCAGGAAGGTGACCACGCCCAGGTCGCGGCCCCGGCTGCGCAACGGCACGCAGAGGGCGTGGAGCGCGTCGCGCGGCCACTTGTGGGCCGCCGCCCACGTCGCGCCGGCGGACGCGCCGGCGCCACCGGCAGGCCGCCCGGCGGCGCCGCCGGCCCGCACCGGACCGCCCCGGGCCAGCGCCTCGAGCGCCGGGTGCCCCCGCCGGTAGGCGACGGCCACCCCCGCGCTGGCGCTGCCCGGGCCGAACAGCCCGGGTGTCTCGGCGACGCGCAGCAGCCGTCCCCGTGCCCCGGCGGCACCGCCGGGACCCTCGCCGGCACCGCCACCAGCCCTGCCGGCACCACCGCCACCGGCACGACCGCCACCGCCACCGCCACCCGGACGCGACGCCGGCACCACGTCCAGCAGTGCGTGCTCGGCGAAGCCGGCCAGCGCGAAGTCCAGATGAACGGCGGCGGCGTCCATCGGGTCCGCGCACTCCGCGGCGACACGGGCGGCGCGGTTGAGCTGCCCGTCGCGGAACCGCTGCCGCGAGACCTCGCGGGTCTGCCGCCGCGACGGCGTGACGTCCTGGAAGACCCAGGCCACCCCCAGCGGGGAGGGTTCCGTGGCCAGCGGGGACCCGAGCGGCAGGAATCCGCTCAGCCAGCAGCGACGCCGCCCACCGGGCAGACCGCCGCGGGTCTCGCCGTCCTGGTCCTCGTAGGAGCCGTCCTCGTGCAGGGTCACCCACAGCTCGACCGGGTCGGGGGGCGGGTCACCGGCCAGGGCCTGTTCCAGCGCGCCCTCCAGCTCCTCCAGTCCACTGCCGAGGAACTCCGCCAGGGGCTCGCCCAGCGTCTCGACCGCGGTGACGGCGAGGGCACGGGCGGCCGGCTCGTTGAGCGCGACGGTCCGCAGGTCGGCGTCGACCAGCAGGACCGACCACGACGACCCGCCCAGCAGCGCCTCGCTGAGCGCGATGCGCCGTTCCAGGTCCAGCTGGGCGTGCACGTCGCTGAAGGCGCAGTAGGCCCCGGCGACGCTGCCACGGCTGTCGCGCACCGCGGCCGTCTGGGCGCGGACGAGCAGCCGGGAGCCGTCCTTGGTGACGAAGGGGAACTCCTGGACCTGCCGCGCCGCCGCGGCGGCGGCGCCGTCACCGGTGACGGCCAGCAGCCGGTCGTGGACGTCGACGGCGTCCCGCTCGCGCACCACCCAGCCGCCGAGGCCGCGCCGGCCCAGCGCCTCGGCCCCGGTCCAGCCCAGCAGCCGCTCCGCCTCGTGGTTCCAGTGGGTGACGCGGCCGTCACGGTCGACGGCGAACAGGGCGGCGTCCATGCCGCCGAGCAGCGACGCGAGCAGCAGTGGGTCCGGGATGCCGGCCCCGGTGGGCCGAGCCCCGGGCTGGGACTGTGAGTGCGTCGTCACGGTGTTCCCCCCTCGACGGTGCCCGACGGCCGCGCGCCCGCGGCGCCGGTCGTGGCCGTCGCCCGGAGCCGGCTCCGGGCGGCCGGAGCCGGACGGACACCGCGCGGTGGTGCGGGTCGGCACCATTCAACTGCATGGTGAGGGCCGTCACATGGGGTTCGGCGGGATTCAGCCGCCGGGTGGCCGGAGGACGGCCCTTAAAAAAAGCGCTTGAGCCACCGGCCGTGTGCTCCTACCGTGGAGTGCACACGAGAAGGGAGGTGGTTCGGCAGATGATCAAGAACCGGACGCGTGAGGTGGCTGCGGCCTGAGGGCCGACGTCCCACACCAGTGCGGATGCCGGCACCGCCGGCCAATCCCATGCAGTCACCCGACCCGCGGGCCGCCGGTATCGTCCGGCCGGCTCTCCTGGATCTCCAGGGGACCAAGGCCCGCGGGTCGCCTGCGTGTGCGGCGCGTGTGCGCGACGCGACGGGCGGCCCGGCACGCGGCGGGAGCGCTCCAGCGGTGTCCGCCCGCCTCCTGGAGACCGGCCGCGCCGACACCGCCCCTCCGCCCTTCCCTGCGAGCGCGGTCTCGGGCGTCCGCCCTCAGGGACAGAGCCGCTCGACCGTCCAGCCGTCCTCCCGGCGGTGGTAGACCAGCCGGTCGTGGAGCCGGTTCTCCCGGCCCTGCCAGAACTCCACCCGCTCGGGACGGATCCGGTACCCACCCCAGTCCGGCGGCGCCGGAACGTCCTCCCCCTCGGGATAGCGACGGGCCAACTGCTCGTATCTGCGGTCCAGTTCCTCCCGCGAGTCGACCACTGTGGACTGGTCGCTGGCCCAGGCGCCGAGCTGGGAGCCGTGCGGACGGGTGCGGAAGTAGGCGGCCGTCTCGTCCCGCCCGGTGCGCTCGGCCCGGCCGGAGACGATGACCTGGCGGGCCAGCGGGTGCCAGGGGAAGAGCAGCGACGCCCACGGGTTGGCTGTCAGGTCACGCCCCTTGGCGGAGCCGTAGTTGGTGAAGAAGACGAAGCCGCGTTCGTCGTAGTGCTTGAGCAGGACGGTCCGGGAACCGGGGCGGCCGGAGGCGTCGGCGGTGGAGACGACCATCGCGTTCGGCTCGTGCAGTCCGCCGCGCACCGCCTCGGTGAACCAGATCTCGAACTGGCGGACCGGGTCGGACGGAAGCTCGGACTCGCGCAGACCGGCGGCGCGGTAGCGGGCGCGCATCGCGGCCGGGTCGAGGGTGTGGGGCGGGGTGGTGGCGGAGACCACGGCCGGGGTCGCGGGTGCGGAAGCGGGGGACGTGGTGGACGGGGCGCTGTCGGCGGCGTTGTCGGACACGGCCATATCTTGCAGCATCGCGCCGACAGTGGCCGGTCCCCGCCGGTTTCCTCACGACCCCTGTGTCCGGCGGACACCTGCGGTTAAGGTGGCTCGCCCCGGACGGGGCCACCCGCCGGGACCGCACCACCGCGGCGGGGGCGGTCCCCGCCGTTCGCGCCCCGTCCGACGCGCCTGGCCCCGTACCGGTCGTGCCCCCGCCGGGTTCCGGCCCGGTACTGATACCCCTGGACTCCGGTCTTCGCGCCCCGGACGGTCCGGGCCACCGGAGCGCCCCCGCCCCACACACGACCGGGTCCGGCCGCCCGCCGAGGCGCACCACCGGGGCGGCCGGGGCCACGGGCCCACCCGGGCCACGCACCCACACCACCGCCACCACACCCGCCACCGCCACCGCCACCG
>NZ_BHZI01000185.1 GCF_004305975.1 Streptomyces otsuchiensis
CATCCGGGGTCCCGCCCGGCGGCCCCCGCGGAGTTCCTGGCGGCTCTCGCCGAACGCGTCGCGATCGCCGCCGCCTCCGTCGCCGCCGTGCTGGACCCCGGATGCGTCGTCCTCGGCGGTGAACTCGGCCGCGCCGGTGGCGACGCGCTGGCGCGCCGGGTGAAGCACCGGCTGGACGCCATCTCCCCGCTGCCCACCGAGATCCGGGCCGGATCGGTCGGTGGCGGCGCCGTCCTCAGCGGTGCGCTGCTCACCGCCCTGGACGCGGCCCGCGACGAACTGTTCGCACCGGCCTGACCCATCCGGCGCGGCCCGGCCACCCGGCGCGCCAGCCCCACCCCGGCGGTGCGCCCGAGGGGCCCGCGCGGGCCGGTGTGAGTGACCGCACCCACACGCCATCTGTCGGAGCCGGTGCCCGCCGTGGCAGACTGGGTTCTCGTATCAGTGACGCAAGCGCACTCCGGGGTCGGTGAAATTCCGAACCGGCGGTTACAGTCCGCGACCCGGCCACCTCCAGTGGCCGGTTGACCAGGTGAAACTCCTGGACCGACGGTTAAAGTCCGGATGGGAGGCAGTGCGCGGCGGCACCGGCACGGGTAGTCACGGCTCCACGCCGCCCGGGCATGCCCCGGCGTTCCGGCGATGCGACGTGGTCTCCCCGTGGTTCCGGTACCGCTTCGGTCCCGTACCGCCCCGGAGTCTTGCCCGACAGGCAGGAGACCCCGGTGGCCCCACCAGCCAGCGAGCGCGAACACGACGCCATGCGCCGTGCCCTCGCTCTGGCGTCGCGCGGTCTCGGCCGCACCAGCCCCAACCCGGTCGTCGGCTGTGTGGTCCTGGACGTGAACGGCCAGGTGGCCGGCGAGGGCTGGCACCAGTACGCGGGGGGCCCGCACGCCGAGGTCGAGGCCCTGGGCCGGGCCGGGGACGCCGCCCGCGGCGGCACCGCCGTCGTCACCCTCGAACCGTGCGACCACCAGGGCCGGACCGGCCCGTGCAGCCGCGCGCTGCTCGACGCGGGGATCACCCGGGTCGTCTACGCCGTCGCCGACCCCACCCCGCTGGCAACCGGCGGTGCGCGCACCCTGGCCGGCGCGGGCGTGGAGACCGTGCCCGGTGTGCTCGCGGCCGAGGCGGAAGAGGTCAACGCCGCCTGGCTGACCTCCGTCCGGCGCGGACGGCCCCACGTCACCTGGAAGTACGCCGCCACGCTCGACGGCCGCGTCGCCGCCGCCGACGGCACCAGCCGCTGGATCACCTCGGCCGCCTCCCGCGCCGACGTCCACCTGCTGCGCGCCCGGTGTGACGCCGTCCTGGTCGGCTCGGGCACGCTGCGCGCCGACGACCCGCACCTCGCGGTCCGCGACGTGCCCGGCGCCGTCCAGCCGCTGCGGGTGGCCGTCGACACCGAGGCCGCGGCCATCCGCCCCGGGGCCAGGATCCTCGACCGTGCCGCGCCCACTCTGGTGGCCGTCGCCGAGGACGTACCCGCGGAACGGACCGCCGCCCTGGCCGAACGCGCCGAGGTGGTCCGGCTGCCCCGCGCCGCCGGCACGGGACTCGACCCCTTCGCGCTGCTCGCCGAACTCCACCGCCGCGATGTCCGCGCTGTGCTGCTCGAAGGCGGCCCGACGCTGGCCGGGTCCCTGCTGGCGGTGGGGCTGGTCGACCGCGTCGTCGGCTACCTCGCCCCCGCGCTGCTCGGCTCCGGTGCCCCCGTCCTCGGTGACTTCGGCGTCGGCACGATCTCCGGTGCCCGACGGCTGGACGTGGTCGATGTGACCCCCGTCGGACCCGACCTGCGCATCACCGCCGTACCCCGCACCGCCGAAGCCCGCACCGCCCCACCCCGCACCGACGCCCACGCCACCGCGACCGAGGAGTCCTGAGAGTGTTCACCGGAATCGTCGAAGAACTGGGCGAGATCACCGCCGTCGAGCGCCACACCGACTCCCGCCGCTTCCGGGTGCGCGGGCCCCTGGTCACCGAAGACGCCGGCCACGGCGACTCGATCGCGGTCAACGGCGTCTGCCTGACCGTGGTCGAGCACGGCGGAGGCGAGTTCACAGCCGACGTGATGGCCGAGACCCTGAACCGCTCCGGCCTCGCCTCGCTGGAGCCCGGCTCCCGCGTCAACCTCGAACGCCCCATGGCGCTCGGCGGCCGGCTCGGCGGCCATATCGTGCAGGGCCACGTCGACGGCACCGGCGCCGTGCTGGAGCGGATCCCGGGCGAGCGGTGGGAGATCGTCCGGATCTCGCTGCCGGAGACCCTGGCGCGCTACGTCGTCGAGAAGGGCTCGATCACGGTCGACGGCGTCAGCCTCACCGTGGTCGAGGCCGCGGCCGACTCCTTCACCGTCAGTCTCATCCCGGCCACGCTGGAGCTCACCACCCTCGGTCACCGGCAGCCCGGCGACATCGTCAACCTTGAGGTCGACGTGCTCGCCAAGTACGTCGAACGGCTACTGGCCCACGGCGGCGGCGCGGGCGCCCCGTCCCCGTCCGAGGCCGTGGCCGCCGCCGACGGGGGCCGTGGGGAGGTCACGGGATGAGCCTCCTGGACCAGCTCAACGCGACCGCGTTCGAGACCATGGGGCAGTCCATCAAGTGGTCCGACATGGTCGGCAACCTCTGCGGACTGGCCGCGCTGGCGCTCGGCTGGCGGCGCTCCATCTGGACGTGGCCCGTACAGCTGCTCTCCGGCCTCATCCTGATCTCCGCCTACGCCTCCGCCCAGCTGTCCGGCGGCGTGGGCAAGCAGCTGCTGGTCGTCGTCGTCGCGGTGTGGGGCTGGCGGCAGTGGCTGCGCAGCGGCCGCGACTCCGGCGACGGGCAGGTCAGCATCCGGTTCGCCACCTGGCGGGAGCGTGCCCTGCTCGCGGGCGGCGCCGTGCTGGGCACCGCCGCCGTCGGCGGGCTGTTCACGATCTGGCCGCAGCTGTCCTGGAACCCCTGGCCGGACGCCTACATCTTCGTCGGCACACTGGTCGCCATGGTGGCGCAGGCACGCGGGCTGGTGGAGTTCTGGTTCGCGTGGCTGCTGGTCGACCTGGTGGGCGTGCCCCTCGCCTTCAGCAGCGGACTGGCCTTCTCCGGGCTGGTCTACATCGTCTACTTCGTCCTCGTCCTGTGGGGAATGCGCGCCTGGTGGCTGCGGACCCGCACCACGGAACCCCGCCACGCCCCCGAAGGAGCTGCCGTATGACGCTCAAGCCCACTCTGTACGGAACGCACCACTCCGCCGGGGGCCCCGTCCCGCCGTCCCACGACGACGCCGCCGAGCCCGAACTGGACACCGTGACCCGGGCGGTCGCCGACATCGCCGCCGGGCGTCCGGTGGTGGTCGTCGACGACGCCGGCCGGGAGAACGAGGGCGACCTCGTCGCCGCGGCCGAGACCATCACCGCCGAGACCGTGGCGTTCATGATGTCCGAGTGCCGCGGGCTGATCTGCGTCCCGATGGCCGGCGAGGACCTCGACCGGCTGCGGCTGCCGCAGATGGTCGCGGACAACACCGAGTCGATGGGCACCGCGTTCACCGTCTCCGTCGACGCCTCCGCCGCACACGGGGTGACCACCGGTATCTCGGCGGCCGACCGCGCCACCACCATCCGGCTGCTCGCCGACCCCGACGCGGGACCGGAGGAGTTCGTCCGCCCCGGCCACCTCTTCCCGCTCCGGGCCCGCCCCGGCGGCGTGCTGGAGCGGCCCGGCCACACCGAGGCGGGAGTGGAACTCGCCCGCCTCGCCGGACTCCGCCCGGCCGCGGCGATCGTCGAGATCGCCGGCGAGGACGGCGCCATGCTGCGGCTCCCGCAGCTGATCCCCTTCGCCCGCAAGTACGGCCTGTCGATCATCTCCATCGAGGACCTCGCCGCCCATCTGGCGACCCTGCCCGCCCGCGAACCGGACCGGCCGGAGCGGCCCCGCACCGCTCCCGCCGACGCCGGCCCCGGCACCGTGCGGGAGGAGGCCGCGCCCCGGACGCCCGGCCCGGTGCCCGTGACCCGCTCGGGGCCGCTGCTGCCCGCCGACGGCTCCGCCGCCTCCGCCGTGGCCGCCGTGCTGCGGGAGGCCGAGACGGCCCTTCCGACCGCCCACGGTTCACTGCGCGCCTACGGCTACCGGGCGGCCGACGGGGTCGAGCACATCGCCCTGGTCGCCGGAGACCTCGGCGACGGCGAGGACGTGCTGGTCCGCGTCCACTCCGAATGCCTGACCGGAGACGTCCTGGGCTCGCTGCGCTGCGACTGCGGACCGCAACTGCGCAACGCGCTGGAGCGGATGCGCGCCGAGGGCCGGGGGATACTGGTCTACCTGCGCGGACACGAGGGCCGGGGCATCGGCCTCACCTCCAAGCTCCGCGCCTACCAGCTGCAGGAGCGAGGCCGGGACACCCTGGACGCCAACCTGGAGCTGGGACTGCCGGCCGACGCGCGCGACTACTCGGCGGCGGCCGCGATCCTCACCGACCTCGGCGTCCACTCGCTGCGGCTGCTCACCAACAACCCCGGTAAATCGGCGGCGCTGGGAGCGCACGGCCTGCACGTCAGCGAGCGGGTGCCGGCCGTCGTCGGCGCCGGCGAGCACAACCTGCGCTACCTGCGGACCAAGCGCGACCGGATGGGCCACGACCTGCCCTGGCTCGACGAACCCACCGCCGCCACCCGGGCCCACCCCTAGGCCCTGTCCGGCAGACAGCGCCGGCAGACCCCACCGGTCCCGTGCTCCCCGTCGGACCAACACCGGGCCCTGACGTGGCCGTTCACGAGATTCACCAGAGACCACCCGGCCCGCCTCACCGGCGACCGCCGCACCGCACCACGGGACCGCGCCTCCAGGCGATGCGCGGCCCCACGTTGTCCACCCCGACCGGACCCACCGGCGGCGAGCCCCGAGGAGAGACATGAGTGGCAAGGGCGCACCCGAACTGACCGTCAGCGACTGCGCGGACCTGCGCGTCGCGGTCATCGCGGCCCAATGGCACCCCACGGTGATGGACGGACTGGTCGACGGCGCACTGCGCGCGCTGCGCGACCTCGGCATCGACGAGCCCACCCTGCTGCGCGTTCCCGGCAGCTTCGAGCTGCCGGTGGTCGCCAAGGTCCTCGCCGACCGGGGATACGACGCGATCGTCGCGCTCGGCGTGGTGATCCGGGGCGGCACCCCGCACTTCGACTACGTCTGCCACGGCGTGACCAACGGGCTGACCCAGGTCGGCGTCGACACCGGGGTCCCCATCGGCTTCGGGGTACTGACGTGCGACACCGAGGAACAGGCCATCGCCCGCGCCGGGCTCCCCGGATCCCCCGAGGACAAGGGGCACGAAGCGGTCACCGCCGCGGTCTCCACTGCGGCGACCCTGCGATCGGTGTCCGAACCCTGGCGGTGATGACGGGCAGCGGTGGCCCCCGCGTAGGCTAGGGCCACCATGGCCAACAAGACATTCGAGGAGCTCTTCACCGAGCTCCAGCAGAAGGCCGCCACCGGCGACCCGGAGACCTCCCGTACCGCGGAACTGGTCGCCGCCGGCGTGCACACGATCGGCAAGAAGGTGGTCGAGGAGGCCGCCGAGGTGTGGATGGCCGCCGAGCACGAGGGCGCCGACCGCACCGCCGAGGAGATCTCACAGCTGCTGTACCACCTTCAGGTGATGATGGTGGCCCGCGGTATCTCCCTGGACGACGTGTACTCCCATCTGTGAGCGCGGCCGGCCGCCGTCCGCGCCGTCCGGAACCCGCTCGGGCTCCGGGTGGCGCGCGGCGTCCGTCGCCGCCCGCCGTCGCCTCCCTCGGCACCCCCTCAGCACACCCCACGTCCCCTGCCTGACCACCCGCCGGCCCACCGGGCCGGCGACCACCACAGAAGGAAGCACCCACCATGCTGCGCATCGCCGTCCCGAACAAAGGCGCTCTCTCCGAGCCTGCGGTGGCGATGCTCCATGAGGCCGGTTACCGGCAGCGGATGGACCGCCGTGAACTGGTGCTGCTGGACGCCGAGAACGGCGTCGAGTTCTTCTTCCTGCGCCCGCGCGACATCGCGGTCTACGTCGGTTCCGGCAAGCTGGACGTGGGCGTCACCGGCCGTGACCTGCTGGTGGACTCGACGGCCGACGCCGAGGAGATCCTCCAGCTCGGGTTCGGCGCCTCCACCCTGCGCTTCGCCACCCGGCCCGGCGGCGTTCGCGACGTTGCGGAGTTCGACGGGCTGACCGTCGCCACCTCCTTCGACGGCGTGGTCGCCCCCTATCTCGAACGGCAGGGGATCGACGCCTCGGTCGTCCACCTCGACGGCGCGGTGGAGACCGCCATCAAGCTCGGCGTCGCCGACGTGATCGCGGACGTAGTGGAGACCGGCACCACCCTGCGCAACGCCGGCCTGGAGGTCATCGGTGAACCCGTCCTGGAGTCCGAGGCCGTCGTGATCCGCCGCCGTGGTGAGGGCGAGGACCCGCGCGTCGCCCAGTTCCTGCGCCGGCTCCAGGGCGTCCTGGTCGCCCGCCGCTACGTGATGATGGACTACGACATCCGGGCCGAACTGGTCGAGCAGGCGGTGGCGCTCACCCCCGGGCTGGAGTCGCCGACCGTCTCCCCGCTCCACGACCAGGGGTGGGTCGCGGTGCGCTCCATGGTCCCCACCCGCGAGGCGCAGCGGATCATGGACCACCTCTACGACCTGGGCGCCCGCGCCATCCTCACCACCCACATCCACGCCTGCCGTCTGTGACGGCCGCGCCGACAGGACCACGCGCCGCGACGAAGGAACCAGAGTGAACCCCTCCCCGACCACGCCCGAGCACACGACCGACGACGCCCCGCCCCCGCCGTCACTGCCGATGACGCTGCGCCCGATGGCCACCGTCATCACCCTGATGACGCTGGGTGCTCTCTCCTTCGTGGTGCTCACCGCGATCGGCCTGGCCCTGCCCAGCGGCGGCCCGGCGGCCCACAGCATCGGCGAGCAGGCCGCGTTCTGCCTGAGCGGGCTGCTGATCTGGGGTGTGCTGGCGTTGCTGAGCCGTCCCCGGCTCACCATCACCGAGAGCGGGCTGACCGTCGTCAACCTCACCACCGTGCGGACGCTGGAGTGGGCCGAGGTGGTGCGGGTCAACCTGCGGGAGGGCGACTCCTGGGCGTCACTGGACCTCGACGACGGCAGCGCGCTGCCGGTGATGGCGATCCAGCCGGCGTCCGGCCGTGAGGCGGCGGTGCGGAACGCCCGGATGCTCCGCGACCTCGTCGACAGCCGGAGTGGCACCGACCCCCGCTGACCTCCGGGAGAAGTACACACCCCCCGCCCCCGGCGCCGCGCGGCACCGGGGGCGGCCGTGCCGCCCGCCCCGGCTCGCCCCGTCCCGCTCGCAGCGGTCGCGCCGTGGTGGCGTTCAGCCCGGGGGCCGTTCCACGTCGTCGGCGCGTGGCGTCTCCCGGCCGGCGACCACCTCGCCGTAGGCCCGCATGAGGTCCGGCAGCCGCAGCGTGGCGAGTTCCTCGCGGGACGGCGCCGACGCCGACTCGGCCAGCCGCACGTCGCGGAACGCGCAGCTGGACTCGTAGAGGCCGCGCAGGAAGCGCCCGTTGCCCAGTTCGTCCGTCCAGCCGCGCTCCGCCACGTGGGAGCAGATCGACCGCAGCTCCTCCAGGGCGTCCTCGTCCCAGGCGTCGCCGCCGCGGCGGGCCAGCAGCTCGCCGATGGCGGTCAGCTCCTGGGGGCGGTAGGTGGGGAAGTCGATCCGGGAGGAGAAACGGGAGCCCAGGCCCGGGTTGGCGGCGAACAGCCGGCGCATGCCCTCCGGGTAGCCCGCCAGGATGACCACCAGCCGGTCGCGGTTGTCCTCCGCGCGCTTCAGCAGGACCTGCAGCGCCTCGTCGCCGTAGGCGTCGCCCTGGGTGTACCCGGAGTGCGCGAGGCTGTACGCCTCGTCGACGAAGAGCACCCCGCCGAGGGCCGAGTCGACCAGCCGGTCCGTCTTCACCGCCGTCTGGCCGAGGAACTCGCCCACCAGATCCGCCCGGTGGGCCTCCACCAGCCGGTCGTGCTCCACGACGCCGAGCGCGTGCAGTACCCGCGCCAGAATCCTGGCCACCGTGGTCTTTCCGGTGCCCGAGGGGCCGGAGAAGACCAGATGCCGCTGGGGTGGCCGCGCGGGCAGGCCCTGGCCGGTGCGCAGCCGGGCCATCCTCAGCTGCGCCGTCAGCGCCCGCACCTGTTCCTTGACCGGCTCCAGGCCGACCATGGCCTCCAGTTCAGCGAGGGCGGCCGCCAGCCCGTGCGGGGAGGAGCCCGGGCCCTCGTCCGCGCCGGGGAGCGGCATCGCCGGCCCGCCGGGGGCCGCTGGCCACGGCGGACCGGCCGTCCGCTGCGCGGGGACGGGACGCGCCGCGAGTTCGGCGGGGTCCGCGGGGTCGGTGTCGTCCAGCGCCTCGCGGCCGTCGGCGCCGTCGAGTCCGCCGAAGGTGGGCGGTTGGTCCGCGGCGCCGGCCCCGGTGCCGGTGGTGTCCGTGCCGGCGGCGTCCTCGTCCGTGAGCGCCAGCAGCCGGGCGACGGTGTCCATGAACGCGGGGTCGGCCCGCTGGACGGCCCGGTACAGCGGCACGGCGGCGGCCGTGCGTCCGCTGCCCTCCCGCGCCCGGGCGAGCCAGTAGCGCAGCTCCTTGCGCTGGGGCAACTCGCTGCGGCAGCGCATCAGGGCGGTCGCCAGCAGCGGCTCCGCCTGCCCGTACATCCCGAGCCGGACCCGGGCCATGCCCGCGAACAGCGCCGCCTCGACGCCCAGTTGGGTGTCGTCGACCAGCGAGGCGGTGTGCCGGAACAACGCCTCCCAGTCCTTGGCCAGATAGGCGCGGCAGGCGTGCAGAAAACGGGCGTGCGGGTCGGAGTCCGGGCTCGGGCACCGTTCCAGCGCCGCGTCCAGCTCGGGCAGCCGCCGCCCGTCCAGCAGCTGCGAGGCGTGCGCGAGCAGCAGGTCCCTGCGGGACTCCAGCACGGGCTGCACCCACCAGCCCAGCCAGTACCAGGACGACAGCGAACGGGCGTGCGCCGCACGCTGTTCGCCGAACCGCTCGCGGTGCTCGTACATCCGCAGCAGCGCCCGGGACACGTCCACCCGCAGCGCGTGCAGCCCCAGCCAGGCGTCCGCCATCCCGGGGTCCTCCCGCACCGCGGCGCGGAAGCCCTCCTCGGCGTCGCCGTACGCCGCCGCCGTGTAGGCGTCGACCCCGCGCAGCCAGGCGAGATCGGCCGCGGTGCGCCGGTGCTCCGCGTCGTGCCCGTCAGGCATCATCGCGTCCCCCCGGACGGGTCGCCCCGTCTGCTCGCCGGTGCCCGGCAGCCACCGGGCGGTGCCGCCGCCGGGCCACCCGCCGAAGCGACGACGGGGCGGGCACCGGCGGCTCGTTGCTCGTGGGCGGTCACCCGCCGCACCCCAGGATAGAACGCCGCGTGACGCGCCGGGCGACCGATCCGCCCCGCCGGTGGGTCAGCGGGCCGGGCCCTCCCGGTCCCGGGCGCCCGGTGCCGGCCCCAGGACCCGTGCCGCCTCCTCCGTCACCTCGGCGGTGAGCGCGGCCAGGAGGGGGGAGTGGACCTTCCACTGCTGCCAGTGGAGCGGCACCGGCACATCCGGCCCGCCGAGCGGGACCACCGTGCCCGCCGCGAGCAGCGGGGCCGCTTGCGGGACGGGCAGCATGGCCCAGCCCAGCCCGAGCTCCACGGCCCGTGCGAAGTCGTGCGCGGTCGGCACATAGTGGCGCGGCGCCTCCTCCGGGGCGGCGCCCACCGCACGCAGCCAGCTCTCCTGGAGACGGTCGTGCCGGTCGAAGTCGACGCACGGCGCCTCCGCGAGCGCCCCGGCCACCGGGCCCTCGGGCAGCCACCGGGCGAGGTAGGCGGGTGAGGCCACGGCGCGGTAGCGGAGCACCGCCAGCGGCGTCACCGTGCAGCCCGGGACCGGCGCGGCCCGGGAGGTCACCGCGGCCATCACCGCCCCGGACTCCAGGAGGTCCGTGGTGTCGTCCTGGTCGGCCCGGTGGAGGTCGAAGTCCACCGGGTGCCGCTCGGCCAGCCGGGCGAGCGGTGCCAGGAACCAGGTCGCCAGGGAGTCGGCGTTCACCGCGAGGGGCAGCCGGGTGCGGGCACCGCCCGGACGCAGACCGAACTCGGCGAGCGCGTCGTGCTCCAGCAGCGCGTACCGGCGGGCGAACCGCAGGACGGCCTCGCCCGCCTCGGTCGCACGGGCCGGCTTGGCTCGGACCAGCAGGACCCGTCCGAGCTGTTGTTCGAGCGTCTTGACGCGCTGGCTTACCGCGGACGGGGTGATCCGCAGCCGCCGCGCCGCCGCGTCGAGCGTCCCCTCGTCGACGACCGCGGCGACGGTGCCGGCGAGCACCGGGTCGATCTTCATGTGAAGCATGTGAAGCGATGCTAATGCCGGATGAGAAATCCTCGCTGGCGCTCATGGCGGCGCCGCTCATAGGTTCCGGAGGTGCTGACTCTCCTCTCGGGCCTCGGGCTCGGCCTCTCGCTCATCGTCGCCATCGGCGCGCAGAACGTCTTCGTGCTCCGCCAGGGGGTGCGCCGCGAACACGTCGCGCTGGTCGTCGCCGTGTGCGCGCTCTCGGACGCCGTGCTGATCCTGGCCGGTGTGGCCGGACTGGGGATCCTGGTCGAACGGGCACCCTGGCTCCTGGACGCCGCTCGGCTGCTCGGCGCCGCCTTCCTCACCGGATACGGGCTGCTCGCGGCCCGGCGGGCGTGGCGGCCCGGCGCGGCGGCCCTGGAGCCCGGCGCCGACCGGTCCGAGGCCGGGGGCGGCCCTGACGGTGGCTCGCCGGGGCGCGCGGCCGGCACGCTCACGGCGGCGCGGAGCCGGGCACCCTCCGTACTGCTCGGCGCGATGGCCCTCACCTGGCTCAACCCGCACGTCTACCTCGACACCGTCTTCCTGCTGGGCTCCGTCGCGGCGACGCACGGTGAGGACCGGTGGCTGTTCGCCGCCGGGGCCGTCCTCGGCAGCGTGCTGTGGTTCTGCGCGCTGGGCTTCGGGGCCAGGCATCTCGGGCGCCATCTGCGCACTCCGCGCGCCTGGCGCGTCCTGGACGCGGTGGTCGCCGTGGTGATGCTGGCGCTGGCGGCGAAGCTCGCGTTCTCCTGAGCGCCCGCGCGCCCCGCCGTTGTCCTAGCGGGCGCCGGGGCGAGGAACGCGCGCGGTGTACCCGCCGTCCCCCGGGACGAGCAGCAGGTCCGCGTGGGGCAGCGAGGGGTCGTCGGCGAAGTGCGCGGCCTCGGCCCGCTCCCAGCCGTCCCAGAACCCGGCCTGCTCCGGGCCGTCCCGCTCCCGCCCCCGGCGCCAGGCCGCCTCCCGGTCCACGTCCAGCCAGACCAGCAGCGACAGTGACGGCCGCACCGAGCGCCGGCCCGCTCCCACCCCCTCCAGCAGCACCACCGGAGCCGGCGGCACCACCCGCTCCGGACCCCGCGCGCGCCGCACCCAGTCGTACGCCGGGAACCGCGCCTGCCGCCCCTGCCGCAGCGGGCCGAGAACCCGGCGCTCCAGCAGCCCGGCCCAGTCGAACAGCGCGTCGTGCTCCGCCAGGTCGTCCAGCCGCACCACGGGGGCGCCGCCCAGTGCCGAGGAGAGCCGTCCGGCGAAGGTGGACTTGCCCGAGCCCGCGTGGCCGTCGATCCCGACGAGCCGCACCGGTCCCAGTGCCGGCGGGGCCGAGAGCGCCCGGCGCGCCACGGACTCGGTGCCGGCGCCGCCGGGGGAGTGGGACATCCCGCCAGGGTACGGCGGCACCCGCGTCGCCACCGGTGCCGGGGCGCGGGTGGCCCACGCGGTCAACACCCGCCGGGGCGCGGCCGGGTGGCCCCGGCCCCGGCGGGCACCCCATAGTGGAGGAGCCGTCGCCGTGGTCCCACGGCCGCGTGGCGGCGCGCACCCGCCGCAGAGCGGGCGCGCCAGGTGCACGGACCGACGAACGGGGGAGCCCCGCGTGCCCGACC
>NZ_BHZI01000186.1 GCF_004305975.1 Streptomyces otsuchiensis
GTGGTGGCGGGTGGGAGGTCGGGGTACCGGTCGGCGAGCGGCCGCAGGGCCGAGTCGGTCGCCTGGAACCGCAGCCCGTCCGGGACCGTGACCTTGACCGTCACGGCCTCCTTCCGGCCGGCGCCCACCATCTCGACGGGGAGGTTGTCGACTCCCCGCCGGATGGTGACCAGCAGGTGGAGATCGGTGGAGTAGCGGTGGCGACTGGTGGAGTCCGAGGGGGCCCGCGTCTGGGAGCCGCCGGAGGCCAGGGTCGTCGTGGTGTCGTGTCCCGCTGTCCTGGCGAGGGCGAGCGAGGGATTGCTCAGGTGGCCGAGCTCTTGATCGGGGACAGCGCGCTCCAGGAGGCTGCCGGTGAATCCGACCTCCCAGGTGCGGCCGCCGCCGCTCTGTCTGGCCACGGTGTCGCCGGAGGTCAGCGACGTGCTGGCCTGGCCGCCGCGGACACCGCCGTGGACGGGGTCGGTCAGGTAGCCGCTGATCTCGATCGTGAAGAGCTGATCCGGCGTCGTGCCGGGGAGCGGGACTCCCTCGATGACGTACACCCCGTTGAGGATCTGTTCCCGGTGGGCGTGCAGCTGGTCGGGGCGCAGCGCGGCGTGCAGCAGTTCGGCCGTCGGGGACGTCGGGTCGTCGAGAGTGCCGTACCAGGTGTCCCGCCAGGCGGTCCGGACGCTCTGTCCGGCGGCACGCGCGGCGTCCCCGATCGCGCGCTGGACCCGGGTGAGGGCGTGGGGCGCGGGGTTGTCCGTGGTCGTGGGCGTGGCGGTGTCCGCGGCGGTGGGGGTGGCCGGCGTGGTGGCCGTGGTCGCGGGTGTGGCGGTGTCCGTGACTGCGGGTGTGGCAGGTGCCGCGGGCGGCGTCACCGCGTGGGCGAGGCCGAGGTGGACGGCGGCGAGCAGCGCCTCCGACGCGCGCAGGCCGGTGACCGTCGCGCCGGGGGGCAGCACGGCCACGGTCGGGTCGGGCGTCCCCGGCTCGGTGTAGCCGGTCAGTCGCCGGCGTTCCAGCGTGGTGTTCTCGCCGAGCAGCTCCGGTGCCGGCCGCGCGGGGGGCGCGACGGCGGCGCGCTCGGTGTCGGGGGCCTGCGTCTCGGCGTGGTCCACGACGAGGGTCAGCGTGCCCCGGACGGTCGCGGGGCCGGGTGTCGTGACGGCCGTGCGGTCGGCCGCGGACGCCTCCACGTCGCGGGCGGGCGGGGCCGGCGGCGCGGCGAAGTGGCGGGTGGGTTCGGTCCCGGAGTCCTCGAAGAGGTCGAGACCGACCCGGACGGGGACGGTGAAGAGGTCGCTTCCGCTGTCGGAGTTGCCGATGCTCTGCTCGCGGGCGGTCGTCTCCTTCACCTTGTCGCCGCTGCGGTGCCGGCCGGTGACCGCGCCGTCCAGGGCGCCGGTGAGCATGAACCCGCCGGGCGGGGCGTGGAGGCGGCCACCGGCGCCGACCGTGGCGCTCAGCTCCGTGGCGTGGCTGCTCTCGACGGACTTCTCGGAGCGGCCGGTGCCCTTGACGTCGACGCCCGGGAGTCGGCTGGTGTGGGACGCCTCCGCTTCGGTGTCCCGGGTCACGGTCAGTGCCAGGCGGACCCGGCGGTCAGCGGTCGTGCCCGGCACCTCGAACCACACGGACCGGCCGCCGTCGACCGCGGCGGGGACGGAGGTCGCCAGCCCCCAGCGGCCCCGCAGCTCGACCAGTTTGCGCAGGTTCTCCAGCCGCGCCCGCCGCAGCGCGGCGCTGCCGGAGGAGCCGGCGTCGGCCTTCGGCAGGAAGCCCTCGTCGCGGAGCCAGGTCTCCGCCTCGTCGAGAAGGCCGGTGTCGAACTCCAGGCTGGTCGGCACCTCGGTCATGCCGATGGCCGTCAGGTCGCGCAGGTGGTCGGGCAGTTCGCGGACCTCCTCCGGCCGGGGCGGGTGCCCCTCCTGCGTGGTGCGGTCGACCGTCGCCAGCAGCAGTTGGTAGGAGTCGTCGGACCGGGGCGTCCCGGCTCCCGTGCCGGCGGCGGGCGGGGCGTCCGTCGCGGAGAAGGTGAAGGTCGCCGGTGGCCCGGCAGCGCGGTGGAAGACGACGGTGTACCGCGCCGCGGCCTCGGTGAGCATGCTGCCGGTATCCGAGGACACGCCGTGTGACAGTGCGCCGCTGGACGACAGGCTGAGCGAGTCCTTCACCGATCCGCTGGCCCCCAGGCGTCCGGCGCCGCCGCCGCCCCAGGTGCCCGTCGCGTCGGTGGCACGGGCGGGGTGGCCGGTGGTCAGCAGCGCGCCGCCCCTGCCGTCGAGCCCGAGTGAACTGGACAGCGTCGTCTTCTGGGTGGCGGACCCGCCGTGGGCGAACGTGGTCTCGACCGTCGTGCCGTCGCCATGGGTGAGGGGCCGTGGCGCGGGGTCGATGCCGGCGAGGAGCTGCAGGAAGCCGATGGCCCTGCCCTTGCTGTCGCTCAGCACCGGTGACAGGGCGCCGCCCTCGGTGTGCAGATGGGCCGTGCCGCGCAGTACCGGGTCGGAGAAGAAGGACCGCAGCAGCTCCCGTGAGCCCGCGTCGAGCGCGTCGTCGCGCAGTTCCGGCATCGCGGCGCGGATGTCGGAGCCGAGCCGTTCCGGGTCTCCCAGGCTCTCCACCGCCCACAGAGGGAGGCCGTTGATCGCAGCGGGCCTGGCGCTCAGCAGATCGGTCGGGTCGGTCTCCGGGTCGGTCAGGGCACGGGTCCGCGGCATCCAGACGGTGAGGGCGTCGGTGGTCACGGTGACGGGCCGGCCAGTGCCGTCGGCTGCGGCGCGGGCTTCGGCGGGGCCGCTCACCCGCCATCGCGGGGTGACATCCAGGGGGTACTGGCCGTGGGGGGAGTTGACCACGGTCTGGAGCGAAAGGGTCTCGGTGATGCTGACGTCCAGCGCGAACTGGTTGTACGTCGTGCTGAGGGTCACCCCGGCGTCGACCAGCCACACCGGGGCGCTGTCGACGGGCAGGGTGAGGGCGTAGCCGACGGGGGCCGTGCGCAGGTTGCCCGTCTGGCTGACGCGCACGGTGTCCTGAGCCGTCTCGGTGCGCCGCCCCTGGCTGAAGTCGGGACGGGTCGCCGGGTCGGGGAACCGGCCGGACGGGCGGACGTCGCTGTAGTCCAGATGGACCGTCACCGTCCGCTTCAGCGTGTCGATGGTGAGCGGGTGCCCGGCGGAGCTGAGCAGCCGCGCGTGGTTGCGCTGGATCTGCTCGGCGCTCAGATCCTTCGCGAGCTGGGCGGTGACCGCCCGGCCGGTGTCCGAGTCGGCGGTGACGCCGAGCTGCTGGAGCACCGCTCCGTGGAGGTCGGCCACGACGCGCGGGGAGGGGAGCGCCAGGGTGACCAGGCCGGTGTGCCGGCTGCCGGAGCCGAGCGACTCGGCGAAGGCGGAGAGCCGCCCGACCGGCGGTGACGGCGGCCGGCGGTCGGAGGTGTTGGCCGTGGTGGGCGGGGCCGCCGACAGCGCGTCTTCGCCGTCCTGCTCGGCGGTGGCCAGGAGGTTCAGCATCCAGGTGATCGAGATCTTGCCGCCGTTGTAGGGCGTGTTGTGGGCAGCCGCCCAGCGGCTGACGTCCGCGTGCAGCGTGCCCCAGGTCAGTGGGGGCGCGCCGGGGTCGTTGCGCAGCCGGACACGTTCGAGGGCGGCGAGGCCGTGCAGCGCCTCGGTGAACGCCGACTTGCGCGCGGGGTCGGTGTCGATGGTTTCGCCGAGCACGGAGCGCAGGACGCGGACCCAGCGCACCACGCGCTCGGGCGCCTGGTCGACGGGGCCGAGCGCGGTCTCCCGCAGGTACCGGTCGATGGCCTCAGGACGCGGCCCGGGCCGGTAGGCGGTGATCTGCGGTTCGGGGGAACCGACGACCGTGCGCAGGCTGTACACGGTGTGGCCGCTGTCGTCGGCGAGCCGCTGGGCCGGGGCGAGCACCGCCAGGGAGTCACCGGCGGGCGCGGTGTCGAAGCCGGGCCACAGCAGGGCGATGCCCACGTCCTGGGGCAGGGCGCGGAGCTGGTGGGAGCGCCCGAGGAAACGGGCGGTCTCCTGGGCCGAGACCGGCCTGGGGCCTGAGGACTCCTCGCCGCGCAGGTGCAGCCCGGCCCCCTCCGGCGTGGGAGTGCCGAGCAGGGAGAACAGACCGCCGGCCGGCGCTGCGTCCGGCCCCTGCTGGGCCAGCCATCTCGTCACGGAGTCGGTCAGGTTCTCCGCCGTCGTCTCGGCCTGGGTGTCGTCCCCCCGGTGCGTCCGGCCCGTCTGCCGCTGCCCGTCGGAGGAGACCAGCGTCCGGGACGCCACGGCCGCGTCGCTGAAGACGGCGCCGTCGGAGAGCGTGACGGTGCCGGCCGGGCCCTCCGGCCGCGGGCCGCGGTCGGTGGGGATCCACAGCCTGCTGGGCGAAGAGGCCGACCGGTCCCCGGTCACGACCGTGCGGCCGGCGTCGGACGCCTCCGGCGACGGCGTCCGCGACAACGCGGTCTCCGCGGACCACACGCGGGTGCCGAGCGCCGCCGCGAGCATGGACGCCAGCCGCTGCCCCGGGTCGTCCATGAGCAGCGCGACCTCGGCCTCCTCCGGACGCGCCCAGTCGCGCTCGACGAGCTCGACGAAGACCGCGTCGGTGACGTGGACGGTCTCCTCGCCCGTCCGGACCACCAGCAGGCCGTCCTCCCCGCGGCTGAGCTGCATCAGCCAGGAGCCCTCGGGCCAGGGCGTGGGGTGGAGGGTGGTGGTGCCGTCCGGGTGGCGCTCGGCCACCTGGTTCGGGACCAGTGCTGGGCTGTCGCTGTAGGCGGTACCCCACTCGTCGCCGTCGACGGTGATGCGGCGGTCCGCCGCGTGGGAACCGTCGCGGTGCAGACGGATCGCGGCGACCTCGGTGAGGGTGGTGGCGCCGTGCATGTGCTCGGCGATGGTCACGAGCGCGAGCGCTCGCTCGATGTCGGCGGGGGACAGCTCGCCGTGGGGCCGCTGCAGGACGGCGCGGGCGAGGGCGGGCAGGTCGACATCGCCGTCCCGCAGCTCCGGGTCCGCCGCGCGCAGCGTCTCCGCGATCTTCAGCTGGTTGTTCAGGGTGCGGTAGCGGTCGGGGGAGTTCGCGAGGTCCGTTCCGAAGGTGGTCAGCAGCTGGTGCCGGTAGGCGGCCGCCGTTTCCTCGCGACGGAACATCAGGGAGGCGGCCTGGTAGGAGGCGTTCTCCCGCTGGGTCGTCTCGAAGGGGTTGTCGCCCGGCAGCTCGGTGACGTTGCGCTTGGCGTTCCGGCCGTCGCCGCCCACCGACTGGCGGTCGCCGTAGAGCCGGGTGAGCAGGGCGACCATCTCGGTCGGCATGTGCGCCTTGACCCACGCGGCACCGCTGTTGCGGGGCAGACCGGTGGTGCTGTCGACCCCGTGGTTGGTGTCGAGCCACGCGGCGGTGAGCTGTGCGAAGAACTCGTGGAGGTCGCTGGCGGAGTAGTTGTACCCGGTTTCCTGGCCGTCCTCCAGCGTTTTGCTCAAGGCGCCGTCGGGCCACGGAAAGCCGGTGTCCCGCTCCGCGGCCACGGCGTCGGCGATCTGCATGACCGAGTCCGGCTGCCCGTACGTCTGATCGACGACGTCTTCGATGCGCTGCTTACGTTCCAGTTCCTGGTTGATCGCGGCGTCGTAGGTCCGCCGGATGAGGTCGTCGGCGTCCCGCAGGGTGGCGTCGTCGCCCCGGTAGTCCGTCAGCGCGTAGTGGACGAGGTGGGCCGTCTCGTGCACCAGCACCGAGTAGCCCTCGGCGAAGTGCATGGCTTCCGGGGCGCGGTAGGGGGAGGTGTCGTCCACGGGCAGTCCGGCGTCCCGGAGCGCGGACTGGTCGGCCGATTCCTCGCGGGGGCCCACTTCACCGAGGAGGTTCTCCTCGCCGACCAGCGTGGTGCGGCTGGCCGCGGCGGCTATCCCGCGCCTGGCCCCGATGTGCGCGCCCGCCGCGTCCAGGTTCCTGGCCCCCAGGTGCAGGGGCGCGGTGTCCAGCAGCGAGATGGTGCGCGGCATCAGGATCACGCGGTAGCCGCCGGCCAGCAGCTCGGCCAGGAGAGTCTGGTCGCGAACCATGTCCGCGAGGCGGTGGCGGGCGGAGTGGCGGCCCGCCACGGGGCGTTCGACGCCCGGGGCGGCGTCCAGCATCAGGGCCCAGGACGCCTCGCGGAACTCGGCGTCGCTCAGCCGGGCCCGCAGCTCCGCGACGCGGTCGCGGGAGGTGGCGAACTCGGCCCGCTCGGCCGGCGTCATCCGGCTGATCTCGGCGATCTCGGGGGTGCTCTCGGGCCGGTAGGCGATGGCGGGGCGTGACCTGATGCGCGTCGAAGTGGTCGAGGTCGTGGCCGTGGTCGTGGACGGCGCGGATTCGAGACCGGCGACGGTGGCCGGTCCCGCGTGCATGGTGCGGTGCGAGCCGTCCTCCGCTTGCGACAGCTGGCGGAGCATGGCGAGCACCGTGTCCGGGCCGAGCGGCCGGTCGGAGCCCCGCGCTTCCAGCCACATCCGGGTGTGCTGCTTCAGGCGGGGCCAGGTGAGGAGCGCCACGTTCTCGCTGACCGAGAGGCGCTTCCGTTCGAGCGCGGCCAGGCCGTGCAGCAGTTCCCGGAACTCCTCGGTGCGCTGGGGGTTGAGGTCGATCGGGGCGTCGTGCAGGACGCGCAGCGCGCGGACCCAGCGCGTGACGCGCTCCCTGGCCTGCGGCACCGGCCCCAGCGCCGTCAGCTGCGCGTACCAGTCGAGCATCCGGTCCTCGGGCTCGGGCATGAACTCGGTGACGACCGGCGGCTCACCGGGGGTGTCGGAGTCCTCCACGGTCAGCACCATGCGCGTGCTGTCGTTGGCCACCAGCTGGGCCGGCGCGATGTCGGACAGCGGGTCCCGCCCGGGAGCTTCGGCGAGACCGGGCCACATCATGTGGATCCAAGTCGTGCGCGGCAGGCCGCGCAGGGCCTGGGCGCGGCCCAGGAAGCGCGCGGCCTCCTGGCCGGAAAGCGGACGTTTCCGGTCCCCTTCGCCCCGCAGCTGGAGGCGGGGTCCCTGGTCGGAGCCCTCCCCGAGGACCGTGAACGCCTGCCAGGCCGCCGCGTCGGGACCGTAGTTGCGCGTGAGGTGCTGGGTCAGGGCCGACCAGTGGGCGCCGTCGAGGGACGGCCCGCGCGCGCCCTCGGGCACCAGGTTCAGCCCCTCCCGTCGGCTGCCGTCCTCGGACAGCTCGACCCGTGCCGTCGCCGCGTCGGCGGTGAAGACCGCGCCGTCCGCGAGGGTCAGCGGGCCCCGGGGGTCTCCGGGCACCGCGCCGGGGTCGGTCGGAATCCACGGACGGGGGTCGCGCCCGTCACGCGGCTGCGCGACGAGGACCTGTCGCCCCGGCACGCTACGGGACTCCTGCGGGGACAGCGGGGTCTCCGAGGACCACACCCGTGAGCCGGTGTCGCGGGCGATCAGCGCGGCCAGCCGCTGCCCCGGGTCGTGCACCGTCAGCACGATGTCGACGCCGCTCGGCCGGCCGTTGTCCCGGGCGATCAGGGCGGAGAGGACGGTGTCGGCCACCTCTGCGGTCCGCCCGTCGATCCGCACCCCGTGGCGGTCGCCGTCGGCGCGCCGCACGTCGACCAGCGAGGCGTCCGTCGGCCACGGCGGGGTGTGGGTGGTGAAACCGCCGTCCGCCGTCGCGATGGCGACGGTGTCCGGGTCCAGCCCCGGGTCGTCCCCGCTCAGGGAGCGTCCGAGCCGGGAGCCGTCGGCACGGGTCAGCATGCTCCACACGTCGTCGGTGGCGCCCTCCCGGTAGAGGTGGAGCCGGGCTGCCTCGGTCAGCGTCGTCATGTTGTAGTCCCGCGCGTGGGTCGCGACGTCGAGCGCGGTGGTGATGTCGTCGGCCGTGAGGTCGCTGTGGGGCTTCTGGAGAATCTCGCGGCTGACCGCCCGCAGGTCGTAGGGGTGGCTCAGCGTGGTGGTGTCCGCGCGCAGCTCGTTGGCGGCGGTCAGCCCGGCGAGCAGCTCCCGGAAGCGGGACGGGGTCTCGCGGGTCTCCGGGCCCAGCGCCTCGACCAGCTGGGACTCGTAGGCCTGCCGCTGCCAGAACTCGCCGAAGCCGTCAAGGAGCGCGGCCTCCTGCCCCGCCTCGGTCCGCGGGTTGTCGTCCGGCAGCGGGGGACGCAGCCGTGCGGGCTGTCCGTCGGGGCCGGTGGTGACGCTGTCCCGGTCGCCGTACAGGTGCGTCAGCAGCGCCACTATGCCGGGCGGCATGTTGGCCTTCACCCAGGAGGCGCCGCTGTTCTTGGGAGCGAGCGTGAGGCCGTCGGCGCCGATGTTGGTGTCGAGCCACGCGTTGGTCAGCTCGGCGAAGAACTCGTTCTGGTTCACCGCGGAGTAGTTGACCACCGTGCCGCCGTCGTCGCCCTCCACCTGGTGGATGCCGTTGGGCCAGGGGAAGCCGGTGTCCGTCTTCCCCGCCTGCCGGTCGGCCTCCTGCTCCCGTCCGGCCTCGAAGAGGTTGCTGATGTCTTCGGCGGCCGACCGCAGGATCGGGGTCGGCCCGTTGTACTCCTTGAGGACTCCGTGGACGGCGTGCGCCATCTCGTGCGTCAGGATTGAGTAGCCCTCGTTCCGGACTCCGAAGGGCGAGTCGGCCCCGAGCAGGTTCTCCTCACCGAGGACGACGGTGCCGGCCGCCGTGGTGATACCGCGCGAGTCGGCGACCCAGGGGGTGGCCACCGCTTCCTCCCGGTTCGCGCGGTGGACGGGCGCGGTGTAGGGCAGGCTCCCGTCCCGGGACATGAGGACGACCCGGGTCTGACGCCCCAGCAGCAGCCCGGTGACCTCCGGCGCCCGCAGCATGTCGGCGATCCGCCGCCGAGCCGCCTGCCGGGCGGCGACCGGCTGCTGGACGCCGGGAGCGGCGTGCAGCATCAGGGCAGCGGCGGCCTCCGCGAACTGCGCGGGTGTCAGCGTGTCGCGCAGCGCGTCGATCCGCGCGGGGTCGGCCGCGTACCGCGCGCGCTCGTCCGGCGTCATTCGGCCGATCTCGGCGGCGGTCTCGGTGGTCTCCCAGCGCAGGAGACCGGCCGTGGGTCCGGCGTCGGTCCCGGTGTCGGCCCGCTGGTCCGCCGACAGGGTGGTCTCCGGGGCGGGGGCCCCGGGCGTCCGCCCGCCCCCGTCGGGTGCCTTCATCGTCGGGAGGTTGCCGAACTCCTCGCGGGCCGCGAAGTGGTCGAGCCGGTGGATCGTCGCGTCGCGAAGGGTGGTGCCCTCCGGGAGCCGCTTGAGTGTCTCGCGGGCCTGGTGGGCGAGGGCGTTCCAGGAGAACGGCGCGGAGCTGGGACTGACCGACAGGTAGAGCCGCTCCAGCGCGGCCAGGCCGTGCATGCGCTGTTCGAATTCGTCGCGCCTGGCCGGGTTGGTGTCGATGTCCTGGCCGAACAGGCGGCGCGAGGCCCGCACCCAGCGCACCACGCGCTCCTCGGCCTGCGGAACCGGGCCCAGCGCGGTCATCCGCGCGATCTCGGCGATCCTCGCGGCATCGGGCTCCGGGAGGAACTCCCGCACGGCCGGGGGCTGGCCGGCGCGGGCCGGAACGGGCACGAAGACGCTGGCGCGGCTCTCGTTGGCCAGCCGCTGCGCGGCGTTGATGTCGGAGAGCGGGTCCACTTGCGGCTCGGCGGACAGGCCGGGCCACATCAGCAGGAGGCCGGAGTGCTGACCCGGTGCGCGCAGAAGCTCCGTGCGTCCCAGGAAGCCGACCAGCTCGCGTTCCGAGAGGGGCCGGGGCTGGGAGACGTCGCTCAGGGGGTGGACGACCGGCCCGGCCGGGGTGCTGTCGCCGATCACGGCGAACGGCGGAAGGGCCTCGGTGGTGCCGCGGGTCCGTCGTACATGGCGGGTGACGGCGTCCTGCCACTGTGCCAGCTGCTCCCGGCCGACCCCGTCCGAGGGGGTGAGGGAGAGACCGGTGTACCGCTGCCCGTCGGCCGAGAGCTGCGGACGGGTGAGCAGCCCGGCGTCGGCGAAGACGGCGCCGTCGCCGAGGGCCACTTGGCCGGGGCGGGCACCGGGCCCGGTCACGGAGTCGGTGACGACCCAGGGCCGGCCCGCCTCGTGGGTGAGCGTGCTCCGGCCCGGCGCGGTCGGCGAGGGAGTGAACGCCGTGGAGCCCTCGGTGGCCCAGACGGGGGCAGTGTTCGTCCAGGACAGCAGCGCGGACAGGCGCTGGCCCGGGTCGGGACGGGTCAGCACGATCGGGGCGTTCGGGTCGCGCGGGCGCGCGGGGTCGCGGGTGACGAGGGCGGTGAGGGTGGCGGCGTCCACGGTGTGGACGCCCTGGTGCGTCCGCACCGGGTAGCGGCCGTCCTCGGTGGGCTCGGGGTCGAGCACGTACACCTCGTCCGGCCAGGGAGCGGGCAGGCGGGTGACGCCGTCGGCCGTCCGCACCGTGATCTCGTCCAGCCGCAGGGCCGGCGCGTTCCCGCTGAAACCGCGTCCCTGGAAGCTGCCGTCGGTAGCGCTCATGCCGGTGAGGGAGTTGTCGTAGGCACCGTTCTCCATCAGCCGGAGCGCGGCCGCGTCGGACACGGTGCGCAGACCGTGGGCGCGCGCGTCCCGCACGGTGTTCAGCGCGTCGGTGACCTGCGCGGCCGTCAACGTGCCGTGCGGCAGCTGGAGGACCTCCCGGGCCAGTGAGATCAGGCTCGCCGGCCGCGAGTCGCGGGTGGGGTCGACCGTGCTCATCTCCTCGCCGTGCCGGTAGCTCTGTACCAGCTCGGCGTAGCGCTCCCGGTCGTTCCGCACCCCTGGGCCGTACACGTCGACGAGCTGACCGTCCACGTCGGTGTGGTCCCAGAAGGACCGGAAGGCGTCGAGGCTGTCGTTCTCCGCGGCGGTGGCGGCGAGCGGGTTGTCCGCGGGCAGGCTCGGGAACGCGGGCGTGGGCCTGCCGTCGGTCGTCGCGCTGCCGGGACCGGCGGTGGTCCGGTCGCCGTAGAGCCTGGTGAGCAGCGCCACCAGAGGCTCGGGCATCGCCCCCGACACCCAGGCCGGTCCGTTGTTGCGGGGGCGGCCGGTGAAGGAGTCCGGTCCGCCGTTGGTGCCGTGCCAGGCGGCGGTCAGCTCGGCGAAGAACTCGTGGACGTCCTTGCTGGAGTAGTTGGTCTCGCTCCATGTGCCGTCGGTCTTCAGCACGCTGTACTCGCCGTTGGGCCAGGGGGCGCCGACCCCCCGTTCCGCGTCGATGATCCCGGCGATCCGCTCCCGCCGGTCGGGCGCACCCTGCACGGCGGCGACGGCCGTGTCGACGCGCTCCCGGCGTTTCGTCTCGATCGCGCGGAACGCGTCGTACGTTTCCTGGATGACGCGGGTGGCCTGCGCCAACTGCTCATCGGGACCGCGATAGTTGAACAGCGCGTTGTGGACGGCGTGACCGGACTCGTGGATCAGGGTCGAGTGGCCCTCGTGGAACTGCGGGAAGAGCGAGGTCTCACCGAGGAGGTTCTCCTCGCCCATGACCACGGTGGCGTCACGCGCCACTCCCCGGACGCCCGCCCAGGGCGAGTTGCCGCCGGGCGAGTTCTCCTTGCGCCACCGGTGGGTGGGGGCCGTCTCGCTGAGGGAGATGCCGCGGCTCGTGATCAGGAAGCGGGTGCCGCGTGCGAGGAGCATGTCGGTCAGGTCGTGGTTGTCGCGGAGCATGTCGGCGAGGCGGCTGCGTGCGGCGTGGCGGGCGGCGACGGGGCGTTCGACGCCGGGGGCGAGGTGCAGCATGAGGGCGGCGGCCGCCTCCGCGAACTGCGGGGGCGTCAGTTGCGCCCGCAGCGCGGCCACGCGGTCTCGGTCGCCGGCGTAGACGGCGCGTTCGTCACTGCTCATGCGGCCGATCTCGGCTGCGGCCTCGGTCTCCTCCCAGCGG
>NZ_BHZI01000187.1 GCF_004305975.1 Streptomyces otsuchiensis
CCGTAGACCGTCCCCGCGCCCCCTGCGCACCACCCCGCGCCCGGTACGGTCAGCAGTGGCCCGACCCCGCCCGCGCGCGCATACTCGTACTGCGCGCCGTCCTGCCCAGGGAGGCACCTTGCCCGCCGTCTCATGGTCGAAGCCGCTCGGCTGGCCCGGGGCCGCCGTACGGCGGCTGCGCCCCGCGTCCTTCGGCGCCGAGCCACGGGGGGAACGGATGGAGCGGCTGCGCCGCTCCCCGCACTTCCGCGACGGAGCCTTCCGCAACGACCGCACCGTGCACACCGTCCCCCAGGGCGACGGCAGCCGCGGCTCCCTGCTGCGGGCCATGCTGCGCCGGGAGGACCGGCGCCGCCGCCGTCCGGCCGGGGAGATCCCGCTGCACCGCGCGGTCCCCGAGGCGCCGCCGGAGTCGGGGCTGCGGCTGACCTGGCTGGGCCACGCCACCGTGCTGGCCGAGATCGACGGTCACCGGGTGCTGTTCGACCCGGTGTGGGGACGGCGCTGCTCGCCGTTCGGCTTCGCCGGTCCCGCCCGCCTGCACCCGGTGCCGACACCGCTGGACGAACTCGGCCCGGTGGACGCCGTCGTCATCTCCCACGACCACTACGACCACCTCGACATGCCGACCGTGCGCGCGCTCGCCGCCGCAGGCACCCTCTTCGCGGTGCCGCTCGGGGTCGGCGCCCACCTGGAGCACTGGGGCGTGGCCCCGGACCGCGTCGTCGAGCTCGACTGGAACGAGTCGACCACCGTCGGGGAGCTGACGCTCACCGCCACCCCCGGGCAGCACTTCTGCGGACGGGGGCTGCGCCGCAGGGCCCTGACCCTCTGGGCCTCCTGGGTGGTCGCCGGGCCCGAGCACCGCGTCTTCCACAGCGGGGACACGGGCTACTTCCCCGGCTTCGCGCGGATCGGCGCCGACCACGGCCCGTTCGACGCCACCATGATGCAGATCGGCGCCTACAGCGAGTACTGGCCCGACGTCCACATGACGCCGGAGGAAGGGCTCCGCGCCCACCTCGACCTCGACGGCGGCGTGCTGCTGCCCATCCACTGGGGCACCTTCAACCTCGCGCTGCACTCCTGGGACGAACCGGCCGAACGCACCGCCGCGGCGGCGGCTGCCGCCGGTGTCCCGCTGGCCGTGCCCGAGCCGGGGCGCCCCTTCGAGCCCGCCGGTCCGCTGCCCACCGAGCCCTGGTGGCGGGCGCACGCGATCCCGCCCGGCGCGGCCGCCGCTGCCGCCCCGCCCGCCGCCGACGCGGCGAACCCGGAGCCGGCCGCCGGGGAGCGCACCGGCTGACTCGCGGGCGCGCCCGCCCCGGGTCGCGGTCCGCGCCCCTGGGGCGGCCGATCCCACCGCCCGGCCGGGCGGCGCGCTGTTCACCCCCGGGAGTTCTCAGTCCCAGCTGTAGAAGCCCTGGCCGGTCTTGCGCCCCAGCTCCCCGCGTTCGACCTTCTCGCGGAGCAGCCGCGGCGCCGCGAACCGCTCGCCCAGGGTCTCCCGCAGGTGGTCGGCGATGGCCAGCCGCACATCGAGTCCCACCAGGTCCGTCAGTCGCAGCGGCCCCATCGGGTGCTTGTAGCCGAGTGTCATGGCGCGGTCGATCGCCTCGGGCTCCGCCACGCCCTCCTCGACCATCCGGATCGCCTCCAGTCCGATCGCCACCCCCAGCCGGCTGCTGGCGAAACCGGGGGAGTCGCGGACCACCACGTCCTGCTTGCCCAGCGCCGCCGTCCAGGCCAGGGCCGCGTCCAGCACGGCGGGTGCCGTGTGGTCCGTGGTGACCAGCTCCACCAGCGTCGACGCGGGCACCGGGTTGAAGAAGTGCATCCCGAGGAAGCGTTCGGGGCGCTCCAGCGCCGTGGCCAGCTCGGTCAACGACAGCGAACTGGTGTTGCTGGCCAGCACGGTGCCGGGGTCCACAGCTCGCTCGGCCGCCGCCAGCAGGCGTGCCTTGAGCCGCGCGTCCTCGGGCACCGCCTCGACCACCAGCGTCATGGCGGCGGGCAGCTCCTCCACCGAGGTGACGGCGGTCAGCCGTCGCCGCACCGCCACCGGCTCCTCCGTGAGGCGCCCGCGCGCGTGCGCGCGCTCCAGCCCCGCGCCGATCAGCTCCAGCGCCGCGGCCGCGCGGCCGTCGTCGCTCTCGACCACCACCACCGAGGACCCGGCCGCCGCGAAGGACTGGGCGATGCCCGCGCCCATCCGGCCGCCCCCCAGTACCCCGACCGAGGCGGGAGGCGGGGGCGTCACGACGCCGCGCGGCTCCCCGCCCGGGCTGGTGCCCGCGTCGGCCGACGCTGTGCCGGCGGTCCGTTCCGTGGTCGGTTCCCGTGTCATCGAGGCTCCTTCGCTGCGGCTGCGGGGCGTCCGTCGGGCGCCCAGCCTAGCGGTAACCGAATGGTCGGTCGGGAGCGGTGGCCGGTGCCGTCCGGCTCGTGCCCCGCACGCTCGGAGCCCTCGGCCCGGGGCGGCGCCCCGGGCGGCCGCGTCATCCGGTGACGGGCGCCGGAGCGGCCGATAGGGTGCGCCGCATGCCGCCCGACCGCAACGACCTGGACGCACTCGCGGCCCCGGGGCCGTTCTTCGCCCTGCGCGGCGGGCCCGCGCCGCCGGACGCCGTCCCGCTCGCCTCGCTGTACGCGGGCGGGCTCGATCCGCTGCGCGCACGGCTGGAGACGGTCGCCGCCCGGCTGGGCACCGGCGAGTCCCGGGTCGCCGCCTCCCTCGCCCACCAGGGACTCGCCTCCCGCCTGTGGTCCGTGGGGCTGGCCTCCGCCGTGCTCCTCGACGGCGTCCTCGCCCTGGACCCCGCCGCGTTGTGGTGGTCACCCGACGGTGTCACCCCCGAGGACCTCTCGCTTTGCGGCCCGCACCCGCCCCGCCTCCTTCCGGCCCGGGACATCGCCGGAACCGCCGAGCAGATCTGGACGGAGGTGCACCAGGCGCATCTGGTGCCGCTGGCCGCCGCCACCCGCGAACTCGCTCCGGTCGCACCCGGGTTGCTGCGCGGCAACGCGGCATCGGCCCTCGCGGGGGCGGCCCGGCAGCTGCTGCGGTGGGCACGGGCCGACGCGTCGCCCGAGGTCGCGGCCTCCGCCGGGCGGCTGGCCGAGGCCCTGCTGCACCGGCCCGGCGTACGCGAGGAGTGGGAGTGGCGCCACGGCGCCGTACGGCGCCGCAGCTGCTGCCTCTACTACCGGGTGCCCGGCGGCGGGCTCTGCGGCGACTGTGTCTTCGACCGGCGGCCCGCCGCGCCCTCCGGGGCCTGATCCCACGGTCGCCCCGCTGGTCGCCCCGTGCCATCGTCTCCCCGCCGCACGGCCCGGCCGCCTCCGTGCTGACGGCGAGACCGCCACCGGGCCCCGGCCGCTGGGGCCGCCCGGCCCTTGCCCGGCCCCCGGGCGCGCAGTAGCGTGCGACCGCCGCCGAGGACCGCGACCGCCTGCGCTAGGGTCTGTCCGTTCCGCACCGGAGCCGGCGCTCCGGTCCATGCCCGGCCGCCCGTCGTCGGTGCGGAACGTGGGAGCGGCCGACCGGTGGGCGCCAGGGGGAGTGGCGCCGTCGGGCGGCGGGAGCGAGGAGGGGGAGGCGGACGATGCACAGGACTCAGAACAGCCGGACCGGGGAGACCCCGGACACCGGTCACGCGGAGGACACCGGTCACGCGGAGGACGCCGCGCGGGAGGCGGGCGGCGGTGAGCGGGCGGCGGACGACGCTCCGCCGCCCCCGGCCACCGGCCTCCCCGCGAAAGCCGAGGACGCGTTCCCGCCGCGCCACCGGCTGATCGTCGCGCTGGTCGCAGGGCTGGTCGCCTTCGGTGTGCTGGTCCATGTCGCGGCCACCTTTGTGCACATCGCCCCGCAGAACGTCGCCCGCGACACCTACGGCCCCGCCGTGCGCGACTACCTCTACCCCGAGTTCCGTCAGCACTGGAGCCTCTTCGCCCCCGAACTGCCCCGAAACGACACCGTCGTTCACGCGCAGGCCGTGGTGCGGGCCGCCGACGGCGGCACCGAGACGACCGAGTGGACCGACCTCACCGCCATCGACCGCGCGGAACTGCGCAGCGGACCGCTGCCCAGCCGAACCCGTCACCAGCTGCGCAAGGTGTGGACCGAGGTACTGCAACTCCAGGCCGCCGACGGAGAGGTGGTGGGACAACGCGCGGCAGACGTGCGCGAGACCGCCACCCGCATCGCCGTCGGACGCCTGCCGGTACCCGCGGACGCCGTGGTGGAGAGCATCCAGTTCCGCACCGTCACCACCCCGATACCCCCGCCGCCCTGGGCCGCCGCGCCGCCCCCCGCGGAGCCGTCCGTGCGGGACCACAGCTGGTGGCCGGTCGAGGGCGCCGGGCCGGCCGGCGAGCTGAGCCCGGAGGCGACCGATGAGTGACCCCCAGCGGCCCGCGGAGCCGAACGCTCCCGCCGAAGCCGTCGCGCCGCCTCCCGCCGCGGCCGACGACGACAGCCTGCTGGACCGCGTCTCCCGGACCGCGTTCGGCGCGTACCAGACCGCCGTCGTCCGCATCGCGATCTCCGCGATCTGGCTCGCCGTCCTGCTGCGCGAGCTGCCCAACCGCCATCTGATCTGGGGCCCGGACGCGCCCTGGAGCTACGACCTCGCCGCCCGGGGCCTCGCCGAGAGCGGCGGATTCAGCTTCTTCGGCTGGAACGGCGGGACCCTCTGGTTCGAGCTCTGCTACCTGCTGGCGGTCCTCGCCACCGGCTGCGTCCTGCTCGGCTGGCGGACCCGGGCCACCACCGTGCTGTTCGCCCTGTCGGTGATGTCCTTCCAGCACCGCAACGAGTACGTGCTCAACGCGGGCGAGAACATCGTGCGCATCGTCGCGATCTACCTGGTCCTGACCCGCTGCGCCCAGGTCTGGTCCCTCGACGCCCGCCGCGCCCGCCGCGTCACGGCGCCGAGCGGAACGGGCGCCGTCAGCGACGGCGCCGCGGCCGGCGCCGACCGCACCGGTCCGGTGCTGTGGGCGGCGCTCGGCGCCACCCTCGCGTGGCTCGTCCTGCTCGGCTACCCGAGCCCCGGCTGGACGGTCCTGCTCGGCGGGCTCTGGCTGCTGCACGGTGTCACCTGGTGGCTCCGGCGCTCGGGCGGTGCCCCCACCCGCGCCCTGCTCGACCGGCTGGCCACCGTCGTGCACAACGGCGGGCTGCTGCTGGTCATGACGCAGGTCTGCCTGATCTACGCCACCGCCGGGTGGTACAAGGTGCAGGGCAGCACCTGGCAGGACGGCACCGCCGTCTACTGGTCGATGCACATCGGCTTCCTCAACCCCTGGCCCGCCCTCACCGACCTGGTGACCTCGAACGCCGGCATCGTCCTGCTGCTGACCTACGCCACCGTCGCCGTGCAGGTCGCCTTCCCCTTCTGCCTGCTCAACCGCCGGGTGAAGAACGTCCTGCTCTGCGTCCTGATCCTGGAGCATCTCGGGATCGCCGTGCTGATGGGCCTGCCGTTCTTCTCCCTGGCGATGATCGCCGTGGACCTGGTCTTCCTGCCCACGGCCGCACTGCTGTGGGTGGAGGGACGGGCGCGACGGCTGCGGCAACGCGCGCTGCCGGGACGCAGCCCGGGCCCGCCGGGAGACGCCGCTGCCGAGCAGGCGGCGGTACCGTCCGGCGAACCGAGCGGTGCCTCCGGGCCGGCAAACGCTCCCGGGCCCAGGGCCGCCGCCGACTGAGACCGGGCGCCTGCCGCCCGGGGCCGAGTGCGCCCACGCGCCACGGAAGAGGCACGGCCCGGCCGTTGTTGACGGTGGCATGAACGCCGTCGCAGACGTGGACGTCGAGGTCGTGGTCATCGGGGCCGGCCAGGCCGGGCTCTCCACGGCGCACCACCTGAGCCGGGGCGGCCTGACGCCCGGGCACGACCTGGCCGTCCTGGACGCCGCTCCCGCGCCGGGCGGCGCCTGGCAGCACCGCTGGCCGACCCTGACCTACGGGCGGGTCCACGGCATCCACGCGCTGCCCGGCATGGAGCTGACCGGCGCCGACCCCGACCGCCCCTCCGCCGAGGTCCTCGGCGAGTACTTCGCCGCCTACGAGCGGCGGTTCGGACTGCGGGTGGTCCGCCCCGTGCGGGTCCGGCGGGTCCGGGAGGCCGGTGACGGACGGCTGCTCGTCGAGACCGACCGGGGTTCCTGGACGAGCCGGGCACTGGTCAACGCCACCGGCACCTGGAACCGGCCGTTCTGGCCCCGTGTCCCCGGCCAGGAGACCTTCACCGGGCGGCAGCTCCACACCGCCGACTACCGCGGTCCCGAGGAGTTCACGGACGCGCGGGTGATCGTCGTCGGCGGCGGTACCTCCGCCGTCCAGCACCTGCTGGAAGTCGCCGGGACGGCCCGCGAGACCACATGGGTGACCCGGCGGCCGCCGCTGTTCCGCGAGGAGCCGTTCGACTCGGACCTGGGGCGGGAAGCCGTCGCCATGGTCGAGCGCCGGGTGAGGGACGGACTCCCGCCCCAGAGCGTCGTCTCCGTCACCGGACTCCCCATGACCGAGGCGATGCGCCGCGCCCGTGAGGACGGTGTGCTCTCCCGGTTGCCGCTGTTCGAGCGCGTCACCGAGACCGGTGTGCGGTGGGCGGACGGCCGGGAGGTGCGCGCCGACATGATCCTCTGGGCGACCGGTTTCCGCCCGGTGACCGCTCACCTCGCACCGCTGCGCCTGCGCGAGCCCGGTGGGGGCATCCGGCTCGACGGCACGCGCGCCGTACGCGACCCCAGGATCCACCTCGTCGGGTACGGTCCCTCCGCCTCGACGATCGGCGCCAATCGCGCCGGCCGGGCGGCGGCACGGGAGATCCGCCGGCTGCTCGCCGCGGGCCCGGACCGGAACACCGCCCGCGCGGCGCCGGCGGTCGCCGCCGGCTGATGACCGAGTGTCACTGATCGCGGCATCGACCGAGGCGCCCGACGCACACGCTGCGTAGTGGATTGGCCGGGTCGATTTCACCCTGCTGGTATTAGCTATGGCAAAGAAAGGTTCTGTGCTTTCAGCCTCTCAGCCGTTTCGGACAAACGGCGGGACGAGACACCACCCACCTGTGGAATACGCTTCGCCGGAGGGCGGGCCTCCCGCGGTTCCGGTCGCCGGTGAAAGAATCCCGCCGGCCGTTTGACGGACGCTCATCTCACCTCCGCGGGTGGGAGCTGCCCCGCCCGTGGAGGTGACAGGCCCGGGTGAGCAGTGCCAGGGCGGCCACGCACAGGGCGGTGCGTGCGATGTTGGTCGCCACCCAGGTGGCGCGGAAGTCGTCGACCACCGAGAGGTCGCCCGCGGCCGCCGGATCGCCGATCGCCGCGAGTTCCTCGTTGAGCGGGATGTTCACTCCCATGGTCACCGCGAGCATGACCAGGTAGCAGACCGTGGCCGCGGCGACGAGGTGGCCGAGCGCGCGCCGCCCGGCGCGGTACTGCGCGAGCGCCGCACCGGCGCTGCTGACCAGCGCTCCGACGAAGACCAGCCCGAACGCCCCGCTGCTGTCGATGGTCGAGTTGAAGCTCTGCATCGCCGTGGCGTAGGTGATGTCACCCGTCTCCGCCAGCCCTGGCATCACCGAGATGTCGTAGGCGAAGAAGAGCCCCGCCATCAGCCCCACCGAGACCACCGCCGCGTACAGCAGCGCGGTGGCGGCCCTGCCGCCGGCCGCCGCGGTGGACACGCCGGGACCGGAGGAGGGGTCCGCGGTGGCCTGTGCGCGCGGCGGCAGCGGCGGACGCGTAAGTGCCTGTTCGTGGGGGCGGGACGCGCGCATCTGAGGTCCTTCTCCGGCTCGGCGGCGGGACGGGGCGGCGAGGGCCGCGCGGCCGGACGGGCCGGGCGGCGCTGACCACGGCGGGACGGCGAAGGTTCTCGCCGCGTCTACAGCACATGTCATCAGTACGGGCGCCGGCGATCCATGGCCGGAACGCTCAGGCGCATGCGCCAGCGTCCAGGGGCCGACCGGTACCCGGCCGTGGCCGGCCGGCCCGAGGGGGACGGCTCAGCCGTGGCCCGTGGCCCGGCCCGTGAGGCACTCCTCCAGGAAGGCCAGCGCCCGCAGATGGTAGAGCCGGGCGGCGTGGCCCAGGGAGAGGTTGTGCCCCGCCTCGGCGACACGGTCGATCCGCGCCGGTGCCGAGGTGAACGCCGCGGCCGTCGCCGACAGTTCGCGGCTCCCCAGCTCCCACCAGCGTTCCTGTTCCCCGAAGGTCAGCCGCACGGGGCAGCGCACCCGGGCCGCCGCGCCGGGGAACTCCACCGGCCAGTGCGGGGTCTCCGCCTCCTCCCGGACCGGCACCGGCCGCATCAGCGCCCGGCTGGCCTGGAAGGTCCCGCGCGGATAGAGCCGCAGCGGACCCCAGTTGAGGCTGGAGGCCCCGCCCGCCAGGGTGTCGGGGAAGTGCAGCGCCGCACGCGCGTAGTGGCGTCCGCAGCCGTTGACGTCCAGCCCCAGCAGCCGGTCACCGGGCCGCCGGCCGTCCCAGTCCTCGCCCGCGAGGTGGATGGCGACCTTGCCACCGTCGGAGTGCCCGAGCAGCAGCACGCCGGCACCCACCGCCGTGGCCGCGGTGAGTCCGCGCAGCGCGCGCCGCAGGGTCCGCGCCTGGCCGGCCAGTGGCAGCCCGTGCGGAAGGCTGCCGGCGGATGTGCCGTAGCCGGGCCGTTCCACCGCCAGCACGGTGTAGCCGAGGGCGGCGCCGTCCGCCAGCAGCGAGCCGCGCGGGTCGACCGGACCGTCGAAGTACCCGGGCGACATGGCCCGCCCGTGGATCGCCACCACCAGTGCGCGGGGCTCCGTCGTGGGAAGGGCGAGCAGCGCGCCGATCCGCACGTCGCCGTCGCGCAGCTCCACCCGCTGTGCGGTACCCGCCGCCTCGGCGGCACCGGCCCCCGTCTCGCCGCCGTGCGGTGGCGAGGCGGGGCCCGCGGCGGGCGCCACGGCCGGCCCGGGTGCGGCCCTCATGCGGGGCTTCCTGCGACGGCGGTCCCGAAGGGACCGGCCGGGCCTCCGGCCCGACCGCCACCGGCGGCCTCCCCGACCCGTGCCGGGGCGCCGGCAGGCGGCGACGAGGCGCCCGCCGTGAGCGTCTGGCGCCCCGCCCGAGCGGCGTCGAACTCGGCGACCCACGCGGAGACGCTGTCGGCGCGCAGCAGCGCCCCGCCCACCAGCAGCCCGGCGAACCCGGCGGCCAGCAGCGCCGCCGCCGACCCGGGCGTGTCCACCGCGCTCGCACTGACCGGGCAGCGCGTGCCGGCCGCCCGAAGCGCGGGCAGCAGCTCCGGACCGCGACGGGAATCGCCCGCGTCCCGCTCCCGCAGCTTGATGTCCTTGGCGTTGACCGCCAGCACGCACTTGTCCGGCTCGGGCAGCTCCGTGATCTCGTCCATCGACGCGATCTCCACGAACGGGGTCAGCCCGCGCTCGTGGCAGGCCGCGGCCAGCGAGCGCATCGCCTCCGCCGGGAGGAGCGCGGCGGTCAGCAGCACCGCCGACGCCCCCAGTTCGCGGGCCGTCTCCAGCTGGCTCCGGCGGGTGATGAAGTCCTTCTGCAGCAACGGCACCCGCACCCGGTCGGCCACCTCCCGCAGCATCGCGGGCGTGCCGCCGAACCAGCGGCCGGTCACCACCGAGACGCACGGCGCCCCGGCGGCGGCGTAGGCCGCGGCCACGTCGCCGGGGCGACGGCCGCGCAGCAGGTCCGCGCCCTGCGCGTCGCGCGCCTTGACCTCCATCACGACGGGCCGCTCCGCGGCGAGCAGGGCGTCGACGAACGGGGTGCTCATGGTGTGGTTCCTTCCGGAGGGGGAACGGCGCCGGGCAGCGGCGCCGGGGCGGTCCAGGCGTGGACGAGGCGGGCCACGGCGGCGCGGTCGAGCAGCCCGTCCGGGCCCCGGGCGGCACTGTCGACGTCCACGCCCCGGTAGCCGGGATGACCGGTGACCTCGGCGTAGCGTCCGCGCGCGTCCGCTCTCACGCCGCCGGCCAGCAGGAACGGCCGCTCCAGGGCCGGGAGCAGCGCCCGGACCGCCTCCGGCGGCGCGCTCACACCCGTGCTGCCGACCCGTCCGTCGGCGGTCGTGGTGTCCACCAGGAAAAGGTCGGTGCCGGTGTGCGCGTAGGCGGACAGCAGTGGCCGCTCCAGGCAGCGCCCGTCCTGGAGGTGGACCGCCTTGACGATCATCGCGTCCGGCAGCTCGGCGCGGAGCGCGGCCACCGTCGACGGCGGCTGGAAGGCGTGCAGCTGGAGCCAGCGGACGCCGGCGGCCAGCGCCGTTTCCGCGATGGCCTCGGCGTCATGGGCGAAGGTGACCAGCACCGGGACGGGGCCGTCACCCTCCCGGGTGGCGGCGGCGAGCGCGGTCAGCCGTTCGGCCGTCAGGTCGCTCCTGCCGCCGGGGACTCCGTGCCAGAGCCCGAGCAGGTCCGCGCCGCCAGCCCGCGCGGCGCGGACCTCCGCCTCGGTGGTGGCGCCGCAGACCTTCAGCAGCGGCGCGGGCGCGGTGCCCACCTGGGGCACCCGCGGCGTGGCGGGCGGTACCCGGCCCCCGCCGGTCATCCGCCGAGCCCCAGGGTGGAGGCGATCCGGTTGTACTGGATGTCGTTGGTGCCGGAGTAGATGGTGCCCGCGACGGCGGCGCGCAGGTCCTTCTCCAGCCCGTACTCCGTCATGTAGCCGTGGCCCCCGAAGAGCTGGACGGCGGCGAGGCTGGTGGTCAGGGCGGCCTCGCTGGCGAGGACCTTGGTGATCGCCAGGTCGGCGGTGACGTCCTCCCCGGCGGTGAGCCGGGCGGCCGTGGAGTACAGCCACAGCGCGGTGGTCTCGGTACGGATCTTCATCTCGGCGACGCGGTGCGAGACGGCCTGGTAGGCGCCGATCGGGCGGCCGAACGACCGTCGCGTCCGCGCGTACTCCACGCTCCGGCCCAGCCGGTGGCGCATCTCGCCGAGCGCCACGGTGAAGCCGAAGAGGATCTCCCGCTTCATGACGTGGTCGAGCACCATCAGTCCGCCCCCGACGCGGCCGACGACCTGGCCCGCCGGGACCCGGACCTCGTCGAGGTGCAGCTCCGCCAGCGGAGCGGTGCGCAGCCCCATCTTGCGGGCCGGGCGGCCTACGGCGAGGCCGGGGGTCTCGCGCGGAACCAGGAAGGCCGTGGTGCCGAGCGGGCCACCCTCGGGGCGGGTGCGGGCGTAGACCACGAATAGGTCCGCTATCGGCCCGTTGCTGACGAACGCCTTGCCGCCGGTCAGGACGAAGTCGTCCCCGTCGCGGACGGCGCGCGTCGTCATCGCCATGGCGTCGGAGCCTCCGCCCGGCTCGGTGATGGCGTGCGCGCCGACGGCCTCACCGCTGATGACGCGGGTGAGGTACCGCTCGCGCTGGTCCTCGGTGCCGAACGCGGCGAGGGGCACGCCGGTGCTGGCCATGGAGGTGGTGACGCAGAAGCTCAGTCCGGAGTCGCGGCAGGTCTCGCCGAGCGTCTCCAGCACGTGCAGGGTGGTCGTGAGCGGCTGACCGGCTCCGCCCCACCGTTCGGGAAAGGGAAGGCCGAGGACACCGCTGCGGCGGACCAGCTCCCACTTCTCGCGGGAGAACTCCCCGCCTTCCTCGGCCTCGACATGGCCCTCACTGAGGGCGTCACCCCAGCGGGCCATGCCGGCGCGCAGGGCTTTCAGGTCGTCGGTCTCGTCACTCGCGCTGGTCACGGCGGGCCTTTCGGGG
>NZ_BHZI01000188.1 GCF_004305975.1 Streptomyces otsuchiensis
GTCCCGGCGGGCGCCGTGCCGGCGGCGGCGACGGTCACCGGCCGGCCGTTGGTGACCGGCAGTGTGGCCCTGATCCGGAAGCCGCCGCCCGGCCGCGGGCCGGTCTCCAGGCTGCCGCCGACCATCCCGACCCGCTCCCGCATGCCGATCAGGCCGTGCCCGTGGCCGTCCGCGCCGCGTTCGCCGTACAGCCACGCCTGGGCGCCGCGCCCGTCGTCCTCCGCGAGGACGGACAACGCGTCGCCGCCGTAGGTGAGGCGGATGTTGGCGTGGGCGCCGGGGCCGCCGTGCTTCCTGGTGTTGGTCAGCGCCTCCTGCACGATCCGGTAGGCCGTCAGCTCCACGCCGCTGGGCAGCGGCCGGGGGCTGCCGTCGCACCGGCACTCCACGGGCAGGCCCGTGCCGCGCACCTGGTCGATGAGGTCGTCCAGCTGCTCCAGTCCGGGCTGCGGCACGTAGTCGCCGGGCTCGCGCTCCGTGCCGTCGTCGCGGAGTACGCCGAGCAGCCGGCGCATCTCGGTGAGCGCCTGGCGCCCGGTGCTGGAGATGGTGGTGAGCGCGGTGCGGGCCTGCTCGGGCGCGGCGTCGAAGACGTAGGCGGCGCCGTCGGCCTGGACGACCATCACGGAGACGTTGTGCGCGACGACGTCGTGCAGCTCGCGGGCGATGCGGGCGCGTTCGGCGGCGACGGCGATCCGGGCCTCGGTGGCCCGCTCGTGCTCCAGCCGGCTCGCCCGCTCCTCCAGTTCCGCGTAGTAGGCGCGGCGGGTGCGCAGCGAGTCGCCGAGGACCCAGGCGAGAGCGAAGCAGACGGTGATCAGGATCGTGTCGAAGACGGCGTAGCCGACGCCCTGGTGGTTGCTGTCCGGCCAGCGCAGGGCGGCGACGGTCGGCGCGGCCAGCGCGCCCGCCAGTGCCAGGCGGGACGCCCACCGCACCGCCCCGGACGCCACCGTGTAGGTGATCACCAGAAAGGCGAAGTTGGCCGGGGACGGCCCCGTGTCGAAGATCAGCTGCGCCACTCCGGTCACGAAGGCGAGGAGCAGCATCGGCTGCGGCGCACGGCGGCGCAGGGTGGTGACGAGGTAGAGCGCGAGGACCACGGCCGTGGCGGCCGGCCAGGGGCCGGTCGCGCCGTACGGGTCGTCGCTGAAGACCCACATCAGGGAGATCAGCAACGGCACCAGACTCCAGGAGCCGTCCACCAGGGTGGGGTGGCGACGCAGGAAGTCGTAGAGCCGGGTCATGTCACCCAGCGTAGGCAGGTGTCGTGCGGCCCGGAGTCACCCGGAGGGGCGATCCGTCGGAACGGCGACTAGTCCTCAAGGTGGACGGCGTGCCGTGCCGAGCGGGACCGGCCGGGACGGAACGGGCGGGTTCCGGCGGCGCGTGCCGACTGCGTACGGTGCTGCGGTGGACGCGGGAACGGGAACAGAAACGGGAACGGGAACGGGAGCGGGACGACGGGGCGGGCCGCGTGGCGGGCGCCCGGGCGGCGGGGTGCGGGCGGTGGACGGTGGCGGCCCCACCGGCTGGCGCACCGCGGCCGAACGCGCCCTCTACGCCCGCGATCCGGCGGACGCGCCGGGGTTCTTCATCCGCGAGGCGCCCGCAGCGCACTTCCGGACGGCGGTGCACGCCTCCCCGCTGTTCGCCGCGGCCGTGGCCCGGCTGCTGCTGCGCGTGGACGAGGCACTCGGCCACCCCGCCACGCTGGACCTGGTCGACGTCGGCGCGGGGCGCGGCGAGCTGGTGACCGGGGTGCTGGCCGCGCTGCCGCCCGGGACGGCACGACGGGTGCGCCCCCGCGCGGTGGAGCGCGCGGCACGGCCGGCCGGCCTCGACCCCCGCGTCGAGTGGTGCGCCGAGCCGCCTGCCCCCGTGCGGGGGCTGCTGTTCGCCAACGAGTGGCTGGACAACGTGCCGCTGGACGTGGCCGAGACCGGCACCGACGGAGTCGCCCGGTACGTCCTGGTGGACGGCGACGGCCGGGAGACGCCGGGCGCGGTGGTGGACGGGGCCGACGCGGCGTGGCTGGAGCGCTGGTGGCCGCTCTCCGGCGCGCCGGGCGAGCGGGCCGAGATCGGGCGGCCGCGTGACGCGGCGTGGACGGCGGCGGTGGGCGCCGTCTCGCGTGGGCTGGCCGTCGCCGTGGACTACGCGCACCGCCGAGCGGACCGGCCGCCGCTGGGGACCCTGACCGGCTACCGGGACGGCCGCCAGGTCGCACCCGTCCCGGACGGCAGCTGCGACCTGACGGCGCACGTGGCGCTGGACGCGTGCGGCGCGGCGGCGGCCGGGGCCGCCGGGGCGGGCGCGTGGCGGCTGCTGACCCAGCGGGCGGCGCTGCGCGAGCTGGGCACCGACGGCGGCAGGCCACCGCTGGAGCTGGCCCGTACCGACCCCGGCGGCTATCTGCGGGCGCTCGCGCGGGCCGGGGAGGCGGCGGAGCTGACCGACCCGGCGGGGTTCGGCGGATTCAGCTGGCTGGTGCAGCCGGTGGGTGTGGACCCGCCGTTGGGCGTCCCGGGGTGACCGGCGGCGAACGGCGGGCCGGTACGCGACGGCAGGGAGAGCGTCGGCCGGGAGAGCGCTGACGGGCCGCGCGCGGCCGTCCGGCGCAGCTCGTGGGGCGGGCCGGCGCGTTTGCTGCCACGCTTCGTGTGTGGCGTCGAAGCCGCCACACCGGTGGCCGCGCCGGGCGTGCGCACCCGGCGCCCAGGCGCACGTCCGGCCGCTCGCCGCAGCGCCCGCGCCGCGCCACCGGTCACGGGCCGCGCGCCCGCCGCCCCCGGCGGACGCGCCGAACCGCCGAGGAGCTGTCATGGGCCAGGGCGTGCACGTCGTCGAACTACCGGGCGTCGGGACGCGGTACGACGTCGACCTCGGCAGTGCCGAGGACCGGGTCTCGGTGGTGGTGCGCTCCGGCGGCACCCGCGACCTGTACGTGTTCACCAAGGGCTCCGCCGACCCGACCGCGGTGCTCGAACTGAGTGAGGAACAGGCCCGCAAGCTGGCCGCGGTGCTCTCCGCGACCTTCTACGAGGGCTGAGGGCGGCCGCCGGTGCACGCCGACCTGGTCGGTTTGGGCGCGGCCCTGCTGCTCGCCGGACTGGTCGCGCGCGGCGCCCGCCGGGTGGGGCTGCCGTCGGTGCCGTGCTACATGCTGGTGGGCATCCTGCTGGGCCCGGGGACTCCGGGGCCGGTGCTGATCGAGAACCCCGACGACCTGGCGCTGCTCGCCTCCCTCGGTCTGGTCCTGCTGCTCTTCCACCTGGGTGTCGAGTTCCCGCTGGACCAGGTGGTCGGCGGCGGCAGACGTCTCTTCCTGGCCGCCGCCTGCTACATCGGGCTGAACATCACCGCCGGGCTGCTGTTCGGCTTCGCGCTGGGCTGGGGCGCGGCGGAGGCGCTGGTGGTGGCGGGGGCGCTCGGGATCTCCTCCTCGGCCATCGCGACCAAGCTGCTGATCGAGCTGCGCCGCCTCGCCAACGCCGAGACACCGGTGATCCTCGGCATCATCGTCATCGAGGACCTGTTCCTGGCGTTCTATCTGGCGCTGCTCTCGCCGGTGCTGTCCGACTCCGACACGGCGGGCGAGCTGGTGCGCGACATCGCCGTCAGCTTCGGCTTCCTGGTGCTGCTGTTCGCCGTGGCCCGGTGGGGCGCGCGAGCGGTGGGGGCGCTGGTCGGCAGCCGGGAGGACGAGCTGCTGGTGGTGGTCACCATCGGTCTGGTGGTGCTGGTGGCGGGGCTGGCGGAGGACGTCGGCGTCTCGGACGCGATCGGCGCGCTGATGATCGGCCTGGTCATCTCCCGTACCCGGTTCCGGGAGCGGGTGGAGAAGATGGTGCTGCCGCTGCGGGACGTGCTCGCCACGGTGTTCTTCGTCGCCTTCGGTCTGACCATCGACGTCGGCGACCTCGGCGGGGTCGCCGTGCCCGCCGTCATCGCGGTCTGTCTCACGGTGCTCACCAATGTCTCCGCCGGGATCGTCGGCGCGCGCCTCTTCGGCTTCAACCAGCGGGGCGCGGCCAACATCGGGCTGACGGTGCTGGCGCGCGGCGAGTTCTCGCTGATTCTCGCCACGCTGGCCATCGCGGCCGGGCTCGACGCCCGGATCGGGCCGTTCGTCGCCCTGTACGTGCTGCTGCTGGCGGTGATCGCACCGCTGCTGGCGTCGGGCTCCCGCTTCCTGGCGCGGGTGATGCCGGACCGGCTGCTGCGTTCCAACTGGAGTTACGTCCGTGAGGAGACCATCAGCACCTCCTGCACCCATCTCGACCAGATCAAGGTGACCGACACCGAGGCGCAGGCGTGCGAGGCGTGCCGGGTGCTGGGCGACGACTGGGTGCAGCTGCGGCTGTGCACCAGCTGCGGTCACGTCGGCTGCTGCGACGACTCCCCGCACCAGCATTCCCGGCGGCACGCGGCCGAGGCCCGGCATCCGGTGATCCAGTCGGCCGAGCCGGGCGAGGACTGGAGGTTCTGCTTCGTCGACGACACGCTGGTGCGGGCGCCGATGGGGTCGGCCCGGCGTGCGAAGGGCTCCGGCTCGGCGTCGGGACCAGGACCGGGACCGGGCTCCGGCTGAGTGACGGGCGGGGCCGCAAACCGTTTCCGGTGGACCCGTCCGCCGTGTCAGGGTCCCCGGATGGACACCGCACGACATGCGCTGCTGCGCGGCCAGTTCGACCTCACCTGGGCGCTCTTCGACTACCACCTGGAACGGCTGACCCCCGAGGACTTCCTCTGGGAGCCCGGTCCGCTGTGCTGGACGATGCGCCCGGCGCCGGACGGCGGCTGGGAGCCGGACTGGGCCGACACCGAACCGGACCCGGTGCCGGTGCCGACGATCGGCTGGCTGAGCTGGCACATCGACTGGTGGTGGAGCACGGCTCTCGCCCATGCCGCAGGACGGACGCCACCGGACCGCACGGCGGTGGCCTGGCCCGGCGCGGGCGCCGCCACCGTGGCACGGCTGACCGCGTTGCGGGAGGAGTGGCGCGCCGCCCTCGACCGGCTGACCGAGGCCGACCTGGACGCCGTGGCGCCGTTCCCCTGGCAGGGCGATCCGGCGCACCGGGTCTCCGACATGGCCGCGTGGGTGAACGCGGAGCTGATGAAGAACGCCGCCGAGATCGGCCAGCTCCGCCTGCTGCGGGCCGCGTCGGGGCACAGCGGGGAGTGATCCGCGGCGCTGCCGGGGGCGTGCGGCCGCCGCGCGCAGGTCCGCCCTCCCGGGCCTCCGCACATCGGGGCTTCCGGGGACTCCGTGACGGCTACTTGTCGATGTCGCCGACGACGAAGAAGAACGATCCGAGGATCGCGACCATGTCCGCGACCAGGGTGCCGGGCAGCAACTGCCCCAGCGCCTGGATGTTGTTGAACGACGCCGACCTCAACTTCAGCCGGTAGGGCGTCTTCTCACCCTTGGAGACCAGGTAGTAGCCGTTGAGGCCGAGCGGGTTCTCCGTCCAGGCGTAGGTGGCGCCCTCCGGGGCCTTCAGCACCTTCGGCAGCCGCTGGTTGACCGGGCCCGGCGGCAGGTCGGCGAGCCGGTCGAGACAGGCGTCGGCGATCTCCAGGGCGTTCCGGGTCTGTTCCAGCAGCACCTCGAACCGGGCCAGGCAGTCACCCTCGGTACGGGTGATCACCCTTACCACCGAGCCGAGTTCGCCGTAGGCGAGGTACGGCTCGTCCCGCCGGAGGTCGAAGTCGAGGCCACTGGCGCGGGCGATCGGCCCGGAGACGCCGTACTCCTTCGCCACGTCCGCGTCGAGCACCCCGACGCCTCGGGTCCGGGCGCGGAACACCTCGTTGCCGAGGACGAGTTCGTCGAACCGCCCCAGCCGGCCGCGAACGCCCGCCACCGCGTCGCGGGCACGGCCGGTCCAGCCGGCCGGCAGGTCCTCCTTCAGTCCTCCGACGCGGTTGAACATGTAGTGCATCCGGCCGCCGGACAGCTCCTCCATCACGTGCTGGAGGTCCTCGCGCTCGGTGAACGCGTAGAACATCGGCGTGATGCCGCCCAGTTCCAGCGGATAGGAGCCCAGGAACATCAGGTGGTTGAGCGCGCGGTTGAGCTCGGCGAGCAGCGTGCGCAGCCACACCGCCCGCTCCGGCACCTCCATGCCGAGCATCCGCTCCACGGCCAGCACCACGCCCAGCTCGTTGGAGAACGCCGACAGCCAGTCGTGCCGGTTGGCGAGCACGATGATCTGCCGGTAGTCACGCGCCTCGAACAGCTTCTCCGCGCCACGGTGCATGTACCCGACGATCGGCTCGGCCTGTGAGATCCGCTCACCGTCCAGCACCAGCCGCAGCCGCAGCACTCCGTGGGTCGAGGGATGCTGCGGCCCGATGTTGAGCACCATGTCGGTGCTCTCCGCCGCGCCGCCGACGCCCACCGTCGTCGCCGTGCCCGCGCCGGCGGGCGCGCCGGTGCCGAGGGGGGTGCGCGAGGGGGTGGTACCGGTGCTCGTCTCCGCCATGCCGGTCAGTCTGGCAGCTTCCCGCCGGGTTGGGAGCCCCGGCGCCCGGCGGGCACCCCGCGACCTGATGGCAGGCCGCTACGGGACCGTAAGCTCTACCCATGGACAGCGTCGCAGAGCCCCCGGCCGACCCGCCCGCCGAGGCCCCGCCCGCAGAGGAATGGCAGCGGGTCAAGCCCGCGCTGCTGACCGTCTGGCGGCTCGTGCTGCTGATGTGGACCATGCCGATGCTGCTGGTCGCCGTGGTGCTGCCCCTGGTGCTCGGCGCGCCGGTCTGGGCGCTGCTGGGCGCGGGACCGCTGCTCCTGACGCTCTGGGTGTGGTGGGTCGTCGGCCGCCACCACCGGTCCTGGCGCTATCTGGAGCGGGCGGACGACCTGCTGATCAGCAAGGGCGTGCTCTGGCGGCAGATGACAGTGGTCCCCTACGGGCGGATGCAGCTGGTCGAGGTCACCTCGGGGCCGCTGGACCGCAAGTTCGGACTGGCGCGGCTCCAGCTCCACACGGCCGCCGCTGCCAGCGACGCGACCATTCCCGGGCTGGCCCCGGACGAGGCGGAGCGGCTCCGCGACCGGCTCACCGAGCTGGGCGAAGCGCGTTCGGCGGGCCTGTGATGACTGACGGGGACCGCGAGCGGCCGGCGACCGGCGCCGACGCCGCCCCGGACGCGCCCCCCTCTTCCGAGACACCCGCGCCGCCTGGGACCCCCGCGCCGTCCGAGGCGCCCGCCTCACCCGCGTCTCCCGGACCGGGCACGTCTGCCGGACCGGGCGCCGCCCCCGGACCAGACAAACCGACTGCGGCGGACAAACCGGCCGCAGCGGGCGAGCCCTCGCAGGCGGTCGCGGAAGCCGTCGCCGACCCCGGCACCGCCGTCGCCGAGGAGGCGTTCCCGGCCGGGCAGGGCAAGCGACTGCACCCGGTCACCCCGTGGCGGCGCGCCTGGGCCCCGCTGGCCGGCCTCGCCGCGCTCGCCCTCCAGGACCCGCAGCGGGTGCGCGCACTGGCCGAGCTGGGCGCGGCGCCGCTGCTCGGCATCCTGGCCGCGGTGCTGCTCGCCGCCGTGCTGTACGGCTTCCTCTCCTGGCGGGTGACCCGCTTCCTGGTCACCGACACCGAACTGCGCATCCGTACCGGCCTGTTGTTCCGCCGCAGCGCCCATCTGCGCCTGGACCGCATCCAGTCGATCGATCTGAGCCGTCCGCTGCTCGCCCGGCTGGTGGGCGTGGCCAAGCTCAAGATGGAGGTGGTGGGCGCCGGTTCCTCCGACGAGCTGGCGTTCCTCGGCGAGACCGAGGCACGGGAGCTGCGTGCCGAACTACTGGCGCGCGCCGCCGGGATCACCCCGGAGGCCGCCCGCAGCGCCGGGGAGGCTCCGGCGCAGGAGCTGCTGCGCGTCGATGCCAAGACCCTGGCCTGGGCACTGGCGCTGCTCGGCTCGGGCTGGGCCGCGCTGCTGGGTCTGCTGGTGGTGGCCCCGCTGGTCTACCTGGGCACCTCCAGCATCTTCGCGACGGTCGCGCTGTGTGTGCCCGTGCTCGCGATCGCCTGGCAGTCGGGCATCGGCGGCTTCCTCAGCCAGTACGACTGGACGGTGAGCGAGTCCCCGGACGGCCTGCGTCTGGACCACGGCCTGTTGCAGCGTGACCACGCCACGGTGCCGCCCGGCCGCGTGCAGTCGGTGCGCGTGGTGGAGCCGCTGCTGTGGCGCTCGCGCGGCTGGGCCCGCGTGGAGCTGGAGGTGGCGGGCGAGGGCAACGACAGCGGGATGCTGGTCCCGGTGGCGGACCGCGCGGTCTGCGCGGAGCTGGTGTCCCGGTTCCTGCCCGGGGTGTCGATCGACGAGGCGGTCGCCTCGGTGCGTCCGGCACCGAGACGGGCTCGCTGGGCGGTGCCGATCTGGTACCGGGGGTACGGCCACGGGGTGACCGACACCGTCTTCGTGGCGCGTCAGGGACGGCTGCGCCGCGTGCACACGCTGGTGCCGCACGCCAAGGTGCAGAGCATGCGGGTGGGCCAGGGCCCGTGGATGCAGCGGCTGCGGCTGGCCGAACTCCAGGTCCACCACGGCGCCAACGGCACCGCGGCGGCCCGGATGCTGGATCTGGAGTACGCGGAGGGCGAGATCGCGGCGCAGGCCGAGCGGTCCCGGCTGGGCCGCCGTTCGGCGGGGCCGGAGCGCTGGCTGACCTGAGCGCGCACGGACGCACCCGGCCCGGGCCAGGCCGGGGACGCTCCGGGCCGGAAATGCTCCGGCGCACCCGCCGGGCGCATCGCGGACATCACGTGGCCGCTCGCTTCCCCCCGCGCCCTGACGTGCGCGAGGATCAGCACCATGGACCTGCTGAACACCCTCGTGGCCAAGGGAATGCGGCGCGAGTCGCCCACCCGTGAGGAAGCGCTCGCCGTGCTGGCGACGTCCGACGACCAGCTGCTGGACGTGGTGGCGGCGGCCGGAAAGGTCCGCCGCCAGTGGTTCGGGCGGCGGGTGAAGCTGAACTACCTGGTCAATCTCAAGTCCGGGCTGTGCCCGGAGGACTGCTCCTACTGCTCGCAGCGACTCGGCTCGACGGCGGGCATCCTCAAGTACTCCTGGCTGAAGCCCGAGGAGGCCGTGCGCGCCGCCGGCGCGGGTGTCGCGGGCGGCGCCAAGCGGGTCTGCCTGGTGGCCAGCGGCCGCGGCCCGTCCGACCGGGACGTGGACCGGGTCTCGCGCACCATCGAGGCGATCAAGGACGAACACGCGGACGTCGAGGTGTGCGCCTGCCTGGGCCTGCTCGGCGACGGCCAGGCCGGGCGGCTCCGCGAGGCCGGCGCGGACGCCTACAACCACAACCTGAACACCTCCGAGGAGATGTACGGGCAGATCACCACCACCCACACCTACGCCGACCGGGTGGAGACCGTGCGCCAGGCCCGGACCGCCGGGCTCTCGGCGTGCTCCGGGCTGATCGCGGGCATGGGCGAGAGCGACGAGGACCTGGTCGACGTGGTCTTCGAACTCCGCGCGCTGGACCCGGACTCGGTGCCGGTGAACTTCCTGATCCCGTTCGAGGGAACCCCGTTGGCCGGGGAGTGGAACCTCACCCCGCGCCGCGCGCTGCGCATTCTGGCGATGGTGCGGTTCGTCTGCCCGGACGCCGAGGTGCGGCTGGCCGGGGGCCGGGAGGTCCAGCTGCGCTCGCTTCAGCCGCTGGCGCTGCACCTGGCCAACTCGATCTTCCTAGGCGACTACCTCACCAGCGAGGGCCAGGCGGGACGGGCCGACCTGGAGATGATCGCGGACGCCGGGTTCGAGGTGGAGGGCGCGGAGACCACGACGCTCCCGGCCCATCGCGTCAAGGAGGCGGCGCACGGCGGGGGTTGTGGCACGGCCGCCGGTGGCGGCTGCGGTCCGTCGGACGGTGGTGGCTGCGGCCCCTGCGGCGCGTCACACGGCGAGCCGGGTACCGGGGCCGCTCAGCCCGAACCCGCGGAAGCGACGGCGGCTCCGGCGGCTCCCACCGCAGCCGAACCGGCCGACGGAGCGCGGCCCGACCTGGTGTCCGTCCGGCGCCGGGGCGCCGGGACCGACGTGGCGCCCAACGCCTGAGGACGTAGCGTCCGGCCCCGGCCCACCCGGCCGGGGCCAACGGCGGCCCGGACCAACGGCGGCCGGGGCCAACGGCTGCCGGGGCCAACGGCTGCCGTGCGGCTCAGAGTTCGGCCGCGCCGGGCTCCGAGGGCCCGTCGCCCCCCTCGTCGTCCTCGTCCTCGTCCTCGTCCACCAGGACGGGTGAGCCGTGGTGCGCCCAGATCTTCCAACCGCCTTCCTCCGTGCGGCGGAAGACATTGGTCGCGACCACCAGCCCGCCGACCAGCGGGCCGGCCGAACCGTCGTCCTCCGCCGGTCCGCCGCTGAGGATGTTCTCGGTGCAGGTGACCAGCGCGGTGTCGCCGAGCACCTCGATCTCGACATCGGTCAGGAAGAACTGGATGTACTCCGTGCCGGCCATGATCAGCGCGTAGGAACGCATCACCTCGGCCCGGCCGGTGAGGACCGGCCAGCCGGGGTGGACGACGCTGACCCGGTCGTGCAGCCACTGGTCGGCCATCGCCTCCAGGTCGCCGCGTTCCAGCGCGTCGTAGAGGGCGGTGTTGGCCGCCTCGACCGCCTCGACATCGGTGCCCGCGTTCACCGGCTCCCCCTGCCGCCCTGACCGGCGCCGGCCTGACCGTCGCCGCCCTCGTCCCACGGCCGGGATGCCTCCTCCACCGCGCGGGCGACCCGCACGGCGTCGGCGCTGGCGCGGACGGCGTGCACCCGCACCGCCCACGCGCCGTCGCGGGCTGCGAGGGCACTCACCGCGGCGGTGGCCGCGTCCCGCTCGCGTGCGGGCGGCGGACTGCCGTCCGGCGTGGCCAGCACCCGCCCGAGGAAACGTTTGCGCGAGGCGGCGACCAGCATCGGCCGGCCCAGCTCGGCGCCGAGCCGGCGCAGCCCGGCGACCAGCGCGAGGTCGTGCGGCGCCTCCTTGGCGAAGCCGAGGCCGGGGTCGACGACGATCCGCTCCTCCGCGATGCCGCCGTCGACGGCGGCGTCCACGGCCTCCCGCAGCTCGGCCAGCACCTCGGCCACGGGGTCGCCGTAGACGGCACGCTCGTTCATGTCGGAGCTCTGCCCGCGCCAGTGCATCACCACGAAGGGCACGCCCAGCTGGGCGACGACCGGCACCATCCGGGAGTCCGCGCGGCCACCGCTGACGTCGTTGACCAGCCGCGCTCCGGCGGCGACCGCCTCGGCGGCGACCGACGCCCGCATGGTGTCGACGCTGACCGTCACCCCCTCGGCGGCCAGGGCCCGCACCACCGGTACGACCCGGCGCAGCTCCTCCGACTCGTCCACCCGGCTCGCGCCCGGCCGGGTGGACTCACCTCCCACGTCCACCAGGTCGGCGCCGTCCGCGACCAGTTCCAGGCCGTGTTTGACCGCCGCCCGGGGCTCGAACCACATCCCGCCGTCGGAGAAGGAGTCGGGCGTGACGTTGACCACGCCCATCACCGCACACCGGTCCCACGCCGGCAGGCCGTCCACCACGCCGCGCGGGGCGTGCTCGTGACCGGAGAAGAGCTGCATGCGACCAGGGTAGGCGCTGGTGCCCCGTCCACTGGATCTTGCGGCCCGCCCCGCNCGTCGCCACCGGCGGCGGACGGTGACC
>NZ_BHZI01000189.1 GCF_004305975.1 Streptomyces otsuchiensis
CCCGTCCCCAGGGGTGTCCCCGGCGGCTCTGGCGCCCCCGTGGCGGTCCGCCCGCCCGCTCGCCCGGCCACCGCCCTCGCGTCCGCTCCCACGCCCGTCCTGTCCGCTCGTGGCGCCCTCGCGCGCACTACGGACACCCCGATGTCCGTTTCCCTCGCCGTCCGCGTCCCCGACGTCACCGGCGGCCCGCGCTCCGGGGCCGTGGCCGCCCCCCGGCTCACCGGGCTCACCGGGGTCACCGGGGTCACCGGGCTCACCGGGCTCACCGGGGGCGCGGTAGTCCCGCTCGCTGTCGTCGAAGAGCGTGAACCAGCGGATCGGCACGTGCCAGAGCGCGGAACGGATCCACGGCCGCGCGTCGGGATTGCGTTCGGACCAGCGCTGGTGGTTGCGCTCCGCACGTCTGCGGGCTGCGACGGGCAGTGCCTGGTCGAGCACGGAGTCCGGCATCATCCAGTGGCCGGCCTCCTCCAGCGCCCGCCACGCGCGCAGCCGCGTCCGCCAGGGGCAGACGCAGAGCACCCCGTCTACCTCGGCGACGAACGCGTCGCCGCTCTCCCGCTCCGGCGCGGCGCGCCGGGGCACCGAGATCAGCGAGGTCAGGGCGGCACGCAGCTCGTCCTGGGCGGTCGGGAGGTCGGTGCGGGCGGCGTACTCCGCCCAGTAGGAGCGTTCGGGTTCGGGAAAGGCCGCCAGCGGCTCGTAGACCCGCAGATACGACGCATAGGGAACCTTCGGCACGCGTGTCCTCCCGGTGGTCGCCGCTCCCGATGATCCCAGCAGGTGGACACGACGGCCAGTGGCCCGGACGTGTCGTGGCAGTGTGACGCACCAGCTGCCCCGGCGGGCACGGACGGCCGTAGAGTCGTCCTATGGCCCTCCCCACCCCGCCGAGGGCATCCGCCTCGACATACAGGAGTCACCACAGTGACTGACGTACGTCCCGCTGTCAGTGTCGACAGCCCGGCCGAGGTCGACGTTCTGGACACCCTCTTCCGATCGGATCAGGGCGGACACGAACAGGTCGTCCTGTGCCAGGACAGGCCCAGCGGCCTCAAAGCCGTCATCGCCATCCATTCCACCGCGCTGGGTCCCGCTCTCGGCGGCACCCGCTTCCACGCCTACCCCGGTGTGCCCCGTCCCGAGGAGGCCGCGCTCCGCGACGCGCTGAACCTCTCGCGCGGCATGAGCTACAAGAACGCACTCGCCGGGCTGGAGCACGGCGGCGGCAAGGCGGTCATCGTCGGCGACCCGGACCAGGTCAAGAGCGAGGAACTCCTCCTCGCCTACGGCCGGTTCGTCTCCGGCCTCGGCGGCCGCTACGTCACCGCCTGTGATGTCGGCACCTACGTCCAGGACATGGACGTGGTCGCCCGCACCAACCGCTGGACCACGGGGCGTTCGCCCGAGAACGGCGGCGCCGGCGACTCCTCCGTCCTCACCGCCTTCGGCGTCTTCCAGGGGATGCGCGCCTCCGCGCAGCACCGCTGGGGCTCCCCGGAGCTGGCCGGCCGCAAGGTCGGCATCGCGGGTGTGGGGAAGGTGGGACACATCCTGGTGGACCACCTGGTCGAGGCGGGCGCCGAGGTCGTGGTCACGGATGTGCGGGCCGAGTCGGTGGCGAGGGTGCTCACCGCCCACCCGCAGGTCACCGCGGTCTCCGACACCGCCGCGCTGATCACCACGCCGGGCCTGGACATCTACGCGCCGTGCGCGCTGGGTGGCGCTCTCAACGACCTCACCGTCCCGGCTCTGACCGCGACGGTGGTCTGCGGTGCGGCCAACAACCAGCTGGACCACCCGGGCATCGAGAAGACCCTCGCCGACCGGGGTGTGCTGTACGCGCCCGACTACCTCGTCAACTCCGGCGGGGTGATCCAGGTGGCCGACGAACTCCACGGATTTGACTTCGCACGTGCGAAGTCGAAGGCGACGAAAATCTTTGACACGACCCTGGAGATCTTCGAGCGCGCCGACACCGAGGGCGTCCCGCCGGCCGTCGCGGCCGACCGGATCGCCGAGCAGCGGATGGCCGCCGCCCGCTGACCTGCGGACGGATCACGACCCCCGGCACGAGTGCCGGACCGCCCGGTCGGGACGGTCCGGCACTTGCGTAAGACATGTCACGTCGCTTCGGTGGGTTGCGCTCCGAAAGAAGGTAAAATCACCGTTGACCTGCCAAGAGGGGGTCGACGGGCTGGTGCCACGCCGCCTCGGTCCTGCGGACGGCGTACCGTAGGGTCAAGGAAGCAGGTACCGTTGAAGCCCGGTGGGTCGGGCTCCTGCGGGGCCCGCTCCTTACCGTGAACGCATGTCAACACTCTGGGGCCGCAGCGCCCCGACGTTGAGGGGGTCGAGCCAATGGGGCGCGGCCGGGCCAAGGCCAAGCAGACGAAGGTCGCCCGCCAGCTGAAGTACAACAGCGGTGGGACCGACTTGTCGCGACTGGCCGAAGAGCTGGGTGCATCCTCGTCAGAACAGTCACCGAACGGTGACCAGTTGGAACCAGAGGATGAACTCGAGGACGACCCGTACGCTGAGTACGCGAAGCTGTACAACGACGACGACGAGGACGACGAGCAACAGTCCGGTTCGTCGCGGCGGCGGGAAGCCTGACACTCTCGCCGTGAGCGCTGCTGAAAGACCGGTCCGGTTTCACCGGACCGGCTTTTGCGCTGTCCGGGCCCGGTCGAGGGACGTCCCCAGCCCGGCGCGCGCGGTGACCGGGCACGCCGGGCACCGCGACGGCCGGGCCGTCCTCGGGGTTCGCCAGGTCAGGCGTGGTCACCGTGGAGGGTCACCGCGTCCGTGCGGTCACCGCGGTCACCGCGTTCGCTGATCTCGCCGAGCACCCAGGCGTCCAGGCCGCGGTCGCCCAGCGTGGTCAGCGCCGCGTCGACCGAGTCGCCGGGGACGACGGCGACCATGCCGACGCCCATGTTCAGGGTCCGCTCCAGCTCGGCGCGGGCGACCTTGCCGGCCTCCCCGACCAGGCCGAACACCGGTGCCGGCGTCCAGGTCGAGCGGTCCAGCGTGGCGTGCAGGCCGTCCGGGATGACCCGGGCCAGGTTGGCGGCCAGGCCACCGCCGGTGATGTGCGAGAAGGCGTGGACCTCGGTGGTGCGGGTGAGCGCCAGGCAGTCCAGGGAGTAGATCCGGGTCGGCTCCAGCAGTTCCTCGCCGACGGTCCGGCCCAGCTCCTCCACCCGGCGGTCCACACTCCAGCCGGCCCGGTCGAACAGCACGTGCCTGACCAGCGAGTACCCGTTGGAGTGCAGGCCGGAGGAGGCCATGGCGACGACCACGTCCCCGGCACGGACCCGCTCGGCGCCCAGCAGGCGGTCGGCCTCGACCACGCCGGTGCCGGCGCCCGCGACGTCGTACTCGTCCGGTCCGAGCAGCCCGGGGTGCTCGGCCGTCTCGCCGCCGACCAGCGCGCAGCCGGCCAGGGTGCAGCCCTCGGCGATGCCCTTGACGATGGCGGCCACCCGCTCCGGGTGGACCTTGCCGACGCAGATGTAGTCGGTCATGAACAGCGGCTCGGCGCCGCAGACCACCAGGTCGTCGACGACCATGGCGACGAGGTCCTGGCCGATGGTGTCGTGCACGTCCATGAGCTGGGCGACGGCGACCTTGGTGCCGACCCCGTCGGTGGCCGACGCCAGCAGCGGGCGGTCGTAGCGCTTGAGCGCGGAGGCGTCGAACAGGCCGGCGAAGCCGCCGATGGCGCCGACGCTCTCGGGGCGCTGCGCGGTGGCCACCCACTTCTTCATCAGCTCGACGGCCGTGTCACCGGCCTCGATGTCGACACCGGCGGCGGCGTACGAGGCACCGGGAGTGCTGTCACTCATTGCGGGTCTCTTCCGTGGTTCGGGGAACGTCGCGGTTCGGGGAGCGCGTCCGGCCCGGGCCGGATGCGGCGGGGGACGGCGCGGGGGCCGCGAGGGACGCGGCGGACGAGGAGTTCGCGGGGACCGGACGGGCCGGACACCCCGGCGTGGACGGCCGGCCGTCGTCGGCGGTCACGCCCCGGCGCCACGCCGCGAGGCGCGGGGCCGGGACGGACCGCCGAGAGGTGTGGGCCGCGGACGGCCCGGCGGACGGCGGAGGTGTCACGGGCGGCGCAGCGCGTCGGCCGCCCCAGGCCCGGTGAGCAGGGCGTCGACACCGTCCACGTCGCTGTGGCGGGCTTCGTCCCGGGGCTGGCGGCCGTCCTCCAGGAGGTCCTTGCCGAGCAGCTTGGGGTCGGGCAGGTCGACCGGGTACTCGCCGTCGAAGCAGGCCCGGCACAGGTTCGGCTTGGCGATGGTGGTCGCGTCGACCATGCCGTCCAGCGAGATGTACGCCAGGGAGTCGGCGCCGAGCGAGGTGCCGATCTCGTCCACGGACAGACCGTTGGCGATCAGCTCGGCCCGGGTCGCGAAGTCGATGCCGAAGAAGCAGGGCCACTTGATCGGCGGAGAGCTGATCCGCACGTGGACCTCGGCGGCGCCGGCCTCGCGGAGCATCCGGATCAGCGCGCGCTGGGTGTTGCCGCGGACGATGGAGTCGTCCACCACGACCAGGCGCTTGCCCCGGATGACCTCCTTCAGCGGATTCAGTTTCAGCCGGATGCCCAGCTGGCGGATGGTCTGGCTCGGCTGGATGAAGGTCCGGCCGACGTAGGAGTTCTTCACCAGGCCGGAGCCGTAGGGGATGCCGCTCGCCTCGGCGTAGCCGATCGCCGCGGGGGTGCCGGACTCCGGGGTGGCTATCACCAGGTCGGCCTCGGCCGGGGCCTCGGCGGCGAGCTTCCGTCCCATCTCGACCCGCGAGAGGTAGACGTTGCGGCCGGCGATGTCGGTGTCGGGACGGGCCAGGTAGACGTACTCGAAAACACAGCCGCGAGGCTTCGCTTCAGCGAATCGCTGGGTCCGCAGCCCGTTCTCGTCCACGGCGATCATCTCGCCCGGTTCGATCTCCCGGATGAAGGAGGCGCCGACGATGTCGAGGGCCGCGGACTCCGAGGCGACGACCCAGCCGCGCTCCAGCCGGCCGAGGACCAGCGGGCGGAAGCCCTGCGGGTCGCGGGCGGCGTAGAGGGTGTGGTCGTCCATGAAGACGAAGCTGAACGCGCCCTGGACGTGCGGCAGGACAAGTGCCGCCGCCTCCTCGACGGTCAGCGGGTTGCCCTCGTCGTCGGTCTGGCCTGCGAGCAGCGCCGTCACCAGGTCGGTGTCGTTGGTGGCCGCGACGCGGTGCCGGGGCGTCCGGCCGCCGGGCAGCGCGGCGACCATCTCCGCCAGCTCGGCGGTGTTCACCAGGTTGCCGTTGTGGCCGAGCGCGATGGAACCGTGCCCGGTCGCGCGGAAGGTCGGCTGGGCGTTCTCCCAGGTGGACGCACCGGTGGTCGAGTACCGGGCGTGACCGACCGCGATATGGCCCTTGAGGGAGCCGAGAGAGGTTTCGTCGAAGACCTGGGAGACCAGGCCCATGTCCTTGAAGACAAGGATCTTGGAGCCGTTGCTCACCGCGATGCCCGCGGACTCCTGTCCACGGTGCTGCAGCGCGTACAGACCGAAATAGCTGAGTTTGGCGACCTCCTCGCCCGGGGCCCAGACACCGAAGACGCCGCAAGCGTCCCTCGGGCCCTTCTCACCGGGGTCGAGGTCGTGGCTGAGTCGTCCATCACCACGCACAAGCGCCAGTCTAGGGCAGGTTGCCCCGCCCGCGGGCCGTCGTCCTTGTGACACATTGCTCATCCCCGGGCGGCCCGGAACGACGCCTTCCGGCGCCCGACGGCGCTGACCTGCGACGGAACGGCGCTCTGCGACAGAGGGCCGACCGGACCCGAACAGTCGGTCACGGTCCGGTGGGCGGCTCCCCGGCGCGCGGGGTGTGGGTCGCGCGCCGGGGGTCTCCACCAAGGGGTGCGGGGCCGCGCCCGGCTGGCTGGCTGGCTGGCTGGCTCAGCCGAGCACGGGCAACTCGTCGGCGAGAGCAGCGGCGCGCTCGCCGCCCACCTTCAGCCGGCCGGTGGCCGTCATCGTCTTCCAGGTCGCCCGGCCCGTCGCCAGCCTGATCCAGCTGATCGGGTCGGTCTCGACCACCTGCCCCGGGGTGCCACGGGTGTGGCGGGGACCGGCGAGGCACTGCACCGCGGCGAACGGCGGCACCCGCAGCTCGGTCGAGGCGCCGGGCGCCTTCTCCGCGAGCGCGTCGGCGAGCACCCGCACGGTGCTCGCCACCGCCATCCGGTCCAGCCGCACCGGGCTGCCGGTGGCGCGCGTCAGGTCGTCGCTGTGGACGACCAACTCGACGAGTCGCGTGACCGTGAAGTCGAGCGCGCGCATCGGCCCGAAGACGTGCGGCAGCAGAAGGTCCTCCCGCACACCGGTGTCGATCACCGACTCCAGCTCCTCGGCGGCGGCGTCGATCGCGGCGGCCTGATCCTCCCGGGCGGCGGCGTCCTCCTGCGCCCAGGAGTCGATCTTCGCGGCGATCTCACCGGTGCCGAGCACCCACTGCGAGAGGGTGCAGGCCGGCCTGGTCGCGTCGGGGACCGGCTCCGCGAGGAGCTGGGGCAGGGCGTCGATCTGCCGGGCCAGGTGGGCGAGCAGATGGCGGACGTCCCAGCCGGGCAGGCCGGTGGGCTTGGCCAGCTGCTGCCCGGTTAGCTCGTGGGCGGCCAGGCGGACGAACTCCACCTGGGCCAGCACCGCATCCCGGACCCGGTCGGGATGGTAGGAGCGAGGCTTGCGCCGAACTGTGGACATGTGTGGAGCTTACGACCTGCGCCGCCCGGGCCCGTGGCGAGCCGCCACTCTCCGTGTGGCACGACGGGTGGGAGGCGCGTGGCGGCGGCGCCCGCGGGCTCCTCCCGGCGGTGGTTCGGTGGTGGTTCGGCGGAGGCTCGGCGGAGGCCCCGGGCGATGGCTCAGCGGTGGCGCGCGGACGCGGTGCGGACACCTCGTGGAGGGCCCCCTTCACAGGCCGGTACCAAGTCCCGTTCGCGACTCCCGGCGCTCACGCCGATGTGCCAGGATGCGCGCATGCCTATCGCGGACAAGTACCTCGCAGACGACGAAGACCTCGTCTTCTACACGCGGCAGCACTGGACCACGCTGGTCAGTGAGTTCCTGCTGCTGCTCGTCATCATCGCGGGTGCCACCGCGCTGATGTGGGTGGTTCCGTCCGAGGAGGAGTGGAGCGACATCGCCCGCTGGGTGATCGCCGGTGTGGCCGTGATCGCCGCCCTCTGGTTCTGGCTGATCCCGATGCTCCAATGGCGCTCGACCGTCTATGTGCTGACCACCAAGCGGCTCCACAAGCGCACCGGGTTCATCACCAAGGCCGGGCGGTCGATCCCGCTGACCCGGGTCAACGACGTGTCGTACTCGGTCGGTCTGTGGGAGCGGATCATGCGGTACGGCACGCTCCACGTGCAGTCGGCCTCGGAGCAGGGCAAGATGACGCTGCGTCACGTTCCCGACCCGGAGCTGCTGAAGAGCAAGATCTACCAGCAGATCGACGCGCTCGGCCAGGACGGGTACGGCGGCGGGATGCCGCCCGTCTGACCGGCCTCACCCCCGCACGGAGACGGGCACGGATACCGACGCCGTTGCCACGCAGGGGAGTTGTCCAGGGCGTGAGCGGACGGACCGACTGACGGACGCCGGTGCGTGGCGGTGGGACGACGCGGGTCGTCCCGTCCGGCGCACCGGCGTCCTCGTGTGTGTGCGACGGCGGGCGTGCGATGGCGGGTGTGCGACGGCGGGCGTGCGATGGCGGGTGTGCGACGGCGGGCGTGCGATGGCGGGTGTGCGACGGCGGGTGCCGCGTCCGCGTGGTGCCGGTGCCGGTGCCCCTCAGCCCGTCGGCTGGGCGGTGCGCAGCGGGTCGTCCAGGACGGCGCGGGTCACGGCGTGCGCCGCGCCGAGCAGTGGACCGTCGGCGCCGAGCCGGGAGACCACAAGTGGCGGCGCGGTGCCCATACGGCGCCCCAACTCCGCCTCCACGGCCGGGAGCAGCCAGGGCGCGAGGTCGGCCAGCGCGCCGCCGAGGACCAGGACGTGCGGGTCGAGCAGGTTGGCGGCGGCGGTGAGCGCGATACCGAGGTCGGTGCCGGCGCCGCGCAGCGCGCGCAGCACGTCCGGGTCGCCGGCTTCGGCGCGGCCCGCCAGGTAGCCGACGCGACCGCCGGGGCCCGGGTGGTCGGCGACCGCCCGCACCGGGTCCAGGCCGATGGCGCGCAGCACCGCTTCCTCGCCCGCGTACTGCTCCAGGCAGCCGCGCCCCCCGCAGCCGCACGCGTGGCCCCTGCGGCGCACCGGTACATGGCCCAACTCCCCCGCGAACCCGCGGTTTCCGCGCAACAGCAGGCCGTCGGTGAGGATCGCGGAGCCGATGCCGATCTCGGCGGAGACGTGGAGCACGTCCCCGGTGCGGCAGACCGGGTCGCCGATCCAGAGTTCGGCGAGCGCGCCGAGGTTGGCCTCGTTGTCGACCTTCAACGGCCCGCCGCCGGAGGGGAGTCGACCGGCCAGGTCGACGTCCCGCCAGCCCAGGTTGGGTGCCTGGACGACTCTGGTCCCGTCGCGGACGACCTGGCCGGGAACGGCGACGCACAGGCCCGCCGGACGCAGCCCGGCCTCGGTCAGCTGGCCAGTGACGTCGTCGATCAGCCCCGCGAGCCGTTCCAGCACCGGTTCGGGCCGGCTGCGGCGGTTGACGGCGTCGACCGCCGCACGGGCCCGGACCCGGCCCCGCAGGTCCACGGCGCAGACCGCCAGGTGGTCGACGCCGATCGCCGCGCCGAGGCCGCACGGCCCCTGGTCGCTGAGGGCCAGCACGGTGCCGGGACGCCCCGGGGAACCGGAGTGGCCCAGCCCGGCCTCGGCGAGCAGCCCGGCGGCGAGCAGGTCGTCGACCAGGGTGGAGACGGCCGTCCTGGTAAGACCGATGCGGTCGGCGACCCGGGCCCGCGAGGCGGGGCCTCCGTCGACGACCGCGTACAGGACGGCGGCGAGGTTGGCGCGCCGCAGATCCTGCTGGGTGTGCAGCCGGGGGGTGGCGGTCATCGCGCGAGATCACCGCTGCCCGACGCGGGGTTCCGGCGGAGCAGGTCGTCGGCACCGTTCAGGACCGTCTCCATGCGGGACAGGGCGTCGGTGTCCCGCTCGACGGCGTCGTAGGCCGGTCCCTCGGCGGTGCGCCAGCCGCGGGCGACCTCCGCCGGGTCCTGCTCCAGCAGCAGCCCGGCGGCCTGGGCGGCGGCACCGAGCGCCACCAGTTCCTGGGCGCGGGGCACCTGCACCGGGCGGCCGGAGAGCCGGCGCACGGTCTCGCGCCAGGCGGTGCCGCGGGCGCCGCCGCCGATCAGGAGGATCGGGGCGTCGGCCGGGCCCCCCGTCGAAGCCTCGTCGGCCAGGACCAGGTCGAGCGCGCGCAGCAGGGCGAAGACCGCGCCGTCGTAGGCGGCCTGGAGCACCTGGCCGCCGGTGGTGTCGTGCCGCAGCCCGTACAGCAGACCGCTGGAGTACGGCAGTTGCGGGGTGCGCTCACCGTCGAGGAACGGCAGCAGCACCGGCCCGGCACCGGGTTCGACGTCCTCGCGCTCCCGGCCGAGCAGCGCGGCCACCCGGTCGACGGCGAGAGTGCAGTTCAGGGTGCAGGCAAGGGGCAGCCAGGCGTCGGTGGCGTCGGCGAACCCGGCGACCGTGCCCGTCTCGTCGGCGGGGCGCGTGCGGCTCACGGCGTAGACCGTGCCCGAGGTGCCCAGGCTCAGCACGGGCTGGCCGGGTGCCAGGCCCAGTCCGAGCGCGGCGGCCATGTTGTCGCCGGTGCCGGCGGCGACCAACGCGCCCGGCTTGAGCGGCAGTCCGGACAGCGCGCGGACCGTGCCGGCGCCTTCGCCCTTCTTCACCACGCGGGGCAGCAGCGCGGGGGCGAGGCCGATGTGGTCGAGGATCTCGGTGTCGTAGCCGGCGTCGTCGCCCGCCCACCAGCCGGTGCCCGAGGCGTCGCCGCGGTCGGTGGTGCCGTCGCCGGTCAGGCGGCCGGTCAGGTAGTCGTGCGGGAGACGGACGGCCGCCGTGGCGCGCGCGGACTCCGGCTCGTTCTCGGCGAGCCACAGCCACTTGGGCGCGGTGAAGGACGGGGCGGGGACGCTGCCGACGCGGCGCGCCCAGGCGGCGGGACCGCCGAGTTCACCGCCGAGCCGGGTGCACTGGCCGGCGGAACGGACGTCGTTCCACTGGAGGGCGGGGCGCACCGGCGTGCCGTCGGCGCGGAGGGTCACCAGGCCGTGCTGCTGGCCGGCGACGGAGATGGCCTCGGCCTTGCCGGCGTAGTGGCCGAGCTGGCCCAGCGCGGCCAGGAGCGCCTGCCACCAGTGATCGGGGTCGATCTCGTGCTCGGCGGTGACGGGGTGCGCGGCCTGCCCGGAGGCGAGGACCGCGCCGGTCGCGGTGTCGACGACCAGCGCCTTGGTGGACTGGGTCGAGCTGTCCACCCCGATGACCAGCGGTCCTTGAGCTTTGGCCATGAGTGCTGCCTCCTGGGGTCCGGCGCGTGGGTCCGGTGGTTGTGTCCTGCGTCTGGGCTCGTGTCGGGGCTCGTGTCCGGGCTCGTGTCCGGGCTCGTGTCGGTCGGGGTCCGCGGTTCGCGGTCCCGACGCTCGGTGCGGGTCCGTGGGGTGCCGGTGCGCACGGGCTGCCGGCCCGCGGTCCGGTGACGGCACCCTCGGACTCGCCCCATGTTGGGACGACGGCGCCCTTGACTGTCCGACTCTCTCGCATACTAATTTGTAAATAGCCCTGACGAAATGCTGCGGACCGGCACAGCGCCAGGGCGAGCCGACCACCGGCCGAGCCGGCGAGACACCGAGACTAGGAGCGCCCGTGCCCCAGAACTACGTGCCGACCCCGCAGGACAAGTTCAGCTTCGGCCTCTGGACCATCGGCTGGCAGGGCCGGGACCCGTTCGGCGACGCCAGCCGCGCCCCGCTCGACCCGGTCGAGGCAGTGCACCGCCTCACCGAACTCGGCGCCTACGGCATCACGTTCCACGACGACGACCTCATCCCGCACGGCGCCACCGTCGCGGAGCGCGACGCCATCATCAAGCGGTTCAAGGAGGCGCTGGAGACCACCGGCCTCAAGGTGCCGATGGCCACCACCAACCTCTTCACCCACCCCGTCTTCAAGGACGGCGGCTTCACCTCCAACGACCGCGACGTGCGCCGGTACGCGCTGCGCAAGACGATGCGCAACATCGACCTCGCCGCGGAGCTCGGCGCGGAGACCTATGTGGCGTGGGGCGGCCGCGAGGGCTCGGAGAGCAACGGCGGCAAGGACGTCCGCTTCGCGCTGGACCGGATGAAGGAGTCCTTCGACTTCCTGGCCGAGTACGTCACCGAACAGGGTTACGGGCTGAAGTTCGCCGTCGAGCCCAAGCCGAACGAGCCGCGCGGCGACATCCTGCTGCCGACGGTCGGCCACGCCATCGCCTTCATCGACCGCCTGGAGCGGCCCGAACTCTTCGGCGTGAACCCGGAGGTGGGGCACGAGCAGATGGCCGGACTCAACTTCGCGCACGGCATCGCCCAGGCACTGTGGTCCGACAAGCTGTTCCACATCGACCTCAACGGCCAGCACGGCACCCGCTTCGACCAGGACCTGCGCTTCGGCGGCGGCG
>NZ_BHZI01000190.1 GCF_004305975.1 Streptomyces otsuchiensis
CCTCGATACCGATCCCGGACACCCGCCCCTGTCCGAACCCGTCCCGCCCGCCATCGTGGGCCGGCTCGACGAACGCGATGTCGTCCTCGGCCTCCCGGGCTCCGCCGCCGGCCGCCGCGACCTCGCCTGGTCCCTGCGCGTCGACCCCGGCCACCCGGTGCTCTTCGACCACGCCACCGGCGACGTACCCGGCATGGTCCTCCTGGAGGCCGCCCGTCAGGCCGCCCAGGCAGCCTGCGCCCCGTACCGCGTCCTCACCGTCGAGATACGCAGCGCGTTCCACCTCCCCCTCGCCCAGTCCGCTCCCTGCCACATCTCCGCGGTCCGGCTCCCCACCCAGGACGCCGGAGAGGAGGCCGTACTACGCGTCGCCGCCTGGCAGTTCGGACGACTCGCCTTCGACAGCCTCGTCGTCGCCGCCCTCTGCGACTGACCGGCTCACCTCCGGCCGGGCCCCGCCCGGCCGGAGGTGAGCCGGTCAGCCGCGCTCGCAGTCACGACGGGTGCCCTGGTCGTCTCCCAGAAGTTGGTGCCGGATCTGGCGGGCCACGGCTTCCGCCACGTAGCCGGAGATGTTGTCCGTGAGCTTGCGCAGCTCCGCGACCTGGTCGCTGGGCAGCGTGAAGGTGATGCGAGTCGTTGAGGACATACGCGAAGCATGCACAGGATGACCCGGGGCTCGGTACCCGACCTCGACATCAGAGACGGTCCGACAGGACTCGGCGACCGTCTGGGGCGGAGCCGGCGCCAACAGCGGGGTCGGGCCCAGCCCGCTGCGTTTTCCCGGCCAGTACGCGGACTCCGAGACCGGCTGGAACTACAACTACCATCGCCAGTACGACCCCGAATGCGGCCGGTACACAACGCTCGACCCGCTGGGAATCTCCCCCTCACCCAACCCTTACTCCTACGCGCATAATCCGCTGACCTGGTGCGACCCACTGGGGCTGATGTCCCACGCCAACCTGAACTCGGTTACTCGGCACCAGTCTGACGACGTAGCCAAGTTCCTCGGGTACACGAAGACGAAGCAGATCTCCGTGCTGAAGGCGCCGATCTGGCACAACAAGAAGGGTAATCCGAAATACATCACCTGGGATCGGACAGGGCGCCATCCACAGCCGGTGTTCAAGGGATCGAATGAAAAAGGTGCTTTCCAGACCACCAAGTCATCGGGGCGCGATGGATCTTACGGACTGGACATATCGGCCGACGGGATGGTAGAGGGTCTGAAGTGGCTCAAGAGGTGACAACACAGCTGGCTGATCCGGTTGAAATCGTCATCAGCCCTGCCCGGGAAGACGTCGCCGGTGGCAATTCCGACGGCCCGGGGGCGCAGGAATACGAGGCGGCGCTTCGCGTATACGTCGTGAATCTGATGGAGCGGGCACAGTCCGACCCTTCGGGGGGGCCTCATCTGTCGGGTTGGAGGTGGTCGGATTGGTTGTCAATCGACCATTGCCTGCGGAGCGTGCGTCACTGCGGGCCGGAGTCGTCCTGAACCCCGCTGAGGCCGTGGATGTCGTTGCCGCTATGGCAGCCGATCGTGGGCCAACAGTTGAGCTGCGACTGCGTGGACAGCTCGAGATCAAACCTGGCTGGGACGGCGCGGTCCATTTCATTGTGCCTTCTGCCGTGGCGGACGCGATGAGGCGTGGGCCTCAGCCGGATCCGGAAGTTCTGGTCGTCCGGCAGGGGGCCGTGCTGGACGGGCCGGAGGAGGACGACGCCGAGCTGGTGGAGGACCCGGCCGATGATGACTTCTGGCAGGCGATCTGTGACGGCCTCCAGCCGACGACTCTGGTGTGTGAGCAGTGGGCGCACGGGGTGCGCGGGTACCGGTGGTGGCGGGTCGCGGCCCCCGCGGATGTGGCCGCGGTACGCCACGAGGTGCGCCCGCGGTCGTTGGTGCGGTTCGTGTTCCAGCCCGATCTCGGTTTCTCCGAGGACATGCTTGAGGAATCCTTCACCGCGTTCCGGACACCGCTGGAGCCTGGGGAACTGGAGTACCGCGAGTACCCCTTCGGCACCGACACACTCGAAGAGGTCCGGGATGCCGACTTCACTCTCGCCCTGATCGAGCGGGACCTCGATGACCGGCAGGCCGTCGTCCCCGACGCCGACGGCGTCATCCGCGCATGCTGGGAACGCTGACCGGAACGCCCGCCGCCCGACCGCCCGCAGGCTTCCCGCCTCGGCGGCTCACCAGGACCCACCCTGGGAGGGGGCAGCGGTGCGGCGCAGCTGCTCAGTCGGCGGTGCCGGGTTCGGCTACCCACTGGTGGGGCTGGCCGGTGATGGCGGCGATCTGTTCGTAGTCCTCGTCGTAGTGCAGGATGCTCACGCCATGCCGCTCGGCGGTCGCAGCGATCAGGAGGTCCGCGGTGGACAGGGCGCGGTGGTTGCCCTTGCGGATGGCCTGCACCTGGATGTCCAGCGCGCGATCCCACACTTCGTCGGGACACGGCAGGTAGTCGAAGCCGCGCAGCAACTCGCGGATGAGGTCTGCTTCCCTGGCGTTCCGAGCGGAGTACAGCACCTCGACCTCGACCACTCCGGTGACGGCGACGAGGCCGCGTTGGACGAGTGGGTCAAGCAGGGGCCGGACCCCTGGCTTGCCGCGGCGTGCCAGGGCGGACTTGTCGAGCAGGTAGCGCACGCTCACGCCGCCCGGGCGTCATAGGTCAGATCGATTTCGCCGCTATCGATGGCATCCATGAGCGCGAGCCGCTTGTGCAGCTTGATCGTCTCGTCGATGGCCCGCCGAACGGCCTCAGCCTTGGTCTTCGCTCCGTACAGGCGCATCAGTTCCTCGGTTGCCTGGTCGTCCAGGTCGATGACGGTCCTCGACATGCTTCCTCCTCGTTGCAGGCGATGCCTAAACGATATCGCAGCATTCGACTACAAGACATCGAATGTGCGTGAGAGGATGGGGCTCGGTCAACGCCATCGCTCTCCCCGCGCCGTCCCGCCGAGATCGGCATCGGCTCTCTTCTGGGGCGCTGCGGTGGTCGCCGGTCAGACGAACTGTCGAACAGGCGAGCCTGCCAAGCGGCGATGCGAGCGCTTCACCGCAGCGCCCCGCCCAGTCGCTGTGCCCTCGGAGTCGAACTGCTCGAACGAATGGCGCGCAAGTCACCCGACAGCGATGGCACGGGAGCTTGGCTGATGCCCGCCCATATGGATCGGTGAGGGGACAACAAACGACCCCCAGGCCGCTGGCCTGGGGGTTTGGAGTGGAGCGGGCGACGAGAATCGAACTCGCGCTCTGAGCTTGGGAAGCTCATGTTCTACCATTAAACTACGCCCGCGCGGAGCGCCCTGGGGTGCTCGCCCGACGTACTTTACCCCATGCGCGGCCCCGGACGCAGCGGTGTCGCCCCCGTGCGGCGGAGGTGTGGCGCGGGCGGAGCGGCGTGCCCGGCGTGGTCGGTGGGATCCCCTACGGTGGCGGGGTCGTCGTCGATGTTCAGGGAGTAGGGCGCTTTGCAGACCACGGTCGTCCGCTGTGCCGAGGGGCACCAGTTCAGTACGCGCGAGTTTCCGATGCAGCACCTGAGCCGGGACCGGATCGGTCCCGGCCGGCTGTTGCGGTGTCCGCGTTGTGCGCGGCTGCGCAGCGCGGTGCCGGTGCCCGTCGGGAAGTGACGGGGATGGCGGTGGCCCGCTGGGGACGAGCCCGGCCGGCCACCGCCGCCGCGTGTTGAGGGCGCGGGGTTGTGGCTGGTGGCACAGGCCGTGGAGAGTGTGCGGGTGGTGGCGGTCGGGTAGCGGCGCAACGGGGCGCGCGACCCGCCGGGGACGCGGCGGGCGCCACCGCCCAGGGGTCACGTCGTACGAGGTCGGGAGTCAGCTGTGCTTGAGGAGATCTACGGCCACGTTCTGCGCCGCAACGCGGGGGAGCGGGAGTTCCACCAGGCGGTGCGCGAGGTGCTGGAGTCGCTGCCGGTGGTGCTGGAGCGCCGTCCGGAGCTGTGCCAGGCGTCGCTGGTGGAACGGCTGGTCGAGCCGGAGCGTCAGCTGATGTTCCGGGTGCCGTGGACGGACGACGACGGGCACGTCCATGTGAACCGTGGTTTCCGCGTCGAGTTCAACAGCGCGCTGGGCCCGTACAAGGGCGGCCTGCGGTTCCACCCGTCCGTCAACCTCGACATCGTGAAGTTCCTCGGTTTCGAGCAGACCTTCAAGAACGCGCTGACCGGGATGCCGATCGGTGGTGGCAAGGGTGGCAGCGACTTCGATCCCAAGGGCCGTTCGGACGACGAGGTGATGCGGTTCTGCCAGTCGTTCATGACCGAGCTGTACCGCCACCTCGGCGAGCACACCGATGTCCCCGCCGGTGACACCGGTGTCGGCGCGCGGGAGATCGGCTATCTCTTCGGGCAGTACCGCCGGATCACCAACCGCTACGAGGCGGGCGTGCTGACCGGCAAGGGCATCGGCTGGGGCGGCTCGCACGCCCGCCCCGAGGCCACCGGCTACGGGCTGGTGGCGTTCACCGCCGAGATGCTGCGTACCCGTGGCGAGGAGCTGGACGGGATGCGGGTCGTGGTCTCCGGTTCCGGGAACGTCGCGATCCACGCCGCCGAGAAGGCGGAGCAGCTGGGCGCCACGGTCGTCGCCTGCTCGGACTCCGGCGGTTGTGTGCTGGACGAGAAGGGCCTGGACCTCGATCTGCTCAAGCAGGTCAAGCTGGTCGACCGTGAGCGTCTCGACGTCTACGCCGAGCGGCGTGGCTCCGCCGCCACGTACCGCGCGGACGGCCGGGTGTGGGACATCCCGTGCGATGTCGCGCTGCCCTCGGCCACCCAGAACGAGCTGGACGAGGACGCCGCCCGCACGCTGATCGGCAACGGGGTCCGGGTCGTCGCGGAGGGTGCCAACATGCCGACCACCCCCGAGGCGGTCCGGGCGCTGCGCGAGGCCGGGGTGCTCTTCGCCCCGGGCAAGGCGGCGAACGCCGGTGGGGTGGCGACGAGCGCGCTGGAGATGCAGCAGAACGCGTCCCGCGTCACCTGGTCGTTCGAGACGACCGAGGACCGGCTCTCGGAGATCATGCGGCACATCCACGACACCTGTTACGAGACGGCAGACCGTTACGGCCGCCCCGGTGACTACGTGGCCGGGGCCAACATCGCCGGTTTCGAGCTGGTGGGCGACGCGATGCTCGCGCAGGGCGTCATCTGAGCGCGCGCTTCCGCACCCTCAGCTCCCGCGCCGTCCGGGTCCCGCGCCGAGTCCGGGGCCCTGGGCCGCCCGGATCTCAGCCGGCCGGTACGCCGCTGCTGACGAGCAGCGCCACGTTCATCACCGCCACCAGCAGCAGCGCGTTGAACGCCGCCCGCGATCCCGGGCGGCGTGCGCGCGCCAGCCCCACACCGAGGGCGCCGGCGGCGAGGGGCAGCGCGACCAGCGCCGCCGTGCCCGGCCCACTGCCGTCCGCCGGTCCGAGCGCCAGGAAGCAGCAGGCGCCGAGCATCAGCGCCGCGGCGGTGGCCCGGCTGCGCGCGGCGCCCAGACGTTGCGGCAGGCCGCGTACCCCGGTGGCGGCGTCGTCGGCGAGGTCGGGCAGCACGTTGAGGAAGTGCGCCGCGCAGCCGAGCAGCGCCCCGCCCGCCACCAGCCATGCCGGTGGGGCGGGCGCGCCCGGCAGTGCGAGCACCACGAACGCGGGCAGCAGCCCGAACGACACGGCGTAGCAACCGACCGACCAGACACGCGACTTGAGGCCGAGGTCGTACGCCCAGGCAGAGACGAGCGCGAGCAGGTGCGCGGCGGCGGCCGGCCAGCCGGTGAGCAGGGTCAGGGCGACGGCCGCCCCGGCCGATACCCCGACCGCGACCCGGACCGCCGCCGGATCGAGCGCGCCGGTGGCGAGGGGCTTGTCCTCGCGGCCCGACTGGGCGTCACGTCCGGCGTCCATCAGGTCGTTGAGCCAGCCGACGGAGAGCTGTCCGGCGAAGACAGCCGCTGTGACCAGCAGCGTTCCGGCGACGTCGTGTCCCCAGCCGATCGCCAGTGCCGCCGTGACGGCGGTGACGGCGAGGACCGGCAGCGGGTGGGTGGCGCGCCACCACGCGGAGGTGGACACGGCGTCGGCTTTCTGTCGCATAGGCGGCAAGTGTGCCAGCCTGTCCGCATGGTCTTCCTCAGGGAGCACGCCGGTCCGCCGATCGCCCCGAACGACCCCGTTCTGTACGAACGGCTGGCAGACGAATGGTGGCGGCCACGCGGCCGGTTCGCGATGCTGCACTGGCTGGCGGCGGCCCGTGCGGAGCTGGTGCCACCGGCCTCCCGGCCCGGCGCGGTCCTGGTGGACCTGGGCTGCGGCGGCGGGCTGATGGCGCCTCATCTGCGCGGCAAGGGGTACCACCATCTGGGCGTCGACCGGTCGCCGTCGGCGTTGCGCCACGCGGCGGCGCACGGGGTGCTGGCGGTGCGCGGCGATGTGCTGGCGGTGCCGCTGCGTGACGGGTGCGCGGACGTGGTGGCGGCGGGCGAGATCCTGGAGCACGTGGAGGATCTGCCACGGGCGGTGGCGGAGGCGTGCCGGCTGCTCCGCCCGGGAGGGCTGCTGGTGCTGGACACCCTGGCGGACACGGCGCTCTGCCGGGCGCTGGCCATCGGAGTCGCCGAGCGGGTGCCGCGGATGGCGCCGCGCGGGGTGCACGATCCGGAACTTCTCGTCAACCGGGCGGAGTTGGCACGGGAGTGCGCGCGGCACGGGGTCCGGTTGCAGGTGCGCGGCATCCGTCCGTCGCTGCCGGGCGTGGCGGCCTGGATCGCCGGGCGGCGGGATTCGGTGCCGATGGTGCCGGTGGCCAGTACGGCGGTGCTGTTCCAGGGGCGCGGCCGGCTTTCCGAGGGCGCGCGGCGTCCGGTGCGCGACGCCGTGACCGTCGCAGAGGAGGTGTGAGCGATGACGACGACTGATCAGATCACGGATGAGCCGCCCACGACGGCCGGCACCGGTTCGGGCACGGACGCGCCGACGCCCGCCGAGGCGCTGGAGCGGGCGCGCGAGCTGGCACCCCGCTTCGCGGAGCGGGCCGGGGAGTACGACGCGGCGGGTGCCTTCCCGGTCGCGGACTTCGAGGAGCTGCGGGCGGCGGGGCTGCTGGGGCTGCTGGTCCCGCGCCGGCTCGGCGGCAGCGGCGCCGGCTTCGCGGAGTACGCCGCGGTGGCCGCGGAACTGGCGGCGGGCGCCGGGGCGACCGCGCTGGTGTTCAACATGCATGCCTCGGTCACCGGGGCGCTGGCGCACACCCCGGACGAGCTGATCCGTGAACTGGGCGCTCCCGACTATGTGTTCACCGCCCGGGACCGGGTGCTGGCCGGTGCCGCCGACGGCGCCCTGTACGCGGTGGCGATGAGCGAACGCGGTGCCGGCTCGCGGCTCTCCCGGATCACCACCCGGTACCGCCGGGAGGGCGACGGCTTCCACCTGACCGGTGCCAAGACCTTCGTCTCCGGCGCCGGACACGCCGACGCCTACCTGGTCGCCGCCAAGGAGCAGACGGAACCGGAGGCTGCCGGGGACGAGGGCGGCGACGGCACCGGACGGGTCTCGTACTTCCTGGTCCCGGCCGGCGAGGGGCTGCGGGTCGAGCCGACCTGGGACTCGCTGGGGATGCGCGCCACCGGCAGCCACGACCTCCACCTGGACGTGTCGCTGCCCGCCGACGCCCTGCTCGGCGGTGTCGACGGCCTGGCGGTGCCGATGGCGCAGGTGATGCCGCAGTGGCTGGTGGCCTCGTACGCCGCCGTCTACGTCGGGGTGGCGCGTGCCGCGCTGGCGGCGGCGTCCGCGCACCTCACCGCCCGGGGACTCCAGGCGCTGCCCGCGGTCCGGGCGCGGCTGGGCCGGGCGGACGCCGCGACGGCCGCCGCGGGGCTGGCGGTGACGGAGGCGGCGCGGCGGGTCGGCGAGCACCCGGGCGAGCCGGAGACCAACCGGTGGATCTGGCGGGCCAAGCTGCTCGCCGGTGACACGGCTGCCGAGGTCGCCGCCTCCGCGCTGGAGGCGGCCGGGACCTCGGCCATGCGTCGTGGGCACCCGCTGGAACGCATCTACCGGGACGCGCGCTGCGGCGCCCTGCAGCCCGCGACCTCCGACGTCTGCGCCGACTGGCTCGGGGTGGCGGCCCTGGGCGGCGACCCCGAGAACGCCCCCGGGGCGAGCCGGTGGTGACCGCCGCGCCGAGGCCGGTGGCCGGACCGTCGCAGGCCGAGGCACCACGGTCCGAGGCGACACGGTCCGAGGCGCCGCAGGCCGAGCAGCCGGGCACGGAACAGCCGGGCACCGAGCAGCCGGGCACGGAACAGCCGGGCACCGAACAGCCCGCCGCCTGGCTGCCGCAGGCCGCGCGGCCGGGAGCGGCCGTCGTGACCGGGCTCGGGATCGCCGTCCCCGACGCGGTGGACCAGCAGCGGCTGTGGGAGGACCGGTTCGACGACCACTTCGGCGGTTCGCCGCTGGCTCGGCGGATCTTCGCCGGGGCCGGGGTACGGCAGCGGCACACGGTCGTCGATCTCGCGATGGAGAGCCCGCACGACTGGTCCACCGCCGAGCGGATGCGCCGCTACGCGCGGGAGGCGCCGGGGCTCGGCCACCGGGCGGTCGTGGCGGCCCTCGCCGACGCCGGGCTGGCGGCGCGGGACGTCGGCCAGCTGACGGTGGCGTCGTGCACCGGCTACGACACCCCGGGCCTGGACATCCGGCTCGCCGGTTCGCTGGGGCTGGAGCCGGGTACGCAGCGGCTGCTGGTCGGTCACATGGGCTGTTACGCGGCGCTCCCGGCGCTCGGTTCGGCGGCCGACTTCGTGACGGCGCGCGGGCGTCCGGCGGTACTGCTCTGCCTGGAGCTGCCGTCGCTGCATCTGCAGCCGCCGACGGACGAGGTGCAGCAGGTGGTGACGCACGCGCTGTTCGGGGACGCGGCGGTGGCGCTGGTGCTGCTCCCCGGCGGGTCCGGCACGGTGAGGGGAGCCGCGGCGACGGGAGCCGCAGCCATGGCAGCCACGGCAGCCGCGTCTGCCGGCCCGGAGGTCTCCCGGGGGCGGGACGGTCTGGAGCTGGTCGACCTGGTCGCCCACACAGATCCGACGACGGCCGACCTGATGACGTGGCGGGTGACCGACCACGGCTTCCGGATGGGACTGTCGGCGGCGGTGCCTGATGTGCTGGCGACCCAGGTGCGCCCGGTCACGGAGCGGCTGCTGACGCGCCACGGCCTGGACGTGGCCGATGTCGCCGGCTGGGCGGTGCACCCGGGCGGCCCGCGCATCCTGGAGACTGTCGAGGGCGAGCTGGACCTCGCCCCGGACGCGCTGGACGCGTCCCGCGCGGTGCTGGCGGAGTACGGCAACTGCTCCTCGCCGACCGTGCTGCTGGTGCTGGACCGGCTCTCGCACGGCCCGCGCCCGGCGGACGGCGCGCCCGTCGTCGCCATGGCCTTCGGCCCGGGGCTGACGCTCTACGCGGCGCTGTTCCGGGTCCGCCGCCGGGGCTGAGCCCTCCTGGCCGCCGGGGCACCGGCACGTCCGGAACCGGCTCCGGCGTGCCGGTGCCCCGGTGAGCACGACGCCGCGCTCACCGGGGCACCGGGCCGTCAGGCGGTCAGCCCGCCTCGGCCCCTCAGCCGAACCGGCCCCCTCAGACGAACCGCTGGCTGTCCGAGCCGTCGCACGGCTGGAGCGTCAGCTGCGCGCGGCTGCTCTGCTGGGCGACGCACAGGCCCGGCGCGGCCACCGGGGAGAGCGTGTCGCCCGCGCCGGCGACGAACTGCTGGCTGGCGGTGCCGTTGCAGTCGTACAGCTGGAGCGCGGCTCCGGCGTTGAAGGAGCCGGAGGGCACGTCCAGGCAGCGGTCGTGGGTCAGTTCGATGTGCAGTGACCCCCGGTCCTCGTCGTGGAACCAGCCCTGGCCGCGTCCGTCGTCGCATGCCTCGCCGACGACCTTGGTGCGGTTGGTGGTCGCGTCACTGGGAGCCGCGGCGCACTCGCCGGTGGCGGCGTTGGTGCGCGGTGCGAAGCGGTCGTCCCAGGCGCCGGGGAAGAGCTGGGCCTGGCCGGTGCTCGCGGGGTCGGCGCAGCTCGCCTCGGTGAGGCCGGAGGCGTGCAGCGCGGTCAGGCAGTCGGCGAAGGCGCCGTGGCCGCGTGCGTTGGGGTGGAAGGACTGGCGGACGGAGTTGGCGTCCGGCGGGAACGGGTTGGTGATGTCGACGGTCAGTCCGCGCACCCAGGTGTTGTCGGAGCAGACCTCGTGGCCGTGGAAGAGGCGGGAGCCGTCGAGATAGGTGGCGTCGGAGTTCCGTGCGGCGGTGCGCATGCTCTCCTGGAACGCCGGCACGGCGACATCGCGGGCCCAGGCGCCGTCGCTGTCGTAGAAGGTGCAGCCGCCGGGGATCTTGCCCGGGAAGCGCGGGTTGTCGCGGTGGTCGGGGCCGATGGGGCCGGGGTAGCCGAGGACGACGAGGTGGTAGTCCTCGCGCGCGTATCCGGCATCGGTCATCACGGTGTGCAGGTCGGCGACGGTCGACTCGACCTTGGGCCGCAGGTTGTCGACGCGCTCCTGCCAGCCGCCGGCGTAGGTGGGGTGGCAGGGGCCCTGCCAGAAGAGGAACCAGCCGGTGATGCAGTCGGTGATGACCGGGCCGAACTGGAGGTCGTCATTGGCGCCGACGACGAGGAGGACGGTGTCGACGCGGGTGTTGCGGGCGGCGATGGCGAGGCTGTCGCTCTGGACCAGTTCGTCGGCGAACTGCTGGGTGCCGCCGATCCGGACGTTCTGGGTGGAGGCGCCGGAGCAGGCGAAGTTGTAGGTGATGTCGGCCGGGATGCCGGTGCGGTGGATCGCGGCGTCGTGGGAGCGGTGGCACCAGTTGGAGGGGCCGTCGGTGGGGGGTTCGTAGTTGCCGGCGCCCTCGCCGGAGATCTGGCTGTCGCCGAGGGAGGCGAGGGAGACCTGGCGTTCGTCGAGGGGGCGCGGCGCGGCGTCGCCGTAGAGTTCCACGGCCTGTGCGGCGCGGATCTCCTCCAGTTCGGCGGAGAGCGGCGCGGCCGTGCCGGCGGACGGTGCGGCGGTGGCCGTTCCGTCGGCGAGCACGGCCGGGGCGGAGGTGCCGAGCAGCCCGAAGGCGGCGAGGGCGACGACGGCCGCGCGCGCGGTGGCGCGGCGGCGGCGTGGTGTTCCTGCCATGGGGACTCCCGTCGGTCGTGGGGGTGTTACCCACGGTTTTTACCGCCTGGTAACAATTCTGGGAATCCCCCGCGCGGGAGCTGATGGGTCACGCGCAGGTCAGGGGGGTGGAGTCGTGCGCCCCGGGGCGCACGAGGGCGAGGGTGCGTCCCCGGTGGCCGGGCGCGACAGCGGTGATACCGAGTATGTAACGGGTGGCATACTGCGTATGTCGCGGGCCCGCACTGTCGAGCCGCCCCTGACCTGCGGGGATGTCAGGCGCGAGGTGGGGGAGGGCTCCGTTCCGGAGGTGGGAGGCGGGTTGCACGGGCTACTTCCTACTCGGTATAGATACGCGGTATGTCCATCAGATTCGGGTTGCTGGCGCTTCTGGAGCGGGGTCCTCGTTACGGCTCGCAGCTGCGGTCGGATTTCGAGACGCGCACGGGGGCGACGTGGCCGCTGAACATCGGCCAGGTGTAC
>NZ_BHZI01000191.1 GCF_004305975.1 Streptomyces otsuchiensis
CGGGTGGCGCGCGGACGCCTGGGCGGGGCAGGATCGCCCGGTGGGCCGCGGCGCGCACCTCGCGACGACGCCCCACCGCGGACGAGGCGTTCCGGACCGACCGGGACGCCGAGGCCGCTCCACGCACCGAGTACCCAGGAGGAACGCCGTGACCGGCACGGTCGAGACCCACGAATTCCAGGCGGAGTCCCGCCAGCTGCTGCAGCTGATGGTGCACTCGATCTATTCCAACAAGTCCATCTTTCTGCGGGAGTTGGTCTCCAACGCCTCGGACGCCCTGGACAAGCTGCGGCTGGAGTCGCTGCGGGACAGCGACCTGGACGCCGACATCTCCGACCTCCACGTCGAGCTGGAGCCCGACGTCGAGCAGCGCACCCTCACTGTGCGGGACAACGGGATCGGCATGTCCCGCGAGGACGTGGTGGCGCTGATCGGCACCATCGCCAAGTCCGGCACCGCCGAGTTCGCCCGCAAGCTCAAGGAGGCGAACGACAACAAGGACGCCTCGGGCTCGACGGAGCTCATCGGCAGTTTCGGCGTGGGCTTCTACTCCAGCTTCATGGTCGCCGACCGGGTCACGCTGGTGACCCGGCGCGCCGGTGAGAAGGAGGGCACCCGCTGGGAGTCCGAGGGTGAGGGCACCTACCGGCTGCAGACGGTCGAGGACGCCCCGCAGGGCACGGCGGTCACCCTGCATCTGAAGCCGGTCGACGAGGAGGACCACCTCTACGACTACACCGCCGCGCACACGCTGCGCGAGATCGTGCGCCAGCACTCGGACTTCATCCCCTGGCCGATCCGGATGGAGGTGGAGCGCACCGAGGACGGTGAGACCACGCGCGTCACCGACACCGTCAACTCGATGAAGGCGCTGTGGGCGCGTTCCCCCGAGGAGATCTCCGCCGAGGAGTACACGGAGTTCTACCGGCACGTCAGCCATGACTGGTCCGACCCGCTGGAGACCATCCACACCCGGGCGGAGGGCACCTTCGAGTACCAGGCGCTGCTGTTCCTGCCCTCCCGGGCGCCGGTGGACCTCTACCACCAGGACGCCCGGCGCGGAGTGAACCTCTACGTCCGCCGGGTCTTCATCATGGACGACTGCACCTCGCTCCTGCCGGAGTACCTGCGCTTCGTGAAGGGCGTGGTCGACGCCCAGGACCTCTCCCTGAACGTCTCCCGCGAAGCGCTGCAGCAGGACCGGCAGATCCAGCTGATGCACCGCCGCCTGGTGAAGAAGGTCCTCTCCGCCGTGAAGTCGCTGCGGGTCAAGGACGCCGAGCGCTACCGCACCTTCTGGCGGGAGTTCGGCCGCGCGGTCAAGGAGGGGCTGATCTCCGACGCCGACAACCGCCAGACCGTCCTGGAGATCTCCTCCTTCCCCTCCACCCACGACGCCGACACCGAGACCGGCCTGCGCGAGTACAAGGAGCGCATGAAGGAGGGGCAGGAGCACATCTACTACCTCACCGGCGAGTCCCGCGCCCGGCTGGAGAGCTCCCCGCACATGGAGGCGTTCCGCGCCAAGGGGTACGAGGTGCTGCTGCTCACCGACCCGGTGGACGAGGTGTGGGTCGACCAGGTGCGGGAGTTCGACGGCACCCCGCTGCAGTCGATCGCCAAGGGCCAGGTCGACCTCGACCCGGCGGCCGACGACGCGGAGGAGGACGGCGAGACGGCGCGCCGCACCGAGGAGTTCGCCCCGCTCCTGGAGTGGATGGGCACCCGACTCGGTGACGACGTCAAGGAGGTCCGGCTCTCCTCGCGGCTCACGACCTCACCGGCCTGCATCGTCGGTGACGCGAACGACGTCACGCCGACGCTGGAGAAGATGTACCGGGCGATGGGTCAGGAACTGCCGCCGGTCAAGCGCATCCTGGAGCTCAACGCCGACCACGCCCTGGTGACGGCGCTCCGTGACGCCCACGGGGCGAACGCCGAGGACGCCGGGCTCGGGGAGACCGCCGAGCTGCTCTACGGCATGGCGCTGCTCGCCGAGGGCGGCGAACTGGCCGACCCGGCGCGCTTCAGCCGCCTGCTCGCCGGACGGCTCGCGGCCGGTCTCTGACCCCGCGACCTGACCCCCGCGACGCACTGGCACCACCCGGCCCCGTTTCCGTCCCCAGGACGGCAGCGGGGCCGGGCGCCCACCATGGCCCCGCGCGTTCGGCGCGACGAGGCGTGGAGGATTCAGCGGGAGTCGGCCGAGATCTCGATCACGATCGTGCTCTCCTCGGTGGTGATGTCGTAGCCGGGCTCTTCGCCGTTCTCGGATTCGATTCCGATGGCCACGTTCTTCTCACCCTCGAACTGCCCGTGGGGGAAGACGTGGGCGACCCGCCCGTCCGTCCTCACTTCCTGTATCTCCTCCATCTCACCGCTCTCGAAGGCGCTCTGTTCCATCAGGCGGAGGAACAGGTACACGTCGCCGTCGACGTCATACGACTCCTCGCTTCGGTCACCCCCACGGGCGACACGGTCCACGTACCCGTCTCCGAGGTAGTCGGGCGCCGCGTTCGCGAACTCCAGGATGACCGTGTCGGAGTCCTCGCCCTCCTCCACCGAGATTCCCGTGAGGGGCGAACCGCTGACCCACTCCTCCGAAGCATCGCTCTCCGAGCCCTCGTCCGTGTTCTCGCCCTCCGGCGTCTCCTGCTGCCCCTCCGGCTCCTCCTGGCCCTGCTCCGTGGCCGGCTCCGAAGCCTCCCCGTCGCTGGAGTCACTCCCGCACGCCGACAGGGCCAGCACCGCCGCCGCCGCCACCGCGACCGACCGCACGCCTGTACCGCGAGTGCCACGCATCCCTTGACCACCTTCACAACGTCTCCGGCCGGTGTCCCCGGCCCTCGTCCCTCCCAGGGTTCCGGCACCGGAGGCGACCGAACGGGACGACACGCCGCACGCAGACAACCCCAACCCTCAAACACACCCGTCGAGTTGGGCCTGATAGCACCACCCCCGACCCGACGCGCCACCGATCACACCGAGCGCTCCGGACGAAGCTCCCCAGGCAGTCGCCCTCGCGTGCCGCACATCCAGGCGTCCACCGCGTCGGCCGCCCCCGTGAGAGCCGTGACCCCGCGCGTCTTCGGCCACGTTCCGATCTTGGGCCGCAGCGGCGGCTGCCCGGCGGGCGCGCGGGCCGACCTGCCACGACCGCGCACCCTGTCCGGACCATCACGTGACTGGTACGGAGGCGGGTCGCCGAGTTGCATGGGGGTGATCTGCCTGAGCGGTCCGGCCGGTCGTCCCGCCACGGCGTCGGAGCGCTCGTGGCGGTCGCGTCACGGCACCATGGGCCACGGCCCGGGCTCGCTCTGACGGCAGACCCTAGTCGGGGCGGCCGGTGCCGGTGTCCAGCTCCCGGTTGGGGCCGGGTGCGTCGGCCGGGCCGCGCGCGGGGGTGTCGCCGGTCCATCCGGCGAGGAAGGCGAGCGCCTCGGCGGAGCGCGATCCGGGCTCCGCGGCGTAGACCACGAGCATCTGGTCGCTCTGGCCGCGGATGTCCAGCACCTGGAACTCCAGGGAGAGTTCACCGACCACGGGGTGTGCGAAGCGCTTGCGGCCGTTTCGCTGGGCGCGCACGTGGAACTCCGCCCACCAGCGCCGGAAGTCGGCGTCCTTCATGGAGAGTTCCCCGACGAGCCGGGCGAGTTCCGGATCGTCCGGGTAGCGGCCGGCGTCCATCCGCAGGTAGGCGACGCACTCCTCGCCGACCCGCTCCCAGTCCAGGTACCTCTCCCGTACCGCTGGGTCCAGGAAGGCGAGCCGGATCAGGTTGCGCCGGGAGGCCGGCAGCAGGCCGAAGTCGGTGAGGAGCGCGGCGCCGAGGCTGTTCCAGGCCAGGACGTCCATGCGCCGCCCGAGAACGAGGGCGGCCACGCCGTTCATGGAGTCCAGCAGCAGCCGGGTCGCGGGCGCCACGCGCTGCCGCCCGGCGCCGGAGGCACTCGCGGTGCCTCCGGCGGTCCGCCCTCCCTCCGTGCCCGCACGGCCCCGGGCCGGCTGCTCGGCGCAGCGCAACAGGTAGTCCGTCTCGTCGGGCCCCAGGCGCATCGCGCGCGCCAGCGCCGTGAGGATCTCGGCGGAGGCGGTGCCGACCCGGCCCTGCTCGATGCGCACCACGTAGTCGACACTGACGCCCGCGAGTGCGGCCAGTTCCTCACGCCGCAGCCCGGGCACGCGACGGTGGCCGGAGGACGGCATGCCCACCTGCTCGGGCCGGACCCGGGCCCGGCACGCCCGCAGGTACTCGCCCAGTTCTGACACGCTCGCCCTCACTTCACTCGGTTCGGACCGGCCCGGGACGCCAGGTGGAGCGGACGCTCGGCGGTTGGACCGTCAGCCGCCGCGGACCACCTTGGTCTCCAGGTACCCGCTGACGCCTGCGGGCCCGAACTCCCTGCCGTTGCCCGACTGCTTGTAGCCGCCCCAGGGCGCCGTCCAGTCGAACTCGGCGTCATTGATCAAGACGTACCCGACGTCGAGCCGTTCCGCCACCTCGCGCGCCCGGTCGATGTCGGCGCCGACCACGTAGGCGGCGAGTCCGTAGTCGGAGTCGTTGGCGATGGCGACGGCCTCCTCGACCGTGTCGTAGGCGATCACCGACATCACGGGCCCGAAGATCTCCTCACGGGCGATGGTCATGCCGTTGTCGACGTCGGCGAAGACGGTCGGGCGGGCGAAGTGGCCGTGCTCCAAGCCCTCCGGCCTGCCGGGGCCGCCGGTGACCAGCCGCGCGCCGGACTCCAGCCCCAGTTTGATGTAGCGCTGGACGGTCTCCCACTGGGCGTGGGACGCCAGCGGCCCCATCCCGGTCTCCGGCAGTCGCGGGTCGCCGATGTTCAGGGCCTCCAGCGAGGGCACGAGGGCCGCCAGGAACTCGTCCACGCGCGCTCGTGGCACCAGCGTGCGGCTGGGTGCGCTGCACAGCTGGCCGGTCATGGACATCATCCACTGGTGCACGGAGTCCACGGCGGTCGCGAAGTCGGCGTCGGGCAGCAGGAGATGGGCCGACTTGCCGCCGAGTTCGGTGTGGACCCGCTTCATGGTGCCGGCGGCGGCGGTCGTGACCCGCCGCGCCGTGGCGAGGGAGCCGGTGAAGGAGACGACGCCCACCCCCGGGTGGGAGCTGAGCGCGTTCCCGGCCACGGCCCCGGAGCCGTGGACCAGGTTGAAGACGCCCGGCGGCACCTCGGCCGCCTCCATGATCTCCGCGATGATCGCGGCGGAGTGGGGGGCGATCTCAGCGGGCTTGACGACCACGGTGCAGCCGGCCGCCAGCGCCGAGGCGGTCTTGCCGGCCACCTGGAGCACGGGGAAGTTCCACGGCGTGATCAGCCCCGCCACGCCGAGCGGTTCGTGACGGATCACCGAGTCGCCGTGCAGGCCGGTGAAGGCGAACTCCTTGAGCACTTCGATCGCCGTGGCGATCTGGAACCGGCCGCCGGGCACATGGGCGCCGCTTGCCAGCGTCAGCGGGGCGCCCATCTCCTCGGTGACGGCCAGGGCGAGGTCTTCGGCCCGGCGGTCGAACTCGGTGAGGACGCGCTCCAGGAGGGCGATCCGCTCCTGTGGGGTGGTGCGGGAGTAGGTGCGGAAGGCACGGGCGGCGGCGGTGACGGCGCGGTCCACGTCGGCAGCGCCGCCGAGCGTGACGCTGCCGCTGGGCCGTCCGTCTGCGGGGTGGGTGAGTTCGAGGACGGTGCCGTCGACCGGTTCGCTCCAGGCGCCGTCGATGTACAGGGTGGTGTGTTCACGCACGGGGACTCCTCGGGCCGTACGGGCCGGGCGGCGGCGCGCTCCCGTCGGCAGCACTCCGCCACCGGGCCTTCGATGGGGTGTGCCACCAGCCTCGCGGTGTGGCGGAGCCTGTTCCAGGCCGTGCTCTTCCTGGGTGAACGGTGCCTGGTACCAGCGTTACCACCCTGGGAGCCGGACGTTCGGCGCCGGGCGCCGCGATACGAACGGCCGTGCGCGGGGTGAGGCCGGAGAGGATCGGAGTATGGCGCGACGACTGCTTCTCCTGCTGCCCCTGACCGCGATCACGGCCGCCTGCGGGGTGTCCGGCGCGGAGCCGGAGGTCTCCCGCCCGGACCGGCCGGCCTGGCTTACCCTCCCCTCCCCCGCCGAGCCGGACCGCCCGGCGGAGCGGGTGACGGAACGGGTGACGGGCCGGACCAGCGTGGCCATGGGACCCGTTCTCCCGCCCACGGCCTGGATCGCGTCCCCGGAGCCGCAGGAGAGCCTCACCCCGGTGCGGGAGGACCCGTCGGTCAGGCGCCTGCCGGTCACCGCCCCGTCCGGGCCACGGATGGCACCGCCCAGCCCCGGGCCGACCGCCGCCCCTCACTCCGCACCCGCTCCCCGCACGGTGCCGCAGCGGACGCCGCGGGCGCCGGAGAATCCGGAGACGGTACTGCGGCCCTCGGGCCTCTGCGAGGCGGCGCACGATCATTTCGACCCGCAGCTGAGGGAGGTCTGCACCTCGCTGTTCGGCCGGTGACCCGGGCCCGCCGAAGTCGTGCGTCACGTGGTGCGTCGCAACGCGGTGGGGCCCGGTGGCGCACACGCACCACCAGGCCCCACCGTTCACTCATGGACCTCGGTCAGGGGAGCCGGCCGGGCTCCGGGTGGTCCAGCGACGCGTCGTAGGACGCGGCACCGGCCGCCACGAGATCCGCCGGGGCGTCGGCGCCCGCCCAGTCGAGCAGCGCTTCGGTGGCCGTGGCCCGGTCACCGGCGGACAGCGCGGAGATGAACGCCTGCGAGTGGTTGGCGCCGGGGGCGGTCAGGACGTGGGCGTCCTGGGCCTCGGGGTCGGCGATCTCGAAGGGCTTGGCGCTCCACGGGTCGCTCCCGCCGTTGACGAACAGCATCCGGCTGCCCTCGTCGCGCACCCAGTCGTGCACGGCGATGACCTCGCTGTCGTCGAACTCGGGCATGTCGATCCGGTTCGGGACGAAGGCGCCGGAGTAGCGCAGCTCCGGGTACTGCTGCATCCCGTCGAGGTATTCCTCGTTGAACAGCGGGTTACCGAGCTGGGTGCCGGCCTGGTAGTAGTACGGCGCCGTGGGCTCCAGCTCGAAGTCCGCGCCGAAGCCGACCCATTCCTCGATGTAGGAGAAGAGCGTCTGGGCGTCGGCCTTGGGCTCGGGCACGTCCAGGCAGTCGTCCCCGCCGCCGTACGACCAGAAGGTGAAGCGCAGCGAGACGATGCCGACTTCGAGGGAGGCGTCGGCGCTCCCCACGGTGTCGAAGGTGGCGTCGTTGGCCTCCGCCCAGCGGTCGTGGAGTTCCAGGAGCTGGGGACGGCGCTGGAGCGCGGTGTGCGCCACACGCTCCACGGCCTCGCGGCACTCCTGGGTGCCGACCGTCTCGAAGAACTCGTCGTACGGGCCGGTGTCCTCACGGTCCGGGTTGCTCGGCGCGACGTACGCGACCGTCCCGTCGAGGTCGTCCGGGTAGTAGTAGTTGTAGTACGCGGCCGCCATGCCGCTCTTGCTGCGGCCGGTGGCGATCCAGCTCTGGTCGTAGACCCCGTCCAGGGCCTGGCGGACGCGGTGGTGGTCGGTGGCGGCCTGCCAGATGTCGAGGGTGGACCAGTCGTCCTCGTCGGGCACCGAGGTGCCGAAGAACCGGTGCTCCACACCGACCTCGTTGGCGTCCAGCAGCTGGGTCGGCTCGCTGTAGGCGGGGTTGGGGTTGAGCCAGTAGCCGTTGGTGGCGAAGACCGTGGGACGGCCGTCGTCCGTGTGCAGGACCGAGAGCCGCTGCTCGAAGGTGTCGCCGTCCGGGTCGCGGTGGTCGACGGGCTGGGTGTAGTCGAGCAGGAAGAACCGGTCGCCGTCGGTGGCCGGCTTCTCCTCGACGAGGGACATGCCGGGTATGGCCTGAAGACGGTCCGCGATGTCCGCCTCTGCGGCGCTCGCCGCCGGTCCGGCGGCGAGGGATGCCACGCCGAGTCCCGCGACGATTCCGAGGGCGGTCAGTTGTGCCGTTTTCGTGCGCCGAGATGCACGCTTCTTGATCGAGATCACTCGGGGAACGTAACAACTCGTAAGCGGGTGTGGCCGTTGAGTCGCTGGCGGATCCCTGCCAACACGTCGGGAGGGCGTCGCCCGGCGCACGTCCCGTCTCCCGTTCGCCCCCGCTCCGGGCCGGGGCGCTTCCGGGCGGCGTTTCCGGTGGTGGGCCGGGGGCAGTGGCTCTTCGGGGACGACCCAGGGAGAAGACGATGAGCGGAACGCTGACCGGCGGCAGGGCCGGGGCTGAGAAGGCCAAGGAGACCGCGCACGACGCGGCGCGCAGCAAGCCCTTCCGGCTGCTGGCACGGGCCGGCCTGGCCTCCCAGGCGGTCATCTACTTCCTGGTGGGTGTGGTCGCCGTAAGGGTCGCCTTCGAGGGCGACGGGCAGCAGGCCGACCAGGGCGGAGCCCTGGAAGAGCTGGCCTCCCAGCCGTTCGGTGCGGCACTGGTGTGGGCGGTGGGCTGCGGTGTGGCGGCCCTCGCCCTGTGGCGGCTCGCCGAAGCCGTGTTCGGGACCTCGGGACCCGAGGGCCGGTCGGCGAAGAAGCGGATACCGGCGGCAGGCGGCGCCGCGCTGTGCGCCATGACCTCCTACACCGTCCTGGCCTTCGCCGCCGGTCAGCAGGGCAGCGGCTCCAGCGACGAGCAGTCCCGGGACATGACGGCGCGGGCCATGGAGTGGCCCGCGGGCCCCTGGCTGGTGGGAGCGGCGGGGGTCGCGGTGCTGGGCACCGGGCTGTGGATCGCGGGGCGGGCCCTCATGCGCAAGTTCCGCGAGGACCTGCGCCCGGGCACCCCGCGCACCGCACGTCGCGCGATCGACGTACTGGGCGTAGCAGGCGGACTCGCCCGGGGCCTGGTCTTCGCCACCGCAGGCGTCTTCGTGGTACGCGCCGCCCTGGAGTTCGACCCGGACGAGGCCAAGGGCCTCGACGACGCGCTCCGCACACTGGCCGAGACCCCCGCCGGGCCGTGGCTGCTGGTCGCGGTCGCCGTCGGACTGGCCCTCTTCGGCCTCTTCGCCCTGGCCATGTCCCGCTGGCAGCGCGTCTGAAGCCCGGAAGCCGCCACCAGAGCCGGACGGACCGAGGACGGCAGCGAGAGGCCCCATCGTGCGTGACACGCACGATGGGGCCTGTCGGTCTGACGGCACTCGCTCAGTTGGTGATCTCGCCCGCCTTGACCCCATCCACGAACGCGGCGAACGCGCTGCCCGGGAGCGCGAGGGCCGGACCGCCCGGGTTCTTGGAGTCGCGGACTGGCACGACTCCGTGCGAGGCGACAAGGTTAGCGGCAATCTCAATGCACTGGCCGCCGTTCTCGCTGTAAGAGGACGTGAACCAACGGGGGGGCTCGGAAGTCACGATGTGCCCTTTCGTAGCTGCTCGATCATGGCAACGGACTGCGCTTGCGAGGGCGCTGCGGCCTGTAGCTGATGGTAAGCCGCGAGCACTGGAAGAACGAACTTGTTGTCTCGTTCCAAGTGACCACGCTGAGCTGACTCCGCGTACGACATCAGCGAGCGGTCCGGGAGCGTGAGGATGGTCACGGGAAGGCTCAGCGGCCGCTGGTCGCCCATGTCGAAGGGGACGACCTGGAGCACAGTGTGGGGAAGCGCGGCGAACTCGCCCAGGCGCGCCAACTGGTCGCCCATCACCCCAGGGCCACCGACTGGCCGTCTCAGACAGCTCTCGTCGAGTGCCACGAACATCAACGGTGGCGGAGTCCGGGCGAGGGCAGCCTGCCGTTGTTCTACGAGCGCGAGCCGCTCGATGCCTTGCTCCGGCGTGATCGCACCTCGCTCAACCGCGCGTGCAGTGAGGGCCTTTGCGTACTCCGGAGTCTGAAGCACGCCGGGGATGACGCCGACTTCGTATAGCCGCATCTCTGCCGCCCTGCCCTCGTGGCGGACGTACTCCGCGAACCCTTCCAGAAGAGCACCGTGCTGAATCTCGCGCCACTGACGCTCGAAGTTGTCCTCGGCCCTCTCTAGCCCGAGAGCCTGGTCCGCTCTGCGCGCGAGGCGCAGAGTCGGAAGCTTGCGATCAGTTTCCACGGCCGAGATGTGCGTGCCGGAGTAGCCCATGCGGCTAGCCAGCTCCTCCTGAGTCCACCCCCTCGCTTCCCTCAGCCTGCGCAGACGCGCACCGAACGCCGCTTGCGGAGAGCTGTCTGGGGTCAGTTCCCGTCGATTCATCTGATTCTCCCTTCTCCCACAACAAGTTGAAGAAGGGCCAACTCTAGAGGACGCTGAATCCGCTTGGTAGTGACAGCACTACGGAGAGGAGTGGTCGTGTGTGCTGAGAATCGGCTCAACGACTGGTGCCACCTGGTACGACACCCCACCCCAAGTTGGGGCCGAAAGAACGTCATCGGACACCCGTGCGACGACGTGTGGTGTGCGGGAGTGCAGCGGTGACGAGGGACGTACCCGTGGACGAGCCGGAGCCTCCGGCCGCATCCGCAGGTGACGCGCCACCGCTCTCTTTGGCCGAACTTGTCGCTCGCTCGGAAGAGTTGGGTCGCAAGATCGAGGCGCACTTGAAGGTGCTGAGGCAGCGGTGAGCGGCGGTTACCGGTTTGCCCGGTTCCATCTCGTGCCTACGAGCGGGCCGTTGGTGTTCCGTGCGCAGTGTGAGGTGTGCGAGGAGATGGGTCCTCGGGCTGAGACGGGTGATGCGGCGATGATGTGGGTGGTCTTCCACTGGGAGGACCACCCGGACCACACCGTCTACCGCGAACTCAGCTCCACCCCGTACCTCGTAAGGCTTCGCTCGTGAGTGCCGGACGGTACGTCGACGGCTACTGGTGCGAAGCGGTCGCACGGTCCGTGGACCTGACCGACACCTGGCGCCTGAGCACCCAACGAACCCACAGCCCAGAGCACGCGCTCGCCTGGCTGCGCGAACAGGCCCTGCGCCTGGCCGACGCCCTCGGCCACGAACCACCCTTCGGCGCCACGGCCGACGTCTTCCGGGAGTGGGCCGCCGACCACGCCCACCAGCGCATTCAACTCACCGCACTGGCCAATGGGCAGCCCATCAGCGCCAACGCCTGCGGACCGGACCGCATCCACGGCCAGGGCCGGGACATCAAGGTCCTCTACTCGCTCTCCGCCCGGCCCATCCACCGCGACGCCACCACTCGCAGGCTTCTGCCCGCAATCTGAACGCCCCCTGTACCGATCTCTTTGGAGACAGCCATGTTCGAAGACATCAGCTTCGCCAACTCCGACCGGGAAGAACTCGAAGACGCAGCGAGGGAGTTGTTCAACCACATCAAGGACCTCGGTGTCCGTCTGGACGACATCGATGTCCTCGACCCCTGCGACGGCTGCCGCCGCCCCGCCTACCTCGTCCACCTCGGCAACCTCACCCGCGACGACATCACCACCCTCAACGCGGCCCTGCGGCAGCACCCGGCCGCCAAGTCGGTGACCCGCCGGCCATGACCCACCTCCGCGCCCACGCCCTCCGCCTGCCCGCCGACCACATCCGCATCGGCGACTACCTCAACCTCGGCGGCGACACCACCCGCGTCACCTTCGCCGAACACCGAGGCGGCCTCACCCGCCTCGAACTCGACACCGAAACCCGTATCACCCTCAAAC
>NZ_BHZI01000192.1 GCF_004305975.1 Streptomyces otsuchiensis
GGGTCGAGCGAGATGAATCGGCCGAGGGCCGGGTCGTACTCTCTCGCGCCGATGTTGTACAGACCGGTGGTGGCGTCTGTGGTGCCGCCGACGAAGGTGCGAGTGCCGGGCCACTCAGCGCCCGGCGAGGCCCCCCTGATCCCGCCGAATGGCAGGGTGCGGCGCCGCGTGACCGCCTGGGTGGCGGCGTCCACTGCGATCTGGCCGGTGGCATGGTGATCAGCGAGCGTGAAGACCGTGTTGCCGTCGTTGTCGATGACGGCCTGATGGCCGCCCCCGATGTCGACGTACCGGATGGCCTTCGGCGTGCTCGACCCCGCGGTCACCGTGACCTCGGTGTGGCCGAGGTAGAGCGTGGTCTCCATCGACGTACGGCCGATCAGCCGGATCCCGTCGGCGGTGTAAAGGTACTCGGCCCCCGTGCCGTCGGCGTTCTCGACCTCCGCGACGCGTCCCTCGGGATTCCAGCTCAGCGTCTGAGTTTCGCCGCCGAGCTGGCGGGAGACGGTGTTGCCCGTGGCGTCGTATCCGTACTCCTCCAGCGACCGCACCCCGGGGGCGTCCTGGATGACCTCGGTCACGGCGTGCGGCTGGCTCTCTGAGTACGTGTACTCCCTCTCGATGCCCTGCTCGTGCAGCGTCTCGGTCAGGCGGTTGCCCACCTTGTCGTAGGTGTAGGCGTGGTGGTAGGGCGCCGGCCCACCGACCGTCGCCGCGGCCCCGGAAGCCGCGCACTGGCCGGCGCCCTGGGTCCAGCCCTCCGTCAGCCGCCGCACATGGTCATAGGCGAAGCACTGGATGTCCGTGCCGCTGCTCGATACCTCCGCGATGGACAGGACGTTGCCGACCTGGTCATAGGCGTAGGTCTCATGCCGGTCCCCGACAGGCTGGTCGAGGCGGTCCACCCGCGCCGTCTTCAGGCGCTGGGTGCCCCACTCGTAGGTGTTGGTTACCCAAAGCGTCTTCCCGCCATTGGCGGACAGCTCGTACTCGCGCGGCTTACCGGTGAGGCTGTAGGTCGCGTCCATCCGGACGCCTTGTCCACCTGCGCTGGAAAGCAGCCGCAGGGTGCGGTCCTCATAGGTGAAGGCGAAGCTGTCTCCTGGGAGGCTGCCCGCGGCGGGGAGGCCGATCGAACGGACCATGCCGGAGGAGTCGTACGAGGTGCCGGACTCGTAGGTGCCGGCCAGGGCTCCTTCCGATGCCGGGATCACCACTTGTGTGCTCGTGGGGCGGTAGAGCCTGTCGTACTGCAGGACCTCGGAGACATAAGGGTTTCCGTTTTCCCAGCGGGTCGACTTGGCCAGGTACCCGCGGGCACCGGTGAGCGTGTCGTACACCCATTGGGCGCGCAGCTCACCGTCGGGGCCGCCCTCGCGCAGCTCGGTCTGGCGGCCCAGGCCGTCCTGGACATAGGCGAGCGTGACGCCACGGGCGTTGGTGGTGGAGGTCTTCTGGCCGCGGTCGTCGTAGTGCGTGGTGGACGTCCCGGCGTCGGGGTCGGTGGACGAGATCTGTCGGCCGAGCTGGTCGTATACGTAGGACCACTGGTTGCCGGCCGGGTCGGTCACCGTGGAGAGCTCACCACGCGCGGTGTACTGGTACCGGGTAGCGTCGAACGCCGCACCCGCGCTGCGCTGATGAAGTTCACGCAGCTCAGTCAGCTGCCCCCGGGCATCGTTGATCTTCGTGGTCGCCGTTCCGCCCACCGGGGGGATCACCGTGACCCGGTCGCCTCCGTGGATGGTCTGGGTGACCGACAGGACGCGGCCGCCGTCGCCATCGCCCGCCACCAGGCGAGTCTCGGCCTCCCGGCCGAGGCCGTCGAAAGTGGTCCGGGTCTGCGACTCGACAACCGACTCGTCGGCGGGCCGGAAGATCGCCTGCGCCGGCAACCCACCGGTGAAGTACGGGGCGAAGGTCTTGGCGGGCAGCCCGCGTTCGTCGTAGAAGACATCGGTCAGCAGCCGCCCGCCGTCCGGTCCCGGCTCCTGGGTCTGGCGCTCGCGCAGGAACCCGTCGTAGAGGGTGTACGCGGTGTCCTGGCGATCGTCATTGCCGATCGTCTTGGCACCCACCGACACCGGCTGGCCCTCGACGATCCGGTAGGTGAATTCGTGGCTCGGCACCAGACCGGTACGACGGTCGGGCAGCCACACCTTGGTGGAGCGTCCCAGCGCGTCGTACGTCAGGTTGGTCTCTTTGCCGTTGGTGTCCCTGAGCCGGGTTGGCAGCCTGCGCGGGCCGCTCAGCGTGGTAACGGTCGTCTGCCGAGTCGCGTCATTGCCCGCGGTAGCCGGCGGCGTGGTCTCGGTGATGGTGTTGGGAAAGCCCGTCGCTGGGGCGTACGCGGTGGTGGACGTGCGGCCGTCCGAACGCGGGGTGCGGATCGGAGTCCCGGTGTTGGTGGCCGTGACGTCCGCGGTCAGGTCGGTGGTGGAGGTCACTCGGCCGAACGCGTCATAGGTGGCACCGGACTCCAGGTACGTGCCCGTGGTGCCGTTGTGCGACTTCAGGACCGCGGTCGCGGTTATGTCTCCGAACGTCGGCTCCTGGCCGTAGGCCCTCCCGTCGTAGGCATACAGGGTGTCCGACAGCACGTCCTTCGACCGGTCCGGGGTCGCCGAGCAGCGCACCCCGACCGTCTCCGAGCGGGAAGGCAGGCCGAGCAAGGCCAGCTCGGTGCTTGCGTACGTGACGCGGGCACAGCGGTCATCGGCGCTGGTAGCGGTGTCGCCACGGTCATCGACCTGGGTGAGCCGCCCTGCGACGGTGTCATAGGTATTGAACTCCTCGGTGGTGCGCCACTGCGCGCCTGCGCCGTCGTCCAGCGAGGTCCAGGACTTGCTGTGCGCGGTGCCGGTGAACTGGGCGCTGACCGTCCCCCAGTCCCGGACCCGCTCCGCGGTCTGGTGACGCCACGGCCGGGAGACCGACTTCTCCAGGACTTGGCCACCGTCACCGGAGAAGGTGACGGTCTTGTACGGGAACCCGGCGTGCGCCCGGTGGTCGGTGATCGGTTCGCCCTCGCCCGCCCCTAGCGCGACGTTCACGGTTTTGGTGCCGCCGGACGGGCGCGCGCGGTCACCGTGCATACCGCGCAGGAAGTAGTGGTCGGACTGTGAGAGCATCGCGGACTGCCCTCCGGATCGGACCCGGACCTGGCCGTAACCGCGCCACTGCGACCAGGTCTTCTCCTCGTCCGGGACGAGGCCCGAGTCGTCGTCGTAGTGCCAGGCCGCGCCGCCAAGGTACTGGTACCGGGTGACCTGGTCGGGCGAACCGCCCGTGCGGTCGGTCGCCGTGACCGACTCCACCACGTACTTGTTGAACCAGTGAAGCTCGGGGTCATGGTCCGGCCCGCCACCGAGGTACTGCGGAAAGCAGCGCGTGGTGTTCGACTGCGGAGTCGGCAGGTTCGAGGCGTTGCAGGCCGGGGCCGAGTACCCCACGTCGATCTGCCCACCGACCTCGTCCGCAACCGACGACAATCGCGCCTTCACGAACGGCGCGTAGCCGTCCCCCGTGCGATCCATCCGGTTCGCCAACTGGGTATAGCCAAAAGTGGTCCTCGGCAGTGTGACGGCCGGCGTGGCGGCGTGACCTGTGTGCTGCACGCTGGAGAGCAGCAGCTGATAGTCGACATCGGCCGTGCCCCAGTGGTGGGCGAGCTTCCAGGAATCCACGTTCTGGTAGCCGGTACCGACCCGCACCTGGGTGGTGACGCCGGTCAGCCGCTTCGTGGTCCAGAACGTCGGTGAGTAGCGCCCCCGGTCGCACTCGGCCCCTGCGTTGCAGTTCAGGTCCCATGGGGTGTCGTACCAGGAGAACGGGTTGGTGGTGATGTCCGAGCAGTCCGCCCCGTTGCCTTCCAGGCACCGTTCGCTGTTCGTGAACTGCACCTTCGCCAGCGGCGCGCCTCCGTAGACAGTGTCCTTGGTGAGGCCGTACTCGATTCGGTTCAGCGAACCACCGCGCGTATAGCGGGTGTTGTTGTCAGTGTCGAGGAACCGGCTGTAGGAGTTCTGCTCCCGGTCGTAGTAGTACGTCAGCGCGTTGCCGCGCGTGTCCACCACGTAGTCCAGGTTCCAACGCCACGCCTGCTGGCACCAGGCGTCCTTGATCTGTGCCCGGTAGCACGGATCACCTGCGTCGTTGCCGAACACCGGGACGGTCCAAGCGGAGTTGGTGACAGCTCTCCCGGTCGACCAACCCGGCAGGCGATGGTAACCGAAGTAGTACTGTGTCCCGCCCGGGACGGTGACCCGCCAGTACTCGTTGTCGTTGTCGCCATTGGCACGGGCCGAGTCGGTCAGCCGCTCGACGACGGTCCCGTCATCGTTCTTCAGCTTCCATCGGTTCGCGCCGGCCGGGACCAGTTCGCCGGCGCCACCGTTGAAGGAGATGAAGGCATTGTCGTAGTCCCAGCACAGATCACCGATGTTGTGCCCGTCGGCGTTCTCCACCTCGTCATAGCCGCACTCCTTGTACTTCCGCTCGATGTAACCCGGCCACAGGTCAAAACCGTCACCGACCCACGAGCTCTGGTTGTTCGTCCCGCCGGTACGGCCGTCGATCGAACCGGAGGAATAGGACAACTCCAGTTCCGGCGCCAGGCCCCCCGGCACCTCCGGTGTGGGGAGCGGATGCGACCAGGTGAAGTCGCCCGTGTTCAGGCTCGTGTCCCACGTCGCGGACGCTGCGAGGTCGGTCGCCTTGTAGTCCCCCTGCTCACCCTCCTCCGACGACACGACCGCCAGCACAGCCGCACTGCCGTCGAGTGCCACAGCGTGGGCCGTCAGCGTGCGCTCCTCGACGTCGTTGAGGGCGTCGACCGGCTTCCGCTCCTGGCAGTCAGCCAGTTCCGGCGTGGTGGCCGCGCACTCCGGCAGTTCAACCAGGGTCAGCCGTGAACCAAACCCGCCGCCGAATGCCTCGGCGAACTCCCTGTAGTCCAGGCGAACATCAACCTCGACTACCGGCTCTTCACCGGCCGGCGGCACTGCGACGCCGAACCGCTCCTGCCCCCACACTCCCGACACGGCTGTGGACAGGACCACGACCGGGCCGGCGGCCCCGACCATCTCGGCGGCCTTCTCTCCCAGGATCTCGACGTCCGCGGTTACCCGCCGGTCAGCCGCCACGCTCACCGGAATGCCGTCCACTGCGGTGAACTCGTCGGCATTCACGCTGACTTTGGCCCGCCCGGGTCCGGGCATCTCGACCTCGGGCTCGCCGGGCGGCTTCGGCGGCAGATGGTCCGGTCCGCGCGGTGCAACCGGCTGGGCCGACCGCCCCTCGACTGCCTCCTCCGCATCCGGCAGATCCGGGCGACCGCCTTCCGCCGCCGCGCGATCGACCGTCATGGCCTGCAGCAGGGTCGCCACCATCACTGCCGACAACCCCACGGCGCAACGCCGTCGGGCGTTTCGTATCCACTGGTCTCTACGCCGTGCGCCCATGCCAGCCATGCCCGGACACCATCCCCTGAAAGAAGCCGACCGCGACAGACGCCGTCGATGAAGTTACTGACGAATCCGATGCGGGTGTGCTCACGGCCGCGGCTGTGAGCACACCCGGGCCTGCTCAACCCGCCGGGCTCTCCGTGGGCATGCCCGACTGCCCCTCTGCCAGCCTCCTGACCTGGAGCGCGGTCAAAGCGCCCTGGAAGAACCAGAGATCATCTACGGCTCCAGGCCAGTAGGCCTCCCACGCGCCGTCCTTCCAGGTCCGTCCGACCTGCAGTGAGTGCGTGGCCTCGAACGTCAGGACGTTCTCCGCCCATGAGGCCCCGGGTGCGCACGCGGAGTCGGCGTCCTCGCCACAGACGACCTCCTGGAGCTGACCGTTCACATACAGCTCCACACGCTTGGTGAACCCGTCATAGACCAGCGCCAGGTGGTTCCACTCCCGTACGTCCCAGAAGAGCTGGTTGTCCACATGGACTTCGACAGCGCCGTTGCTGTCCGTCTGCGGCACCGCTACCCGCCAGCTCCCCCACCCCTCCTCCTCAGGGTGTGGCACGAACCGCAACGAGAACGCACTCTGCCGGCTCCTTGGTGCGCTGACGAGACTCACCTCTTGGCCCGGTGCCCCGACCGCCTGCGCCCAACCCGCGACTGTGAAGCTCGCGGATGTGTCCGCAGGGAGCCTGCCAGTGGCCGCGTAGCCGGCGGCACCGTCGAGCTGCAGCGCCCCTTGGTCCACCACTCCGGCACCGATTCCCGCGCCGCCGCCGAATACCAGGTGGTTGGCGCTGGGAGACGCGTCCGGGGTGAATGTGGTCCCCTGCTCGAACATCCAGCGAGCCTTGAGCACGGGCGACTGGTGGAACATCTGCGTCACCTCGTGGGGGGTGACCATCCGGTTGTGGACCCGCACATCGTCGATCTCCCCGGCGAAGAACGACCGGAGCTCGCCGCTGTACTGACCGGCGCCGAGTTGCAGCCGCCCGCTGGCATGCCAGGGCTCGGTGATCGCGGTCTCGCTGACCAGAAGACCATTGACATACAGCGACAGCATGCGCCGCTGCGCGTCATGCACGCCGACCAGATGCTCCCACTCACCGTCCCGGGCGTGGGTTCCGGACGGCTGCGCGGCGCGAACCGGGGTGGCGCCCACAGCGTTGGAGCTGTACTGGTTGAACGCCCAGCGGTCCTGCGTTCTGGAGTAGTAGAGCTCGAACCCGGGCCGTTCGCTCGCCACTTGGGTGGCGATGATTCCGGCCGTGTCCGCCCGGGACTTGTCCAACCTGGCCCAGGCGGATACGGCAAAGCTCTGTGAGGTGTCGACCGTGCCGGCACTCGCCGCGCCATAGGAGTCCACACCGTTGAGCGCCATTCCGGTAGCGGTGACTCCCGCCGCTCCCGTCTGGGCTCCTCCGTGCAGAGCCACAGGCAGCGGCTGCGACCGGCCCACGGTCTGGCGGGCGTCGGCGGCCTCGTCGAAGGAGAAGACGGCAACCGCGGGCCGTCCGGGCGCCTGGTCGACGAGCTGCTTGCCGAACAAGCTGCTGACCAGAGGAGTCTCGCTGGTCATGGCATAGTCGAAGAGCTGGACCTCGTCGATACCGCCGTGGAAGCGGTCCCTGACATCACCCGCCCGGCGGGCGGCACCGATCTCCAGCGCCGTCTGAGCACTCCAGGCGTCCGCGTGCGCCGTGGTGCCGGCCAGCGTCCCGTCGACGAAGAGCCGCAGACGCTGGCCGTCATAGCTGCCCAGCAGATGGGTCCACTCCCCGGTCCGCACCGGAGCGTCCGCAAGCACTCGGCCCCGGCCGTCGGAGGGGTCGTCACCCCGGTACTGCATGAACGCCCACTGATCGAAGTGGCCGGAGTAGTAGAGCACGAAGCCGGGGTGGTTGCGGCCGACCTGCTCGACGACCACCGAGGAATCCGCAGTCTTCTCATCCAGCCGCGCCCATGCCGACACGGTGAACGGACGGCTGGTGTCCGTCACATGGCCGCTCACCGAGACGTTCCCTGTGCCGTCCAGCTCCAAGCCGTTGCCCACGACGCCGCTGGAGCCCAGCGCACTGCCGCCTTCCAGCTCCCCGGTGTGGAGAGAATCGTCGCTCTGCACGGTGGAGGAGCCCTCGGGCTCGTCCAGTGCCCAGCTCATCCGCGGTGCCTGACCCGCCGAGACCCGGAACTGATAGGTCTGGATCTCGGAAGCGTTGCCCGCCTGATCGAATGCCTGCGCCGTGACGAAGTGCAGCCCAGGCTGCTGCGGCAGCACCTGAACCACCCGTGCCGCACCGTTGCTGGTCGTGAGCTGGTTCGCGGCGGTGGGATCGCCATTGACTCCGTACCAATACCGGGTTACGTCGCTGTCCGCAGCCGTCAGCGTGAACGCCCCGTAGTGGCCCGCGCCTTCGAACCACGGGTCGTCCACCGCGGCTGGGTCCGACTCGGGGAACCGATTCGACGATACCGACGGAGCAGCTGGCACCGACCGGTCATAGAAGAAGAAACACGATGCCGAACTGCCTGACGCCGTCCAGGGACTGTAGTCGGAGCCGTCGTACGATCGGGCCTGCCAGTTCAGCCGTGTGTTCTGGGGCAGGTTCGACGGCAGCCGCACGGCGAAGCTGGAACCGGAGCGCTTGGCGGTGCTCAGCGAGGAGGTCCACACCACGTCCGAACCCGTCCGAACCCGAAACTGGACGCGGACGCTGTCACCGTCGGGGTCAGTGACGTTGTTGGCGTGTATCTGGCCCAGCGTCCGCACATACGGCGCGGCCCCCGACGCCTTGCAGGCGCCGCCGTACTCCATCGTCAACTGCGACATCTTGATCTGGTGCGGCGCACGGTTGTACGTCACACGCAGATGCGCGTTCTTCCCGAACCTCTTCCAGTGCAGGTTACTGGTCTCATTGCTCGCCCGCAGCCCGAACGTCATCGAGCTGGTCCTGCTGTCGGCCGCCCTCTGTACTGCTGCCCGCACGTCGAACTCGGCGTCCCGCGCGGGCCTGCAGCCCATGCTCGGGTCGCCGCCGTAGTGGAAGGACTCTGTGCGGAGACGCTCGATCCAGAACCCCGAGGCCTGCTGCGTGTTCCAGGTGGTGTTGGCGTTGATCGACTTCGTGCGCCACAGCTCCACCGGCCGGTTGACACACTGCGCCGAGTGCGTATTCGGCACCGTGAACTCGGCTTTGAGAACGCGCGTTCCGGCGAACCGGGAGGTGTCGATCTGATAGAAGAGCCGCTTGACCTCGTTCGGGTTGCACCGAGCCCAACCGACGCAGTACCCCAACCCCTCATCGTTCTGACCGTTGAACTTCCACTGCGGGCTACTGGCCCAGTGCCGCGAGACCATCGTCCAAGCAGCGGCACGCGGGGCATGGTCCTGCGGATCGATGAAGACCGGGTACTCCGTCCCCTCGCCCCTCAGCACCTCCGGGTCGGGAGTGAGCGTCAGCTCATCCGCGTCACTGGAGACCGCCACCTCCATCACCGCCAGTCGCCCGGACTCGCCGGCGCCGACCTCGCCCCGCTCGGAACCCGGACCCACGGCGCGGACCTGCGGGCCCTCGGCCGCCCCGGGCGGCGTGCTGGAATCCCACATCAGAGGCGCGGGGGCTTCGAACACCAACGCGCCCGAGCCCGCGTCTGTCGCCGTCAGACCACCTGCCTCCGAAACAGCCAGGTCCAGACCCTCCAGCTCCAGGCCGAACCGGACCTCGTCCAGAGCGGGATCCTGCGCCGCCTCGGCCGACTTGACCACCACAAGCGAAGTGAACCCGTCCGGCGTGGCCTCCATCCTGAGGTCAACGCCCGTCAGTACCTCGGGATAGGTCGCCACAGGGCCGTCCAGCACCGGTGTGGGCAGCGCGCCGGGCCACGTGCGGGACATCTCCCTGCCGTGTCGTGCGAGCGTCACCAGCGGGCCGTCACCGCCCGCCGAGAATTCCAGCTCCACCGTGGACGCCTTCGGTCCGACCGCTCCGTCTGCCCTTTCGACCAACTCCAGGTCGACCGGGGCCCATTCACCAGAGACCCGGGTCCAGACCGGGACGACGTACTCCCGGGCCTCCAGCGACCCGTCCGGCAAAGCGAACACCTCGCGCGTCTCGCCACGCTGCGTGAGCACTTCCACCGGCTCATCCGAGGCGCGTGCCTCGGCCAACGCCACCGCCTCCGCGGATTCCGGCTCACCGGCCGGGTCGTAGGCGTCTCCTGACACCACGGCATTCCCCGTCGGAGGCGACCCCGACGCAGATCCCGGCAGCACGCCGAACGCCAGCACCGCAGACAGACCCACAGTGGTCACCGCACGAAATCCAGGCAGGCGTATGTGCCCAACCATCCCCCGCTCCTCCCCAGAGCACGAACACAGCCTCCACAAACGAGAGGCAGGGAGGAACACTATGATCACTAAACGCACTTCGTCTACTACAAATTGACTAGGGATACACACCCAAACCGCCCAGAACGGCCCAGAACGGCCCATCCTCAGAGTGGCCTCGATCACATCCCCCCAGAATTGGAACCACCGAGACCGCGAGACGCAAGCACGCGCCTTCACACACCGGTCACACAGACTCGGGCACATCCGTGCCACCTTCCCGCCCGCTCGGCCCACGAAGCACTGCGGGCACGTGGGCGGGGCAACCCAGTCCGACGAGTCCCACCGCCCGCGTAGTGAGCATGGGCGTTGCGCTGCCGGTGGGTGCTGTCGTGCTCCCTCAGCCCTTAGCCACGGGCGCTGGCCGCCCACACCCCCGCCGTCGATGCCACAACCAACGCGCGCTGTCCAGGGCCTCGAACGGGAGACCTGATCCCGGCTGGCCGGCTGGAGCGAACACGCCCCGAACCTTCGCCCCTGGTCGAGCGGTGACAACCGACGGCGGACTCGGCGTCGCTGGTGGGCCGGGGGCGTGTTCGGCCGGTGTCAGTGTCGTGCGAACCGGCGCAGGCCGGCGAGAACGGACGGCGCGATCGTGTCCGGGTGCTCGACTTCGTGCAGCAGGTGATCCACCCCGGGCAGCACCACTCGGCCCGGTCTACCGGCATGGGCATGGCGCAGGGCGGTCGTCAGGGCGTCCGTCGTGGAACAAAGGATCTGGGGGTCGTTGGTGCGGCACATCAGCTGTAGCGGTGCCGGGGCGGGCTGCAGCGGCGTTCGGTGGACAGACGGCGTCGTCACTTTCCACGAACCGGGCGCTGAGGCCCTGGAACGCCTCGAAGAGGCGGCGATCACACGGGGCAGGTCGGTGGCGTCGACCGGCCGCCCTTCGCGGAGGGAGGTGACGGCGGCATCGCGTGGCAGCATTGATGGTGCGTTGCCCATCCGGCCTGAACTGGCCCTGCCGGGTCGCTTCGGCGACCTGGTCCTTGAGCGCGGCTTAGGGCGGGTGGCGGGGATAACTGGGAGTGCCCGCCGCCTGACTGTCCGCCCATGCCCCCGCGGGGGTTCAGCGCGAGCGAACCCTGAACACCCCCGCCAGCCTGCTCGGAACAGGAGATCATCACCCCCACACAGCGGGGAACCTACTGTCCGTTCACATTGCCCTACGGCGGCATCGGTCGGCGACCGATGCCCAGGCATCGCGACCCGCAGCCGCCAGCGCCGTCTCCCGGACCCGGGTAGCCGCAGCTGCAGAATGGGTCGAATCCACTACGGAACGTGACTGATGCGGCAAGCCCTTGGGTTGCGAGGGCTGGAGGGCTCCCGGGGACTCGGCGCCTCAGCGGCACGAGTGAAGGAGCTGCTTGAGCCCGCCCGATGTCAAGGAAGACGCTGTGAAAGGTGGTGTGGCGAACGCCTAACCGGTGCCCATCCGAGGGGGATCGAGGGGGACTCAGCGGGATGGAAACGGGCGGCTATGTCCGGTCCTTCGGCATCGTTGCAGGTGAGAGGCGTCACTTGAATGGGTTCGAGTCCCACCCGCCCCACACAGCGAACCCACGCAGAGCCGTTCTGACCTGGGGAAACGCGGTTTCTGGGG
>NZ_BHZI01000193.1 GCF_004305975.1 Streptomyces otsuchiensis
GTGTGGGGCCGGCGCTCGGCGTCGCCCGTTTCCTGCGCCGGCGGTCCCTCCCCTTCCCGCCCGACACCGACCCGGCCAGGCTGAAGGCCGCCACCCGGGCTGTGCGCCGTGGCGAACTCACCGGCGACCCGGAGACCGACGCGCTGGCGCTGCGGCTGGCGGGGGAGATCGGGCAGTCGCCGTACCGGCCGCGCCTGACCGTCGCCGTGCTCGGCGCCCTGGTCCTGCTGCAGCTGGCCGCGCTCGCGTCGGCGCTGCACGCCGGGGAGACCGGCCGGGGCGTGCTGCACGCCGCGCTGGCGGTCCTGGTGGCCACCCCCTTGGCGGCACTGCCCCAGGAGGCCCGGCGGCGCCGTGCGGCGGCACGGCTGCCGGAGCCGTTCGAGCGGGCCGCGGAGCCGTGGCCGGACGGCCGGGCGCGCTCGGGGCCGGACCCGGCCGGGCGCTGACCCCACCCGGGCGCTGACCCCACCCGGGCGCGGAACCGTCCTCCCCGGCGTTCTCGTCCTCCCCGGGACATAGGATCGGCTGCCCGTCCGCCCCGCACGGCGCGGAGGCGGGGGAGCCCGGTACCGCTGGACGCTGAGGACGCATGGACATCGCAGACATCAACGAACTGTGGGGCCGGGTCACCGGTACCCAGCCGGCGCCGGAGCTGTGGCTGGTGCTGGTCACCGCCGCCATAGCCCTGGCCCTCGTCGGCCCCTGGGGTTCGTGGCGGACGACCCGCAACGCGGTCACCATCGCCCACGAGGGCGGCCACGGCCTGGTCGCCCTCCTCACCGGGCGGAAGCTGGAGGGCATCCGGCTGCACTCCGACACCTCCGGTCTGACCGTCTCCCGCGGCAAGCCCACCGGCCTGGGCATGGTGCTGACCGCCGCCGCCGGCTACATCGCCCCCTCGCTGCTCGGCCTCGCCGGAGCCGCGCTGCTCGGCGCCGGCCGCATCACCATGCTGCTGTGGGGCTCCACGGCGCTGCTGCTGCTGATGCTGATCATGATCCGCAACCTGTGGGGTGTGGTGACGGTCGTGGTGACCGGCGCCGTCTTCCTGCTGGTCTCCTGGCTCACCGAACCCGAGGTGCAGGCCGCCTTCGCCTATGTGGCCGTGTGGTTCCTGCTGTTCGGCGGTATCCGGCCGGTCTTCGAGCTGCAGCGCAAGCGCCGCCGTGGTGGCGCCGGTGACTCCGACCCGGACCAGCTGGCGCGGCTCACCAGGCTGCCGGCGCTGGTGTGGGTGCTGTTCTTCCACGCGGTGACCCTGCTCTCCCTGGTCGGCGCCGCCCGCTGGCTGGTCCAGCTCTGACCTGCGGCGACGCCCGGCCGCCTGGGTGATGCAGCGTCCCGGTGGGAAGCGGGCCGCTCCACCCGCCCGGCCCGGCGGGCGGCTCCTCCCGTCCGTCCCGGGCGCTGCTCCCGGCGCCGGGAGCCGTCCGGCGCCCCCGCCGTCCCGTGCGGCAGAGGGGCGTTCCCCCGTCCGGAGCACCCCACCGGTCCCGTCCATCGCGCCCCCGGCGGGCACCCGGTGCAGCGCACACGGCCACGTACGGCGGACCGGAAGGTCCGGGTGACACTGGGTGACGCACTACAGTGGCTGCCATGACGGATCGCAGCGCCCCCGCCCAGCTCTGGCCCGCACCGACCGCCCCCGGCGCGGTCGAGGCGACCGTTACCGTGCCCGGGTCCAAGTCCGTGACCAACCGTGCGCTGATCCTGGCGGCCCTCGCCGGTGAGCCCGGCTGGCTGCGCCGCCCGCTGCGCTCCCGCGACACCCTGCTGATGGCAGCCGGGCTGCGTGCCCTGGGGGTCGGCGTCGAGGAGACCGTCGCCTCCAGCTCCGCGCCCGGCGGCGGCGCCGACGCCCGCGGCGAGGCGTGGCGCGTCATCCCCGGACCACTGCACGGACGGGCCTCGGTGGACGTCGGCAACGCCGGCACCGTCATGCGCTTCCTGCCGCCGCTGGCCGCGCTCGCCGACGGCGACGTCCGCTTCGACGGCGACCCCCGCTCCCACGAACGCCCGCTGCACGGCGTCATCGATGCCCTGCGCGCCCTGGGCGCCCGTGTCGAGGACGACGGACGGGGCGCCCTCCCGCTGACCGTCCAGGGCGGTGGCGGGCTGGCCGGTGGCCGGGTCGAGGTCGACGCGTCGTCCTCGTCGCAGTTCATCTCCGCCCTGCTGCTGCCCGCCGCCCGGTTCAACCAGGGCGTGGAGGTCCGGCACACCGGCGCGGTGCTGCCCTCGCTGCCGCACATCCGGATGACCGTGGACATGCTGCGCCGCGCCGGGGCCCAGGTGGACGCACCGGAGTCCGGCGGCGAGGAGAACGTCTGGCGGGTGACCCCCGGCGCCCTGCGCGGCCGGGACCTGGTGATCGAGCCCGACCTCTCCAACGCCCAGCCGTTCCTCGCCGCCGCGCTGCTCACCGGCGGCAGCGTCACCATCCCCGACTGGCCGCGGAGTACCACGCAGCCCGGCGACGCGCTGCGGGAGATCTTCACCGAGATGGGCGGCGACTGCGTCCTCGACGAACGCGGCCTCACCCTGCGCGGGACCGGCCGGGTACGCGGCATCGACGTCGACCTCGGCGACGTCGGCGAACTCACTCCCGGCATCGCGGCGGTCGCCGCGCTCGCCGAGTCGGAGTCCGTCCTGCGTGGCGTCGCCCACCTGCGGCTCCACGAGACCGACCGGCTCGCCGCGCTGACCCGCGAGATCAACGCCCTCGGCGGCGACGTCACCGAGACCGAGGACGGTCTGCGCATCCGCCCCCGCCCGCTGCACGGCGGCGTCTTCCGCACCTACGACGACCACCGGCTGGCCACCGCCGGCGCGGTGATCGGCCTGCTGGTCAAGGACGTCGAGGTGGAGGACATCGCCACCACCGGCAAGACCCTCCCCGACTTCCCCGAGCTGTGGCACACCATGCTCGGCGGCACCGGGCCCGCCCTGGCCCCCGCCGGCCGGGCGGCGGACGCCACACCCCCCGCCGGGGCCGCCGGGGCGAGAGCCTGAGGGCCCGCCGGTCATGCGCCGCTACGGCAAGAACACCGACGAGGACGACATCCGGGTCCGCCCCGGACGCCGCAGCCGCCCCCGCACCCACCGGCGGCCCAAGCACGAGGACGCGGTCGAGGGCTTCGTCGTCACCGTGGACCGGGGCCGCATCACCTGCGTGGTGGAGGACCGCACGGTCATCGCCATGAAGGCCCGCGAACTGGGCCGTAAGGGCGTGGTCGTCGGCGACCGCGTCGACATCGTGGGCGACCACTCCGGCGAGCGGGACACCCTCGCGCGGATCGTCCGCGTCGGCGAACGCCGCTCGGTGCTGCGCCGCACCGCCGACGACGACGACCCGTTCGAGCGGGTGGTGGTCGCCAACGCCGACCAGCTCGCGATCGTGACCTCCCTCGCCGACCCCGAGCCACGGCCCCGGCTGATCGACCGCTGCCTGGTCGGCGCCTTCGACGCCGGTCTCGACCCGCTGCTGATCCTCACCAAGTCCGACCTGGCCTCCCCGGCGTCGCTCCTGGACAGCTACGCGCCGATCGGCGTCAGCCATGTGGTCACCAGCGCCGAGGAGTTCGACGTCACCACCCTGGACCGGGTGCGGGAACTGCTCAAGGACCGGGTGACCGCGTTCGTCGGCCACAGCGGGGTCGGCAAGACGACGTTGGTCAACGCGCTGATCCCGGACCGCAGACGGGCCACCGGCCATGTCAACGAGGTGACGGGACGCGGCCGTCACACCACCACCTCCGCGCTGGCGCTGCCGCTCCCCGGTGACCTGGGATGGGTCATCGACACCCCGGGTGTGCGGTCGTTCGGCCTGCATCATGTCGACCCCTCACGGGTCATCCTCGCCTTCCCCGACCTGGAACCGGGCACCGCGGGCTGCCCGCGCGCCTGCAGCCACGACGAGGAGGGCTGCGCCCTGGACGCCTGGGTCGCCGACGGGCACGCCGACCCGGCGCGGCTGTACTCGCTGCGGCGGCTGCTGGCGACCCGCGAACGCCGCGACGGCGACTGACGGCGGCTGACGGCGACTGCCAGGTGTGCGCGCCGACCCGCCGGGGGTGCGCGGCGCGTGCACCCCGCGCACCCGCCCGGGGTCAGGCTCCGGTGGCCGTCCACCGCTCCGGCGGCGGCGCGGCCGGGCCGGGCGCCGGAGCAACCAGGTGGGAGACGGCGAGGCGCACCGTGGTCTCACACCGCTGCGCCGTGCCGGGGTCGCCCCGCGAGGCGCCGTTCCGCCGCTCCAGTGCCGCCACCGCCCGGTCCCGCAGCTCGGCGACCAGGTCGCCGGGGCGGTCGGGCGGCGTCGGCAGTCCGTCGCAGCGGCAGCCGGTCAGGGCCGCCCGGACCAGCCGGTCACCGCGCGCGGCGCGCACGATCCAGTTGCCGAGGGAGTCCAGCACCTCCTCGCGCGGTGCCTCCGCGGCCCGGCACAGCCGGAGGTCGACCCCGCGCAGGAACGCGTCGAGCTGGCGCCGCACCAGGGCGTCGGCGAGACCGGCCTTGTCACCGAACTCGTTGTAGAGGGTCTGCCGGGACACCCCGGCGCCGGCGGCCACCCGCACCATGCGGACTCCGGGCCAGGGCTCGTCGTCCAGAGCGGCTCGGGCGGCGTTCAGCAGCGATTCGCGCGCGGTGGGCATCTTCGCCTCCAGCGTGGGCACTTCGGCCTGCTGCCGCACAGAATTGACGCAGCCGCCACCGGTGTCAATACGGGCCGCGCGACCGGCTGTGGCCGCCGCCGAGGGGGCCGGATACTGTGGCCGCATGGCCGGTTACGACGACGATCTGCGGTTGGCACACGTGCTGGCCGATGCCGCTGACGCCACCACGATGGCGCGGTTCAAGGCGCTCGACCTCTCGGTCGAGACCAAGCCGGACATGACTCCGGTCACGGAGGCGGACAAGGAGACCGAGGAACTGATCCGCACCTCCCTGGGCCGGGCCCGTCCACGCGACGCGGTGCTGGGGGAGGAGTACGGCAGCGCGGGCGCCGGACCGCGCCGCTGGATCGTCGACCCGATCGACGGCACCAAGAACTACGTGCGCGGAGTACCGGTCTGGGCCACGCTGATCGCGCTGACCGAACTGGGCCAGGACGGTCTGGAGCGCCCGGTGGTGGGCCTGGTCTCCGCGCCCGCGCTGAACCGGCGCTGGTGGGCGGCGCTCGGCGGTGGCGCGTACTCCGGCCGCAGCCTGACCTCCGCGTCGCGTCTGGAGGTCTCCCGGGTGGCGGAGATCGCGGATGCCTCGTTCGCGTACTCCTCGCTCACCGGCTGGGAGGAGCGCGACCGGCTCGACGGTCTGCTCCAGCTGAGCCGCGACTGCTGGCGGACCCGTGCCTACGGGGACTTCTGGCCGTACATGATGGTCGCGGAGGGCGCGGTGGACATCTGTGCCGAACCGGAGCTGTCCATGTGGGACATGGCGGCGCCGGCGATCGTGGTGCAGGAGGCCGGCGGCCGGTTCACCGGACTCGACGGGCGGGACGGCGTGCACAGCGGTAACGCGGCGGCCTCCAACGGGCTGCTGCACCACCCGCTGCTCGGCTACCTCGGCGACTGAGCGGGCGCCGGCCTCTCCCCACTCCCGGCTGCGGCGTGCGCCCCTCGCGGGGGCGGCTTCCTCGCCGTGCCTGCCAACCCGCCTGTTCCGCCGGGTGGTTCGGGCCGGCGGGGCCGCCCGGTGGGATCGCTGCGGTTGGTGCGCCCGCTTCCCTTGTGACCACCGGGGGGCCGTGTGAGCATGAGGGTGAGCCCGCTTGTGGGTTTGTGAATTCATTCTCGCGGTGGGAGTCCCCGTCAGAGAGGTGGCCCCCTCATGCTCGTACGTGACGCCATGACGTCCGTCGTCCTGACCATCGGACCCGACCACACCATCCGGCAGGCTGCACGGCTGATGTCCTCGCGCCGGGTCGGCGCGGCCGTCGTGCTCGACCCCGAGACCAGCGGTCTCGGCATCATCACCGAACGGGACGTGCTGCGTTCGATCGGCGCCGGGGAGGACCCCGACGAGGAGCGGGCGGGCCGCCACACCACCACGGAGGTGGTGTTCGCCGCGCCCACGTGGACCCTGCTGGAGGCCGCCTCGGCGATGACGGCGGGCGGCTTCCGGCATCTCGTCGTCCTCGACGACCAGGAGCTGACCGGCATCGTCTCGGTCCGGGACATCATCAGCTGCTGGACCCCGGTGCTCAGCGCCTCGTGACGCGCGGCCCCGCGCCGCCCCGGTGCGGGCGGGATGCCTCTGCGCGCACGACGGACGGCCCGCCCGCGCGTGGTGCGCGGACGGGCCGTCCGGTGAGCCGGTTCCGGGGTGGGCGGAGCCCGTGGCGTCCGGCCACCCCGGAGCCCCTACGGCAAGCGGGTCAGGCGCGGAGGGCCTGGACCGCGGCTTCCAGCCGCTTGCCGAAGTCGTCGTCCGCCTGGCGGAAGTTGTTGACCGCCCGCTCGGCGATGTCGTCGCGGGAGACCTGCGAGATGAAGCCGGCCAGGTTGTCGACCAGCCGCCCCTTCTCGTCCTCGGACATCATCCGGTAGAGGTTGCCGGCCTGGACGAAGTCGTTGTCCTCGGCGTGCGAGGGGGCCTCGTGGTCACCGGTGACGCCGGAGACGGTCGTCGGCTGCCACAGGGCGCGGCCGGTCTCGGTCGGGCCGCCGAAGCTGTTGGGCTCGTAGTTCTTGGCCCGGCCGTGGCGCCCGTCGTACATCAGGCCGTCGCGGCCGTGGGTGCGGGACTCGGTGGCGTGCGGGCGGTTCACCGGCAGGTGGTCGGCGTTGATGCCGACGCGGTAGCGGTGGGCGTCGCCGTAGGCGAACAGCCGGCCCTGGAGCATCTTGTCGGGGGAGGGGCCGATACCCGGCACGAAGTGGTGCGGGGAGAAGATCGACTGCTCCACCTCGGCGAAGATGTTCTCCGGGTTGCGGTTGAGCTCCAGCTTCCCGATCTCGATCGGCGGGTAGTCCTCGTGCGGCCAGACCTTGGTCAGGTCGAACGGGTTGAAGCGGTAGTTCGCCGCGTCGGCCTCGGGCATGATCTGGACCTGCACGGTCCAGCTCGGGAAGTCGCCGCCCTCGATGGCCTCGCGCAGGTCGCGCTGGTGGCTGTCGGGGTCCTTGCCGGCCAGCTCGTCGGCCTCGGCCTGGGTGAGGTTCTTGATGCCCTGGTCGGTCTTGAAGTGGTACTTGACCCAGAACACCTCGCCGGCCTCGTTGGTCCACTGGAAGGTGTGGGAGCCGTAGCCGTTGAGGTGGCGGTAGGAGGCCGGGATGCCGCGGTCGCCGAAGAGCCAGGTCACCTGGTGGGTCGACTCGGGGGACAGCCCCCAGAAGTCCCAGACGTTGTCGGCCTCCTGGGAGCCGGTGTACGGGTCGCGCTTCTGGGTGTGGATGAAGTCCGGGAACTTGATGGCGTCCTTGATGAAGAACACCGGGGTGTTGTTGCCGACGAGGTCGTAGTTGCCCTCTTCGGTGTAGAACTTCAGGGCGAAGCCGCGCGGGTCGCGCACGGCGTCGGCGGAGCCGAGGTTGCCGGCCACGGTGGAGAACCGCAGGAACGTCTCGGTCTGCTTGCCGACCTCAGAGAGGAACGCCGCGCGGGTCCAGCGCGTCACGTCCGCCGTCACCGTGAAGGTGCCGTATGCGGCGGCGCCGCGGGCGTGCACGATCCGCTCCGGGATGCGCTCACGGTTGAAGTGGGCGAGCTTCTCCAGCAGCAGCTGGTCCTGGACCAGCACCGGGCCGTTCGCGCCGGCCGTCTGGCTGTTCTGGTTGTCGGCGACCGGTGCACCGGCCTCGGTGGTCAGCGGTCCCGTCGCGGTCTGCTCGGTCATCTGCCTGTCACGCCCTTCAGGTCTTCGGTGTCGCCCGAGGGCTTGGCCCGCGGGTGAATCCGATCCTATATTGGACTCAATCTAAGTCAAGACGCGGGCTGAATCCGAACTCATTCGGGACTCGGAGGCCGCTCGCGCTAGGGTGGATGCCATGAGTGACCTGCTGCGACGACTGCGTGCCCGGGGTTGGCGGCTCACCGCGCAGCGGCGCGTGATCGCCGAAGTGCTGGACGGCGAGCACGTGCACTACACGGCCGACGAGGTGCACGCCCGGGCCGTGGAACTGCTGCCCGAGATCTCCCGCGCCTCGGTCTACAACACCCTCGGCGAGCTGGTGGTGCTCGGCGAGGTGACCGAGGTCAACACCGACGGACGGGTCCGCCGGTACGACCCCAACGTCCACGAGGCCCATCAGCACCTGGTCTGCTCGGACTGCGGAGCCATCCGTGACGTGCGACTCACCGCGGACCCCCTCAAGGCGCTGCCCGAGGGGGAGCGCTTCGGCTTCCAGGTCGCGGAAGCGACCGTGACCTACTACGGCCGGTGCCCGGAGTGCGCGGCGGCAAACGCCGGCCCGGCGTAGGTCCGCCCTGTCCGGGGCGCCCGGGGGTGCCGCGGACCCGCGCAATGGATTTGCCCTGACCGGAGCGGCACCTGTACGGTCGTGAACACAACGACGCGGGGTGGAGCAGCTCGGTAGCTCGCTGGGCTCATAACCCAGAGGTCGCAGGTTCAAATCCTGTCCCCGCTACCAGTGACGAGGGCCCGGTTCCTGTTCGGAACCGGGCCCTCCGTCGTGTGCGCGTGGCGCGGCGGCGGCGTGCCGACCGGCTTGTTCCTCCCGGCCCGATGGCCCGACGACCCTACCGCCCGCGATCGCAGCGAAAAGCCCCACCGCGCGTGGTGTGCGCGATGGGGCTCCTCCGCAGCGGGCGCTCAGTCGGTGATCTCACCGGTCTTGACGCCGGACACGAACGCGGCGAACGCACCGGCCGGGACCGCGAGGGCCGGACCAGCCGGGTTCTTGGAGTCGCGGACGGGGACCAGGCCGCTCGAAGCTGCGAAGTCGGCGGCGACCTCGATGCAGTTGTCACCGCCGTTGGCGCTGTAACTCGACCGGCGCCACGCGGCGCCACTCTCAGGGCGTGAGACGGTCATCGGTTTCCTCCAGAACGCTTTCAACGTGGGTGAGATCTAGGCGCCTGTGAGAGACAGTTCCCGTAAGCGCGGTAGGAGCGGCTGCAAGAGCTGTGTGGATGACGGTCGCGGTCAGGGTGAGCGCGTCCTGGAGTTCGACGTATGCCTGAGTGGGGAGTCGGTGAAGTCCCAGGGCGCAGGCGGTCACGGTGCCCTGGAGCCGGCTGACCTGATGTGGTGGGAGTCGGTCGGTGCATGGCGGGTGCTGAAGGATGTCGCGGGCGGCGTAGCCGTCTTCCGCGGCCCGTGCCGCGATCTGTCGGGCGAGGGCTTCTGCCTCAGTGTGGTGTCCGAGCGCATCGAGGGCAGTCAGTCCCAGACGGACATCGAACGTGGCCGTGCCCGGCGCCGTCGGTAGTTGGTGGTAGCGGTCGAGCAGCAAACGGTCGGTGCCGTGGCTGGGTGCGACGAGGTGGGTCAGACAGGCGGTGACGGCGTCCTCCGAGGGGTTGCCGGGGGCGGTGTCGTGCACCAGCCGTGCCGCGCTGGTGGTGTCGCCTTGGGTGAGGTGGGCGATGACGGCGATCTGGCGGCCGTCGAACATCCTGCGCCCGATGCCCTTGTGTGTCCGGAGTTCGAGGAGAGCTTGGTTCCAGCGGCCGGTTGAGGCGAGTGCGCGGCCGCCCTCGGCGAGTAGCGCTGACCAGAGCCAACGGTGTAGCTCGGCGTGCGCCTCGGGGCTGGTCGTCAGCCGGCCCGGGACCCTGAGGCCGTCGATCTCGACCGACGCGCGATCTTTGAGGGCTCTGTACAGGCGGGAGAGGAGTTCGTAGGCGAGGTGTCCGCGGCCGGCCCGGGTGTGGAGGCGGGCGAGATTGACCAGGGGTTCGAGGGCGAAGCGAGCGGCTGGTGCGGGGAGCGGCGTGGCGTGTAGATAGATGTGTGCGTGGTCTCTGCACCAGGCGCGGGCCAGGTGGTGGTCGCCGACGTCGCTGGCGAGGAGTGCAGAGAGGTTGTGCACCGAGGTGGCGGCGGCGAGGTCGGAGTCCTGGGCGGCGGCCCGCGCCCGCCGGGTGAGGCCCGCGACTCGCTGGGCGAGTGGGGCACATGCGGGGCGGGCGCGGGCGACGAGGGGGAACCGTCGGGCTATTGGCCCGGTGGGGTCCATCGGGTTACTCCCAGGTGACGATGATCGGCTGGCGCGGGCGGTCGAGGACGACTCGTCCCCGGTTGCGGACGCTGGCGCTGGGCGGGCGGTCCGGCAGAGTGAAGCGGACGGTCGTCGACCGGGCGTTCTGGTGCCACGCGGAGATCTCCGCCGCGACCTGCTCCGCGAGGGTCCGGGCCGAGGTGCCGTGGCTGATGATCCCTACCTCGAAGCGGCGTTCGGCCCGCGGCGTAGGGGGTGCCTTCCGGATGGCCAGGTAGGCAAGGGTGCCGTCGGCGCTGGTGGTGGCCATGGCTGTGCTGCCGAACATGGGCCTCACCAGGCCGCTCTCGGTGGCGTCCGAGAGCGCGTTCAGGCGCATCAGGGGATTGGCAAGGTGGCAGCTCAGCCAGAGGTCGAGCATTTCGAACGACTCCCGCGGAACGAAGTGGACGTCCGTCCAGGTCTCGTGGGCGGGGTGGTCCAGTACCCCGGTGAGGGTCTGAGGGTCGGTGCCGTCCTCGTTGTCCGCGTGCGCCTGGAGAGTGACAGAGCCGTTACCGGTGAGGTCGATGACGCGCCGTGCGTCGTTACCGATACCGCGCAGCGGCATGAACACGGCCTGTTCACTGCCTTTGGAGCGCCAGCCGCCTTCGGCGCGCTCGAAGACGATGCTCCGTGACGCGGCGCCGGCCAGGCGCAGCGGCACCACGATGCGACCGCCGACGGCGGTCTGCCGCAGCCAGGCCGGGGGTACCTCCCAGGCGCCGACCGTCGCGATGACGCGGGTGTAGGGGGCGGAGCCGGGGTGGCCCAGGGCCCCGTCGGCCAGGATGACGTCGACGTTGTCGACGCCGGCGGCCGTCAGGTTCGCGGTGGCGTCTTCGACGAGGTCGTCGTCGACGTCGACTGTCGTCACGCGCCCGGTCCCGCCGGTGAGGTGGGCGAGGAGGGCCGCGTTGTAGCCGGTGCCTGCGCCGATCTCCAGCACGCGGTCCCCGGGCCGTACGTCGAGCTGTTCCAGCATCATGGCGACGATGCCAGGCTGCGACGCGGCGCTGATCGACGCTCCGCTCCCGTCCTGCTTGATGTAGACGGGGCCGTCGGCGTACGCCTGGGCCAGGTCGTGGCCGGGCAGGAACAGATGCCGGGGCACGGCGCGCATCGCGGCCTCGACGGAGTCGGTGCGGACCGTACCGGCTGCGGTGAGGTCGTCGACGAGCTGGTTCCGCAGTGCTTCCGGGGAGGCTGCGGTGCTCTCGGTGAGGGGCATGGTCGGCACCTTAGTGTCGTGGCGGGCTGGGGTCGGGCG
>NZ_BHZI01000194.1 GCF_004305975.1 Streptomyces otsuchiensis
GTGTGGGGCCCCGTCCGACGGACGGGACGGAGGGGGCGGGCAGCCGCCATGGCGGGCTCCCGCCGGTCCCGTATGCGTGGGTGTGCCACGCGGTGGTTACGCTCACCCCCATGTTCCAGATGTCGCAGGGCGAGCCGATCGCCCCGGAGAGCGTGCTGGTCTACCGGCTCCGCGTAGTCCATCCGGCCGAACCGGCGGAACACCTGGCGGAGCTCTCGGGGCTGTCGACGGAACAGATCACCTCCGCACAGGACGACCTCACCGCGATCGGACTGCTCAGACGCTCCCGCACCGGCAACTGGGTCGCGGTCGCGCCCGACAGCGCGGCCGACCAGCTGCTCACCCGCGCGGAGCTGGACATCGCCCGGCAGAACGTGTCGATGGCCGCGACCCGCGCCCAGCTCTACGCACTCGCCGACTGCTACCTGGAAGCCCGCAGCATGCGGTCAGAGACACGGGCGGTGGAGCACGTCGCCGGCCTGGACTCCATTCGCGCGCTCATCGACGAACTCGCCCGCACCTCCACCCGTTCCCTGCGCGCCCTGGTCACCGAGGGGCCGCACACCGAGGAGGCGGCCCGCTCGGCGCTGCCCCTGGACCGGCTGCTGCTGGACCGCGGTGTCGCCGTCCAGTACCTGTGCACCGACCGTCACCGGGAGCTGCCGCAGTTCCGGGAGTACGTGACGACGCTCGCCGAGCTGGGCGGTGAGGTGAACACGGTCGCCGACGTACCGGCCCGGATGCTGATCTACGACGACGCCAGCGCGCTGATGCCCGCCGACCCGGAGGAGTCGGCACGCGGAGCGATCCTGGTGCGTGAACCGGCGATCCTGCGGTTCCTGACGGGGCTCTTCGACCACCTGTGGGAACGCTCGACGCCGTTGCTGGCCAATGAGTCGGCGCACATCCGCCCGCCGGACCCCACCGAGCTCCGGGTGCTGCGCGGCATCGCCGCGGGAAAGACCAACCAGGCGCTCTCGCGTGAGCTGGGCGTCTCCCCACGGACGGTGACCCGGATCGTCGCCGGGCTGATGGACCGCCTCGGCACGGACAGCAGGTTCCGGGCAGGGGTGCGCGCCGTCCAGCTCGGGTGGCTCAGCTGACGCCGGCCTGACCACCTGGCTCCGGCGCGCGGCCACCGGCGGAACGCGCGGGGAAAGGGATGCGGGAAAGGGGACGGGAAAGGGGCGGGGTGTGCCGTCCGGCGCGGGCGGCGGACGGTGACTCCACTCACCGTCCCCCGCCCCGGAACGGCCGCCGTTCGGCTGGGCTACACGCGGCGACGTTCCCACCCGCGGGGACCGCGCCTGACTGCGGTCCGATCCCACGAGTGCCGGGGGCACACCCCTCGGCCGGGCCGCCCGACGCCTCCGGGCGGCTCGACATCGGCCAGGCGGATGGGGGACAACCGCCTCGCCGGTCCGGGAAAGAACTACTCGGGTCACGCCTCCCGGCGGGGTGCTCGTGACCTTCCCTCACTCCGAGGGCCTGTGAACGGATGACGGAGCCTCGCGAGCCCCCCTCGAGCCACGAGTGCGTCACCCGCACACAGAGCGACTGTAGGCGCCCCACAGGGCACGGACAACGGAATTGAGGTGACAGGTTGTAGTCATGGCGCGTGCGCGCCAACAGACCTCCGTGCGGCGTGCGCACAGCGCCGGCCCGCCGAACCGCCACACGGCGGGCCCCGCCCTCGCCGAGGGCCGGACACCGCCCGCGCCGGGCGGCGCGGTCAGCCGGCGGCCGTCACCCGAGAGCCTCCAGCAGTGCCGCGGCGACCGGGCCCGCGTGCGAGCCGCCGGAACCGCCGTCCTCCAGCAGCACGGCGAACGCGAGGTCGTTCTCCTCCTGGTAGCCGATCAGCCAGGCGTTGGTGGTGAGTTCGCCGTCCTCGTCCGCGATCTCGGCGGTGCCGGTCTTGGCGTGCGGCGTGCCGGGAGCGTTGGCCAGCGCGCTCGCCGTTCCTTCGGTGACGGCGTCCCGCATCATCGTGCGCAGCTGCTCGACGGTGGTCTCGCTGAGCGCACCCGAGGGGCGGTGGGGCTCTTCGACGGCGTCCGGCACCAGCACCGGCTGGCGGAACTCCCCGGCGGCGACCGTCGCCGCGACCGATGCCATCGCCAGCGGGCTGGCCTGCACCCGCGCCTGCCCGATGAGGGAGGCGGCCATGTCGGTGTCGCCGGAGGGGTCGGGAACACTGCCGGAGTAGGCGGTGATGCCGGTGTCCCACTCGCCGCCGAGGCCGAACGCCTCCGCGGCGGCGGTCAGCTGGCCACCGGAGAGCGCGTCCCGGTTCTCGATGAAGGTGGTGTTGCAGGAACGGATGAACGCCTCGTGCAGCGTGGTCGACGGGCCGAGTTCGAACTCGTTCTGGTTGTGGAACTGCCGGCCGTCGACGGTGGCGTACTTGGGGCAGCCCAGGACGTCACCGGAAGCGGTGCCGTTCTCCAGCAGCGCCGCGGTGGTGACCACCTTGAAGCCGGACCCGGGGGCGTACTGGCCCTCGGCGGAGCGGGCGAAGCCGGCCGGCTGGTCCGCCAGGGCCAGGATCTCGCCGGTCGAGGGCCGCACCACGGCGATCGAGCCGTCCTGGTCCTGCCCCTTCAGCGCCTCCTCCGCGGCGCGCTGGACATCGATGTCGATCGTGGTGAGCACGGCCTCTCCCGGGCCGCCGCCCTCCCCCTCGACGAGGGTCTCCACCGCGGCCCCGGACTCGCGGTCCGCGATCACGACGGCGGTCTGCGGGGTGCCGGCGAGCTGTTCCTGGTAGCGGGCCTGCAGGCCCGAACCGCCCTCGCCGGAGTCGGCGTCCACCCCGCCGACGACGGAGCGGGCGTAGTGCGCCAGCGGCCTGCTGTCCTCCTCGAACTGCAGACCGGGCACGGCGTTGAGCTCGTCGCGGTGCTCCTCGTAGTCGGAGTCCCGCAGGGTGACCACCGGGACGGCCTGGTCCGGTTCGGCCTCGTCGACCCGTTCGGCCAGGGCGTCGATGTCGATCCCGACGTCCAGCGCGTCGACCGCCTCGTACGCCGCGTCGGCGTCCTCCAGCTGCGCGGGCCAGACGGTGATGTTCCAGACGCGCCCGACCGCTGCCAGTTCGTCGCCGTCGGCGGCCAGTATGGCGCCGCGCTCCGGCTGCCGTTCGCTGCGCGCCAGGGTCTGTCCCTCCGCCAGTTCCGGGTGGATCGCGGACGGTTCGAAGACGACCTGCCAGCCGTCGTCGCCGCCGGGCGTGAGGCGCAGGGTGGCCTCGTAGCTCCACTCCGGGAGACCTGCGCCGAGATCGTAGGTGGCGGTGTAGGTCACCTCGCGGTCGTCACCGTCGCCTGTGGCGCGGGACTCACCCACGACCTCGAACACCCGCGCCTCCGGCGCGAGGTTGCGGTTGACGGAGGCGAGCAGCGAGGCGGCCGCCTCCGGGTCGTCCGTCATCGCCGCCGCCGGGTTGTCGTCGCCCTCCTCGACGGCCTCCACGGGCCAGGAGGCCAGGAACGCGTCGGCCCGCTCCCGGGCCTCGTCCCCGGAGCCGCCCCGCGTGAGCCAGAAGACCAGCCCGCCGATCAGGCCCAGCGCCGCCATGGCGCCGGCCACCAGCAGGATCTGATTTCTCCGCACCCGTACCTCCCCAGGTCACCGGCGGGTGGGCCGGTGGTCGATACCCCTCGCGCGGCGCTCCGCCCGGGCCGCCCCTTCGGCCGTGCCGCTGCCGCGCACTCCGGGTGACCGGCTCCCCGATCACCACCAACGCAGCGTACACACCCACTCGGACAATCACGACGGAACAGCCCCGTCCCGCCGACACGGCCGGGCGTAGCACGCCACGCGCCGTGTGCGCCGCCTTGGGCGAGCGGGCACCTCCCGGCACACTCGGCCGGGACACACCGGCGCACCGACGCACCGACGCACCGACGCACCGACGCACCGACGCACCGACAAGAGGAGAACCGCGTGCCCACGACCCCGCTGACCGGCGACGAGCTGGACCAGGCCCTCACGACACTGCCCGGCTGGAGCGTGCGGGACGGCGACCTGACCGCCTCCTTCAAGGCCGACCGCCCGACCGTCCCCGCGCTCTACGCCGCCGTCGCCGCCGCCGAGGACGAGGCCGGCCACCACGCGACCGTCACCGTCCTCTACAACACCATCGGCTTCGCGCTGAACACCCACGACGCGGGTGGCGCGATCACCGCGAAGGACACCGCCCTGGCCGCCCGGCTCTCCCAGCTGGCCGCCGCCCACGGCGCCGACCCGGCCGGCTGAGCGCACCGGCCGCACCGCCTGCGGCGCCGGCCCGCCCTGGACAGCGAAAAGCCCCCGGCCGGCGACTTCCGTCGCCGGCCGGGGGCTTTACTCAGTTACTCAGTGGAGATGGCGGGAATCGAACCCGCGTCCATCGGTGCGGAGACAGGGCTTCTCCGAGCGCAGTCCGCTGCGCTTTTCTTGGCCCCGGAGGTCACGCGGACAAGCCTCCGACAGGCCCAGTCACTGTGAGATGTCCCAGGCAGCTCCCGTGACCGGAGCTGGTGGTGAGTTCCCTAGCTGATGCCAGGACCCGGGGCGGGAACATCCCCGGACTGACACCTTACCGGTCGCTACTTAGGCAGCGAGGGTGAAGGAATCGCGCTTGTTATCGGCGATTATTTTTTTGCGACATATGGTTAACGAGATCATTGCCGCTTCCTCGGCTCGCTTCCCCTGCATCGACAGCCGATGTCGAAACCGATCATCCCCATGTTGAGTTGACAAACAGCTCGGGCGGCCGACCCTGCCGGGCCGTCCACGTCGTGCTGTGCGCTGTTCCCCATAGTAGGGGACCGAGCCGTCACGGGCGAACCCATTTACCGCCCGAGTCCGCGCACCGCCCCCGGGACCGCCGTCAGCGCCGCTGGCGGCGCTTCGCGGAGGCGATCGCGCGGTCCGTCTCACGCCGGTCCTGCTGCTCGCGCAGGGTCTGGCGCTTGTCGTACTCCTTCTTGCCCTTCGCCAGGGCGATCTCCACCTTGGCGCGGCCGTCCTTGAAGTACAGCGAGAGCGGTACGAGCGTGAGCCCGCTCTCCTGCATCTTGCCGACCAGCTTGTCGATCTCCGCCCGGTGCATCAGCAGCTTGCGTTTACGGCGCGCGCTGTGGTTGGTCCACGTCCCCTGGGCGTATTCGGGGATGTGGACGTGGTGCAGCCACGCCTCGCCGCCGTCGATCTGCGCGAAGCCGTCGACGAGGGAGGCGCGTCCCTGACGCAGCGACTTCACCTCGGTCCCGGTCAGGACGAGACCGCACTCGTAGGTGTCCAGGATGAGGTAGTCGTGCCGCGCCTTCTTGTGCTGCGCGATCAGTTTGCGACCCGGTTCTTTAGCTTTAGCCATGACCCGGCCATCCTACGGCGGACCGGGCCGGAGGGGCACCGGGTTTCGCGGGCCGCCACGCGCCCCGTCGCGCGCCGCCACCCGCGCGTGGTGCCGGGCGGTGGGCCTGGGTCCTGTCTGGCAGATGGCGCCGGCAAGGCCCGCGGTGTCTGGTGCGGTGGATCGCAAGGCGGAGCGTCGCAGCTCGTACCCGTCGTACTCGCGCGAGGCTCCAACGTGGCGAGATGCCGTGCCAGGCGCCCCGGGCCAGGCGGGATTTGCCAGACAGGGCCTAGGCGCCGGCCGCCAGCCCCCGCAGCACCGAGCGCGCCGTGACCTCGGCCTGCTCCCCCGGGGCCGGGACCAGGTCCGGCGCGATGCCCCGGCCGTCCTCGATCGTCGTCCCGGACGGCGTGACGTAGGTGCCGACGGTCAGCTCCGCGACCGAGCCGTCCGGCTGCTCGCTGGGCATCTGCACCGTCCCCTTGCCGAAGGTCGGCCGCCCGACGACCACCGCGCGGTTCCGGTCCCGGAGCGCGCCGGCCAGCAGCTCGGCCGAGCTCATGGTGCCGCCGTCGACCAGCACCACCAGGCCGCGTTCGGTGTCCCCGCCGGGCCGGGCGTGCAGCACCCGCTGGCTGCCGTGCACGTCGTAGGTGGCGACCACGCCGCCGTCGAGGAAGACCGAGGCGACGCCGGCGGCCTCCGCGATGAGCCCGCCGGCGTTGCCGCGCAGGTCGAGCACGACGCCGTCGCCGGGCGGGGCGTTCTCCACCGCGGCCCGGACCAGGTCGGCGGAGCCCTGGACGAAGGCGGCGACCCGCACCTCGGTGACGCCGGGGGCGCTGCGGTGCGCGGTGACCGGGTCCACGGTCAGCAGCTCGCGGGTGAGCTCCTGCTCCAGGCGCTCACCGCCGCGCTCCACGGCGACCCGCACCGTGCTGCCGGGGCCCGAGGGAGCCGAGCCGTCGCTGCCCCGGAGCGCGCCGACCACCTCGGTGACCGGGCGGCCGTCGGCTTCTGAGCCGTCCACGCTGTGCAGCCGGTCGCCGGCCCGGATCCCGGCGGCGTCCGCCGGGCTGCCGCGGTGCACCCGGCTGACCTCGATCCGGCCGTCGTCGGTGCCGCGCACCGCGATGCCCGTTCCCACGTACTCGCCCTCCAGCGACAGACGCAGGGCCTCGTACTCCTCGGCGCTGTACGCGGAGGACCACTGGTCGCCGCTGCGGCTGACCAGCTGCGCGGCGTCCTGGGACGCCCGGGGGCCCGCGGGGTCGCGGGGCTCCTCCCAGGAACCGGAGACCGCGCCGGCGGTCAGCACGCCGACGCAGGCACCTGCCAGGGCGGCCCGGCGCAGGGCCGGGCGGGGACGGAGGCGATCGGGCCGCGACATGCTGCGGAGTGTAGGACAGCGCATGGGGCGCGGAACCGTGACGGAGCCCCGGAGTTAGGGGAATCACATCAGCGAGCCCGGCCCGCACGCGCCGCACGCCCCGGCGCAGTTGAGCGCTACGGGGCGTGCGGTAGGTGCGTGGGGGCGTGCGGTCCGCAGACTCCGCCGCCCGCGGCGCCGGGCGGACGGACGGCGGGAGCGGGCGTCAGACCTTGAGGTACTTCCGCAGCGCGAACAACGCCGCCACGGAGGGCATCAGCGCCCCCACCACCAGGATGAACGGAAGCACCGAGATCACCGCGTCCCAGCCGACGAAGTCGATCACCTGGATGCGGTCCTCCAGGAACCCGTCGATCAGGAAGAACTTGCCGCCCACCAGCAGCCCGCAGGCGAGCAGGGCGCCGATCAGGCCGGCGATGGCCGCCTCCAGGATGAACGGCATCTGGATGTAGAAGCTGGAGGCTCCGACCAGCCGCATGATGCCGGTCTCCCGCCTCCTGCTGAACGCCGAGACACGGACGGTGTTGACGATCAGCAGCAGCGCCACCAGCAGCATCAGGGTCATCAGCCCGAGCGCCGCGATGTTGACGCCGTTCAGCAGCTGGAACAGGTTCTCCAGCAGGGCGCGTTGGTCCTGCACCGAGTGCACGCCCTCGCGGCCCGCGTAGGCGGTCGAGATGACCTCGTACTTCTCCGGGTCGTGCAGCTTGACGCGGAACGACTCCTGCATCTGGTCCGGGGTGACGACCGCGGCCAGCGGGGAGTCCTTCTGCTGCTCCTGGTAGTGCTGGTAGGCCTCTTCGGCCGACTCGTGGAAGACCTCGTCGACGATCTCGTAGGCGTTGAGCTCCTCCTCGATCTCCGTCTTCTGCTCCTCGGTGACCGCGCCCTTGGGGCAGGCCACCGGATCGGTCTCCGCGTCCACCTTGTTGCAGAGGAAGACCGAGACCTGGACCTTGTCGTACCAGAAGTCCTTCATCGAGCTGACCTGCTCACGGGCGAGCAGTGAACCGCCGAGCAGCGACAGCGACAGCGCGACGGAGACAATGACCGCCAGGGTCATCGTGACGTTGCGACGGAGACCGACACCGATCTCCGACAGGACGAAGTGGGCGCGCATGGCGTCCTTTCCCTACTCGTTGCCGTGGATCAGTTCTGGTAGCCGTAGACGCCGCGACTCTGGTCACGCACCAGGCGGCCCTTCTCCAGCTCGATGACGCGCTTGCGCATCTGGTCCACGATCTGAGCGTCGTGAGTCGCCATCACCACGGTGGTTCCGGTGCGGTTGATCCGGTCCAGCAACCGCATGATGCCGACCGAGGTCTGGGGGTCCAGGTTGCCGGTCGGCTCGTCGGCGATGAGCAGCATCGGCCGGTTGACGAACGCGCGGGCGATGGCGACCCGCTGCTGTTCACCACCGGACAACTCGCCCGGCATACGGTCCTCCTTGCCGCCGAGGCCGACCAGGTCGAGCACCTCGGGGACGGTCTTGCGGATCTGGCCGCGCGACTTTCCGATGACCTCCAGGGCGAACGCCACGTTCTCGCCGACGGTCTTGTTGGGGAGCAGGCGGAAGTCCTGGAAGACGGTGCCCAGTTGCCGGCGCACCTGCGGGACCTTCCAGTTGGAGAGCCGGCCGAAGTCCTTGCCCAGCACGTGGACACTGCCCTCGCTGGCCCGCTCCTCCCGGAGGATGAGTCGCAGAAAGGTGGACTTGCCGGACCCCGAGGAGCCCACCAGGAAGACGAACTCGCCCCGGTTGATCTCCAGCGAGACGTCACGCAGCGCGGGAGCGTTCTGCCGGGGGTAGGTCTTGCTGACGCTGTCGAATCGGATCACGATTGCACCAAGCTGAGACTGGGTAGATGTGGGAGGGCCCCCGTTCGGTGACGCCCCCTTCGAGGGCCGACCATACGCGAATCGGGATGCCCTCCGCAGGCAGCGTCCGGAGCTGTCCCCATAGGTCCCCTTTGCCCCCGCGCGACGGCGCTCCCGGCCTTGACGCCGACGTCACACGACCGTGTATCCGCGCTTTACCCCGTGGGGTGGCAGAGTGGGGAGGGACGCCACGAGAGGAGCCGCCGCATGACTGCCGAATGGCTGGTGTGCGCGAACTGCGCGGGCCGCGTGAGTGAGGGCCGCTGCGCGGTCTGCCGCGCCCAGCTCGCCCGGCAGCGGGACCGGGAGCGGGGTCCCTGGGCGGCACTGACCGGCCCGGCCGGCCTGCTCGCCCTGCTGCTCGCCCTCGTCGCCCTCACCCTGATGACGGTCCGGCCCGCCTGACCGGCCAGGACGCCGAACGACGGGACGGGCCCGGAGCAGCGCGCTCCGGGCCCGTCCTGTGTGCTGGTGGTGCCTGTGCTGCGGCCGTCAGGCCGCGGCGCCACCCTTGCTGAGAGCCTTCGGCAGGTAGCGGAACGCCACACCGCCGGCGACCATGGTGGCCGCGCCGATCAGCAGCATCATCTCGCCACCGCCGGCACCGGTCTCGGCCAGCTCGCCGCCGTTGCCGGTGGCGACCTGGTCGACGGTCTCCTCTTCGGTCAGGTCCTCGTCGGCCTCGGGCGCCTCGATGCCCTCGGTCGCACCCGCGGACTGCGGTGCGCTGCTGGGCGGCGTGCTCGGGTCCGGGTCGGTCGGGTCCGGGTTGCTCGGGTCCGGGTCGGTCGGGTCCGGGTTGCTCGGGTCCGGCTCCGTCGGGTCCGGGTTGCTCGGGTCCGGCTCCGTCGGGTCGGGCTCGGTCGGGTCCGGGTTGCTCGGGTCCGGCTCCGTCGGGTCGGGCTCGGTCGGGTCCGGGTTGCTCGGGTCCGACGGGTCGGCCGGGTCCGAGGGGTCCGGCTCGGTCGGGTCCGAGGGGTCGGAGGGGTCGGTCGGGTCGGGCTCCTCCTCGCAGGTCTGCGTCGGGTCGTGCTCGCACGGAACGCCGCCGTCGGCCTGGGCGACGCCGGCTACGGCCAGCGATGCGCCGGCCGCGAAGATCGCACCCGCGGCAAGACGCGCCACGTTGGTACGCACCTTGGAACTCGCCATAAGTGTTCACTACCCCCAGTAGCTGATGTTGTGATGCGTGACTGGTCAACGAGGTGACCCGCGCACGGGTGGAACAGGATTCCGAGGTCCGGAACGCCGAGATCCGCTACGGATCGGCTCACTCCCCCCAGGTACCGCGCACTGCCTGCGCACAGGTACACCAGCGGACAGCCTCCCGTTTCCGCAGCACACCGTCAAGTCACAAAGAGACCAACTGTCAGTGGGAGGAAGGCAGCAGGAAACCCACGCACGGCACTCTCACCGTTCCGCCACAAACGAGCCGGTCGGCGGACGCGGTACGACAACGGGATGTGAGGGAGAACACCCCTCACATCCCGGTTCCGAACTGCCGGTTCCCCGGGCTTAGTTCTGCGCTTCCTGTTCCTGCTGCTTGCGCCAGCGGATTCCCGCCTCCAGGAAGTCGTCGATGTCGCCGTCGAGTACGGCCTGCGGGGTCCCCACCTCGAATTCGGTGCGGAGATCCTTGACCATCTGGTACGGCTGCAGCACATACGAACGCATCTGGCTGCCCCAGGACTTGCCGCCCTCGACCTTGAGCGCGTCCATCTTCGCCTGCTCCTCGGCCCGCCGGTGGGCGAGAAGGCGCGCCTGGAGCACCCGCATGGCGGCGGCGCGGTTCTGGAGCTGGGACTTCTCGTTCTGGCAGGAGACGACGATGCCGGTGGGCAGGTGCGTCATCCGGACCGCCGAGTCGGTGGTGTTGACCGACTGACCGCCGGGACCGGAGGAGCGGAAGACGTCGATCCGGATCTCGTTCTCCGGGATGTCGATGTGGTCGGTCTGCTCGACGACCGGCAGCACCTCCACCCCCGCGAAGGAGGTCTGACGGCGGCCCTGGTTGTCGAACGGCGAGATCCGCACCATGCGGTGCGTGCCCTGCTCGACGGAGAGGGTGCCGTAGGCGTAGGGGGCGCGCACGGAGAAGGTGGTGGACTTGATGCCGGCCTCCTCCGCGTAGGAGGTGTCGAGCACCTCGGTCGGGTAGCCGCGGCGTTCGGCCCAGCGCAGGTACATGCGCTGGAGCTGCTCGGCGAAGTCGGCGGCGTCCACGCCGCCGGCCTCGGCGCGGATGGAGACCATGGCCTCACGGGAGTCGTACTCACCGGAGAGCAGTGTCCGGACCTCCAGCTCGGCGACGGTCTTGCGGACCGACTCCAGCTCGTTGCGGGCCTCGGCGAGGGTGTCGGCGTCGTTCTCGCTCTCGGCGAGCTCGAAGAGGACGCCCAGGTCCTCGATCCGGCTCCGCAGCTCCTCGGTCTTGCGCACCTGCCCCTGCAGCACCGACAGCCGGCTCGTCACCTGCTGGGCGTTCTCCGGGTCGTTCCAGAGCGCCGGGGAGGCCGCCTGCTCCTCGAGCACGGCGATCTCCGCCCTCAGCTTGTCGAGGTCGAGGACGGCCTCGATCGACTCCAGGGTCGAGGAGAGGGACTTCAGCTCTTCGGAAACATCGACGACTGCCACAGCTCCAGCCTAACGGTTGCACGCGCCCGGCAGCCCCCCACGGGGGTGCCGGGCCCCGCCGGGCACACGGTGGACCGGCCCCGGGACCGGACCGGGAGGGGAGTCACACGCGGCCCGGACGCGCCCTCCACGCCGCCCGGACGCGACGGGGGCGTGGCCCTCTCAGGCCCCCGTCGCGTCCGGGCGGCGTGGAG
>NZ_BHZI01000195.1 GCF_004305975.1 Streptomyces otsuchiensis
GTCGTGGGGGTGGCGGCGGGCGCGGTCGGCGGGCCCGCGAAAAGGATGCGCGGTGTTCATCGGGCGGCTCCCGGAGCAGACGGGCGGCGCCGGCCGGGGCGGTTGCCCACCGCGCCGTCCGGCATCGGACCGCGGGACCGCCGCGTCGCGCCGGGTCCGGCCGCGCGGTGGCTCCTCCTCCACCATGACAAGGTTCGGGCCACCCGTCCTGCGCAGGCGGCGCCGCCCGCTGATTAGAACCCCGGCCAGGGGGCACCCGGGTGGTCCGTACGAAGCCGCTCGCCGGCTTTCCCCGCCCGAGAGGCAGGTATCCGATGACCGTACCGACACCCCCGCCGGACGGGCCGGTTCCGCAGCCCGAGCCCACGCCGGAGCCGGACCCCGGTCCGCCCCGCCCGGGGCCGGCTCCCGGGCCCGGTCCGGAGCCCGACCCCGGCCCGCCGCGTCCAGCCCCGACTCCGGGGCCCGGCCCGGAGCCCGACCCCGGGCCGCCGCACCCCGGACCCACGCCGGCGCCGCCCGGACCCGAACCGGACCCCGGTCCGGGGCCGCACCCGGTGCCCTGACCGAACGCGCCGGCATCGCGCGCACGGCACGGTGGCCGCGACCGACGGGTCGCGGCCACGCCGGCGGACTCAGCCGGGCCCGCCGGTGGCAATGATCCAGACGGCGTAGCAGACGAAGAAGCCCACCACGAGGGCGACCACCACCAGCAGGGCGCTCAACGGCCCGCCGGCCCAGCCGCGATGGGGGTTGCCGGCCTCGGACGGGCCGGAGGAGGACATGCTGCCCTCGGCCGGCGGGGTGTCGCCGGGGAGGGTGGCTCCGCCGGTGTCGAGGGCGGCGGTGTCACGGGGGTCGGGGTCCTGGTTCTCACCGTTCATCGCTCCCGGGTAACCGTTCCGGCGTGGATGACACGTGGCGCGCGTGGAGTTCCGCGCGCGTCCCGTGCCGCCGTCCGGGTGATGAGGTGCGCCCATCGGTCTCCCGCCGGGCGTGTGCGCGCCCCCTGCCGCGCGCTCGGCCGGGCCGGAACGCGTCGTTCGCGGAGCCCGTAGGGCGGTCGCGGGGCGTGACGGTGCCGCTTCGGACAGATTCGCCCCGTTGTCGTGCACCTGTCGGCGACGCTCGCGCGGTGCGCTCCGGCGCGCGCCGGGGCCGATGGAAAAGAACCGGCACGCGCGACGCATCATGTGGGCCGACACTGGCAAGTATCTTCTGCGAGTCGCCTCCCATGCAATCGCACGGGAGGGGAGCCGGTCCCTTCCGGAGGGCTCCCCGCATTCCCGCCCAGGGGTGCAGGAAACCCACCGGAACGGATATCCGCAGGTCACAGTGTTAGGGAGCTTTGTATGCAGTCGGTCGTCAACGGAATTCCGTCCACGCAGATCGAGGGCGCTCGCTGGATCAAGAGCAGCGCGAGCAACCCCGAGGGCAACTGCGTTGAAATCGCACAGCTCGCCGACGGCGACTTCGCGGTACGCAATTCCCGGCACCCGGAAGGGCCTGCGCTCATCTACACCCGGGCGGAGGTCGCCGCCTTCGTCGAGGGCGCCCGCCGCGGCGACTTCGGCTTTGTGAGTGGCTGAAACTCTCCGGCGCTCCAACAGGGGCGCCCCCACCGGGCCGCATCCGGAGATACTGACGACCGCGAAGTCCGCAGTCGAAGGAGCTCCAGGTGGACCGTTCGGACCGTCAGGACCGCAAGGTAGTACCGCTCGACCTCGTACGAGCTGAACAGGACGCCGGTGGACCGGTCGCCGCGGGAAAGGTGCTCGGCACCTACCTGCGGCGGCTCCGCACCGACCACGGCTACCTGCTGAAGGAGGTGGCGCCGGTCATCAAGGCGTCGGCCGCCAAGGTGTCGCGGCTGGAGCGCGGAGAGAGCCCGGCCAAGAGAAAGGACGTGCTCGACCTCCTGGAGTTCTACGGGATCACCGACGCCGAGGAACGCGACGCGATCGCCGGGCTGTTGAAGCAGTCGGGCGACCGTGCCTGGTATCACCAGTTCAGCGACGTGATGCCGGGGTGGCTGGAACGGCTGATCGGCATGGAGGCCGCGGCCGTCGAGATCCGCAACTACGAGATGCAGTACGTGCCGGGTCTCCTCCAGACCTCCGACTACGCCCGGTCGGTCGTCTCGCTCGCCTTCCCCGACCCCTCGACGTTCCACATCGAGAGGCGTGTCGAACTCCGCCTGGAGCGGCAGCGGCTGCTCCAGACGGCCGACGCGCCGCGGATGGTCGCGCTGATCGACGAGGGCGTGCTCATGCGCCCGATCGGTGGAGCCACCGTGATGCGGGGCCAGTTGCGACACCTACAGAACCTCGCGGACACCGCCCGGGGCATCAACATCCGCGTCATCCCGTTCACCGCCGCGGCCGGCAGCACCGCTCCGAACGCGGGTGTCACCTACCTCAAGTTCCCGCCCGGCGGGCCCGAGGAGATGGTGTACCTGGAGCAGTTGCACGGTGCCCGGTACCTCAGCTCGCCGCGGGAGGTCGAGGCGTACCGCCAGACCTTCCTGCACATGGCCGACGCTGCTCTCAACCGGGACGCCACGCTGAAGCGGCTGCAGGAGGCGATCGACACCACCCGCGACTGAGCCGGCCGCCGGCCCGCCCGGCGGCGGGTGCCGCACCCGGGAGGGGTGCCGCACGCACGGAGGGCGCCGCTCCCGGTACCGGGAGCGGCGCCCTCCGTGCGTCAGCGCGTGGTGGTCCGGTGTGGGCGGCCCAACCGGCCGCCCACGGTCACGGCTTGCGGGCGAGTGAGCCGTACTCGACCCACTCCTGGGTGGCCTGCCGGGGCGAGAGGTCGCTGTCCGGGCGCCACAGCGAGACGTCGACGGGCGGGTCCACCAGCTCCAGGCCGTCGAAGTAGCTGTCGACCTCCGCGAAGGAGCGCACCCGGCCCCAGGTGCCGCCGGTCGTCTCGCGCATGAACTCGGTGACCGACTCGCGGGTCTTCTCGTCGTCGCTGGCCAGCTGGCAGATCACCAGGTAGCTGCCGGAGGGCAGCCGCTCGGCGACCCGGCGCACCAGACCCCAGGGGTCGTCACTGTCGGGGATGCAGTGCAGCACGCTGACGAAGAGCGCGGCGACCGGCTCGTCGAGGTCGATCAGCCGCTGGGTGTCGGGGTGGGCGAAGATGCCCTCGGTGTCGCGGAAGTCCGCCTGGATCACCGCGGTGCGGTCGTTCTCGTCCAGCGCCGCGCGGCCGTGCGCCAGCACCACCGGGTCGATGTCGACGTAGACGACGCTGCAGTCCTCGTCGACCCGCTGCGCGACCTGGTGCACGTTGTCCTGGGTCGGCAGGCCTGAGCCGTGGTCCAGGAACTGCCGGATGCCGTTCGTCGCCAGCCAGTGCACGACCCGCTTGAGGTACAGACGGTTGATGACCGCGAGTTCCCGGGTGCTGGGCGCGAGCCTGAGCAGTTCGTCGCACGCTTCCCGGTCCGAGTGGAAGTTGTCCTTCCCACCGAGCAGCCAATCGTACATGCGCGCGACACTTGGTTTGCTGACGTCGACAGTAATGTGAATCTCCCTGTGATATCCGGCCGGCCGCGCGATCCGAGGGCGCGGAGCGTCCGTCCCCGAAGGCGCCATCCGCCAGGCGGGTGACTCATGTTAGAGGCGCATTCGATCACCCGGCCAGCGGTACCAAGGAAGGTTGTCAGCCGGAACGGCGGGATTCAGCCAGGGGTGGAATCACGGGTGGCGGCCGGCGTGCGCCGGCGCGCGAATGGGTAGTGCGCCCCTTCGCGCTACGGCTGGAATATGCCGTTGGTATGCGCCGGACTTCACAGCGCGCGTTCCGCCGCACGTAGATCCGCCAGGAGCCGGGTGCGCGGAATGCCGATCAGGTCGGCCGCCTCGTCCACCGAGAGGTTGAGGGCGTGCACCAACGACAGCGCGTCGGCGTGGTGCGCCGGGAGGCGTGCGCGGGTCGTGAGCTGCGCGCCGTGGCGACCCGATCGGGCCGCGGAGGCGGTGCGGGCCTTGAGGAACCCCCATGCCATGGCGGCCGGACTCTCGCTGCTCAGCACTCCGCCCCACTCGCGGGCGAGTTGGGCGAAGGTGGCCTCCACCACCGCCCGGCCCGCGCCGGCCGAGCCCAGTCGCAGGGTCGCGTAGTCGAGGTAGGCGCCGCGCCGGTAGCCGCAGAACGCGGAGAAGGACAGAGCGGTCAGTGTCCGGGGCACATGCATCACCTCTTTCCGGTGCGGGCCCGGACGCCCGTCCCCACGTGCGGGACGAAACCACCGTCGGCCGGTGTGTCCGGGCGGCTCGGCGGCCAGGACAACGTCCGAAATCCTCCAGCGGTGGCGACGGCGTGGAGAGCGCCGGCCGGCCGGCCGGTGTCCGTCGACGGACCGGTGTCCGTCCGCCGGCCGGCGGTGGGGGGAAGGGCCCGGGAGGGTCGGCCCATGCGTCGGATCATGGTGCTCCGCTTCCTTTGCTGTGGGGGACGGGGCCGGACCGGGCTGCGGCCGACGGCCCCGAGGCGCTCCGGGGGCGAAACCGTAACGCCGGGTGCGGGTGGCCTTCCAGACCCACCGATCCTGTGCAAACGGAGGGGGCTTGACGTGAGTTGGGCGCGCCGCGCCGGTCCGCCCGGCGACGCTCCGGACCCGGCCGATCACAGTTGATAAGCAACTGATCGAATCAGGACACCGGAACGGTGCCGTCCGGTCGGTGACTCCGGCGCTTCTCGGGCGTCGCCGGCCCCTTCCGTCACCCTGGTCCCCCCGCTGCGAGGGGCTCATCAGTCAAATAGCTCATTCGGGTGAACCGGACCCGCCGGTTCTCAGCGGCTCTGCAATCGCAGCGCGCCCGGCCCGTGCGGTTGCGCGGCGCACGCGTGGAGGACCCCGCCGGCCGGCCCTCGACGTGGCCCGCTCCCGGCGGCCGCCGTCGGGAAACCGGGTGGCGGCGCGGCCCGGCCGCCGCCTACGCTGCGCCGCGCACACGTCCAACAGCGCTGAGGAAACCCATGTCGACAACGGAACCGTCCACGGCAGTCGAGGCCACGCAGGCCGACGTACCGGCGGCGGTGGAGACCCTCGCCCGGGCCTTCGCCGACTACCCGCTCACCCGGCACGTCGTCGCGGCGGACCGGCATCAGGAGAGGGTCCGCGGACTCCAGCGGATCTTCCTGGAGGACGTCGGCATGCGGTACGGGCGGGTCTGGGTCGCCGGAGGCGGGGACGCCGTCGCCGTCTGGACCACCCCCGAGGCGGACCCCTCGCCCGGATTCGCCGCCGCGGCGCCGCTGCTGAGCGAGCTGGTGGGAGACCGCGCCGCCGCGTTCGCGGCGGCCGAGGAGGCGATGGAACCCCACCGGCCGACGCGCCCCACCTGGTTCCTCGCCACGGTCGGCGTCCGCCCGGCCGTCCACGGGCGCGGCCTGGGCACCTCGGTGCTGCTGCCGGGACTGCGCGCCGCTCGCGAGGCCGGGCTGCCGGCGTTCCTGGAGACCTCCGCGGAGCGGAACGTGCGCTTCTACCGGCGACTTGGCTTCGAGGTCACCGCCGAGGTGGAGCTGCCCGGCGGGGGACCGAAGACCTGGTGCATGCTCCGCACACCGGAGACACCGGAGACACCGGAGACATCCGGGGCCGGGCGGGTCGCCGGGGGCTCCTGACCGGTCGCGGTCCGGCGGTGCCGCGGCGCGCGGAACGACACGACGGCGGTGGCACTCCGCCAAGGGGGAGCGCCACCGCCGTCGTCGTGCCGGGGCGGGGTCAGCCGGCCGGACGCACCGTCACGGCGGCCTCGCCGCCGGCGACCCGGACCGGCTCCGCGTATCCGCCCGGACCGGCGAGCGCGACGGACCAGCCGCCGACCACCGCGGCGTCGGTCTCCGTGGTCACCGTCACGGCGGTGCCCTCGCGGCGAGTGCGGAACACGGCGGCGATCGAGCCGTCCGCGGCCGGGATCTCCGTGACGGTCTCCGCGCCGTCCTCCGGGGCGTGCACCCGGAGCGTCACCCCGTGTGCCCAGTCGTAGCCGGCGTGCTCCTCGCCGGCCCCGAAAGGGACCACCGAGCCGGGCCGGGCCAGCAACGGCAGGGTGTCGAATCCGTGCCGCTCGGAGCGCCACCCCGGTCCGGTGAGCTGCTCACCGGTCAGCAGATGGGTCCAGGTCCCCTCGGGAAGGTAGTACTCGACCCGGCCCTCGGCGTCGAACACCGGAGCGACGAGCAGGTCGTCGCCGAGCATGAACTGCCGGTCCAGACCGTGGCATCCGGGGTCCTCGGGGAACTCCAGCACCATGGCACGCATCACCGGGGTGCCGCGGCCCGACGCCTGGAGCGCCGCCCGGTACAGGTAGGGCATCAGCCTCAGCTTGAGCCGGGTGAAGTCACGCATCACGGCGACGGCCTCGTCGTCGTAGTCCCACGGCACCCGGTAGGAGCTGCTGCCGTGGAGCCTGCTGTGCGAGGAGAGCAGTCCGAACTGGGTCCAGCGCTTGAACACCTCCGGGGCGGGAGTGCCCTCGAAACCGCCGATGTCGTGGCTCCAGAAGCCGAATCCCGACAGCCCCAGCGAGAGCCCGCCGCGCAGTGACTCCGCCATCGCGTCGAAGGTGGACTCGCAGTCTCCGCCCCAGTGGACCGGGAACTGCTGCCCGCCGGCGGTCGCCGAGCGGGCGAACAGCACGCCCTGGCCCTCGCCGTTGACCTCGTTCATGACGGCGAAGACGGTCTCGTTGTAGAGCTGGGTGTAGTAGTTGTGCATGCGCTCCGGGTCGGAGCCGTCGTGCCAGACCACGTCGGTCGGCACCCGCTCGCCGAAGTCGGTCTTGAAGCAGTCGACGCCCTGCCCGGCGAGGACGCGCAGCTTGTCCGCGTACCAGCGGCGGGCGTCCGGGTTGGTGAAGTCGACCAGGCCCATGCCGGCCTGCCACATGTCCCACTGCCACACGTCTCCGGCCGTGTCGCGCAGCAGGTAGCCCTGGTCGCGCGCCTCGGCGAACAGCGGTGACTTCTGCGCGATGTAGGGGTTGATCCACACCGAGATCCGCAGCCCGCGTTCCTTCAGGCGCCGCAGCATGCCGTCCGGGTCGGGGAAGACCGCGGGGTCCCAGGTGAAGTCGCACCACTGGTACTCGCGCATCCAGAAGCAGTCGAAGTGGAAGACCTCCAGCGGGATGTCGCGCTCGGCCATGCCGGAGACGAAGCGGTTGACGGTCGCCTCGTCGTAGTCGGTGGTGAAGGAGGTGGACAGCCACAGACCGAACGACCAGGCGGGCGGCAGGGCGGGCCGCCCCGTCAGGGCGGTGTAGCGGTCCAGGATCTCCTTGGGGGTGGGGCCGTGGATCACGTAGTACTCGACCGACTGGTCCTCGACGCTGAACTGGACGCGGCCCACCGCCTCCGAGCCGACCTCGTAGGAGACCTTCCCGGGGTGGTTGACGAAGACGCCGTAGCCCCGGTTGGTGAGGTGGAACGGCACGTTCTTGTACGCCTGTTCGCTGGCCGTGCCGCCGTCGGCCTGCCAGATGTCCACGGTCTGGCCGTTCTTGGTGAACGGGGTGAACCGTTCCCCGAGTCCGTAGACCAGTTCGCCCACGCCGAGGGAGAGTTGTGCGACGGAGTGGTGGTGGCCGTCGCCGGTCACCGCGAACCCGGTGCCGCGCGGGCCGGCCGAGACCAGTTCGCGGCCGTCGGCGCGGAAGGAGAGCCGCCACGGCGCGCCGGTGTCCACCCGGAGCGAGAGCGACCCGGCGTCCAGCTCGGCGACGCCCTCCTCCAGGGTGGCGGCGCCCCGGTGGGCGGAGTCGGTGTGCAGCGCGAACTCCGGTCCGCGCGGGGCCCGTCCCGCGTGATGGGTGGAGCGCACCCCGATGACGCCCTCCGCCGGGGACCAGCACTCCACCGTGATCAGCGGTGCGTTGAGGGTGTGGCCGCGCCGCTCCACCCGGCGTACCGCCGCGTGGAGGGTGAGCCGGCCGTCGGCGGCCCGGGCGTCGGCGATCTCGGTGGCGTAGGAGGTTTTCACACCCTCGCGGGTCAGCCAGTAGCCGTCGGTGAACTTCACGCTCGGAACTCCTCGTCGGTGATGCCGGTGGCGGCCGGGCCGGTGCCGGCGCGGTGGTCGGCGATCAGGCTCCGGTACCAGTGGTAGCTGTCCTTGGGGGTGCGTTCCAGCGTGTCGTAGTCGACGCGCACGACGCCGAACCGCCGCTCGTAGCCGAAGGCCCACTCGAAGTTGTCCAGCAGGGACCAGACGTAGTAGCCGCGGACGTCCACCCCGGCGTCGACCGCCGCGGCCAGCGCGGTCAGATGGCCGCGCAGGTACTCCACCCGGTCGGTGTCGTGGACCGTGCCGTCCTCGGCGACGGTGTCCGCCTCGGCGGAGCCGTTCTCGGTGATCACCACCGGCGGCAGCCGCGGATAGCGCTCCCGGAGCCCGGTCAGCAGTTCGGTGAGGGTCTCCGGCGCCACCGGCCAGCCCATGGTGGTGCGCCGGACGTCGGTGCGCCAGCCCTCCTCGGCGCCGATGTCCACGGCGGTGCGGCGGGCCGGGTCGCTCTCGCGGTGCGCGGCGGCGGAGACAGTGATCGGCCGGTAGAAGTTGACGCCGACGAAGTCCAGTGGCGCGCCGATCAGTTCGAGGTCGCCGTCGAGACGGGGGACCCCGTCCAGCAGCGGCCCCCAGGTCTCCCGCTCGTGCTCGGGGTAGCGGCCGGCCAGCAGGGGCTCCAGCCAGACGTCGTTGTGCAGGACCCGCGCGCGGCGGACCGCGGCCGCGTCCTCGGGGGAGCCGGTGGCGGGGACCAGGTGGTCGGGGTTGAGGGCGATCCCGACCTCGCGGGCGCCGGCCTCGCGGAGCACCCGGGTGGCCAGGCCGTGGGCGACCAGCAGGTGGTGGGCGGCGGACAGCGCGCCGGTGCCCTCCCGGGCCCCCGGGGCGTGCCGGCCGACGGCGTAGCCGACGAACGCGGTGCAGAACGGTTCGTTGAGCGTCATCCACCGGTGCACCCGGTCGCCGAGCCGGTCGGCGACCAGCGCCGTGTACTCGGCGAACCGCTCGGCGGTCGAGCGCACGCGCCACCCGCCGGCGTCCTCCAGCTCCTGCGGCAGGTCCCAGTGGTACAGCGTGGCGGCGGGGGCGACCCCGGCGGCCAGCAGCTCGTCGACGAGCCGGTCGTAGAAGTCCAGCCCGGCCGCGTTCACCGGACCGCTGCCGCCCGGTCGCACGCGCGGCCAGGCGATCGAGAAGCGGTAGCTGTCGGCGCCGAGGTCGCGCAGCAGCGCCACGTCCTCGCGGTAGCGGTGGTAGTGGTCGCAGGCCACGTCGCCGGTCGCCCCGTCCGCGACCTTGCCGGGGGTGCGGCAGTAGGTGTCCCAGATGGAGGGGCCGCGGCCGTCGGCGTCGTGGGCGCCCTCGATCTGGTAACTGGCGGTGGCGGCACCGAAGAAGAAGCCGGGCGGGAAGCGGGGCAGGCCGTCGGGCGCGTGATCCGCGGAGTTCTCCGGGATCGGGGACTGCGGGCTCGCGGTGTCCCGTTCGGGGGTCGTCATCCGGTCGGACGCTCCTTCGTGGTGGGGATGGTGGGGTGGGTGGGCCGGGTTGCCCGCCGGCGGGGAGCCGGCCGTGCGGCGCGGCCGGTCACTTGACGGAGCCGCCGGTGATGCCCGCCGCGATGTACTTCTGCGCGGCCACCAGCAGTACCGCCGCCGGGATCGCGGAGAGGACGGCGGTGGCCATCACCGCGCCCCAGTCGCTGACATGGGCTCCGATGAACTGGTAGATGCCGAGTGTCACCGGTCTGATGTCGTCGGTCGTGTTGAGGGTCAGGGCGAAGACGAAGTCGGCCCAGGCGAAGAGGAAGGCGAACAGCCCCGCAGTGATCAGCGCGTTGCGGCTCATCGGCAGGACGATCCGGACGAAGGCGGTGAGTCGGTTGGCTCCGTCGACCATGGCCGCCTCCACGACCTCGGTGGGGATGGAGACCATGAACGCGCGCAGCAGCACGATCGCGAACGGCAGCCCCAGAGAGGCGTCCGCCAGGATCAGCCCCAGGTAGGAGTTGACGAGGTTCAGCTCCGCGTACGCGCTGTAGAGGGCGTTGGCCACCACGATCGCCGGCACCATCTGGGTGATGAGCGTGCCGAAGACGATGGCGCGGCCGCCGCGCAGCCCGAACTGGGCCAGCCCGTAGGCCGCGGGTGCCGCCAGGGTGAGGCAGACGGCCACCGCGCCCAGCGAGACCACGATGCTGGTGAGCAGCGATCCGCCCTGGGTCTCCAGCGCCCGGGCGAAGTTGCCGAAGTCCGGCGAGGTGGGGACGAGACGCGCGGCGGCGACGGCGGAGTCCGGCTGGAGGGCGGTGGAGACCATCCAGTAGACGGGGAAGAGCATCAGCGCGAGGATCGCCAGCGCGAGGGCGCTGGTGCCCAGGGAGCGGGCCCGGGACCGGGTGCCTGTGGTCTGCACGGCTGATCACTTCCCCTTGCCGAGGTCGGCGCGGTTGACCCGCAGGTACAGCACCGCGAAGACGGCGCTGATCAGGATGAGGACGTTGCCGACGACGGCGCCCTGGCCGAAGTCGAGCTGCAGGAAGGACAGTTGGTAGGTGAGAGTGCCCAGCGTCTGGGTGGAGTCGGCCGGGCCGCCGCCGGTCAGCGCCAGGATCAGGTCGAGGACCTTCACCGTCGACATGAACCCCAGGACCAGCACCACCGTGATCACCGGGCGCAGCATCGGCAGGGTGACGCTGCGGAACGTCCGCCACGGCCCGGCGCCGTCCAGCGCCGCCGCCTCGTACAGCTCCCGCGGGATCTCCTGAAGCCCGCCGTAGAGGATCACCATGTTGAACGGGATGCCGATCCAGATGTTGACCAGCACCGCCGAGAGCAGCGCCACGCTCGGGCTGGAGAGCCAGGGGACGCCGTCGGATATCCCGAGGGTGGACAGGAAGCTGTTGAGGACGCCGTGGTCCTCGTCCATGATGCGCCGCCAGACGACCGCCGAGACGACCATCGGCACCAGCCACGGCAGCAGCAGGATCGAGCGGATGGGGCCGGAGAGCCGGAACCGGCGGGAGAAGAAGACCGCGAGCGCCAGGCCGATGGTGAACTGGCCGAGCAGCGAGCCGGCGGTGAACAGCAGGGTCTGCCACAGCGCGTCCGTGAAGAGGCCGTCGCCGAGCACCGCCCGCCAGTTGTCCAGCCCGGTGAAGGGAGCCTCACCGGTGAAGTAGGTGGTGGGTGTGTACTCCTGGAAGCTCATCACCACGTTGTTGACGAGCGGATAGCCGAAGAAGGCGAGCATGTACACCAGCGCCGGCGCGACGAACAGCCACTGGTAGAGGCGGCGCCGGCGGCGTCCGCGCAGCGCGGAGCGGTGCGCGCTCTCCCGCGCCGCGGGGTGGGCGGGCGGCCC
>NZ_BHZI01000196.1 GCF_004305975.1 Streptomyces otsuchiensis
ACGTCGGTGCGGGCGGTGATGAGGGCGGTGGCGAGAGCCGGGGCGTCCGGCTCGGGGGAATGAGTCCGGGGTGCCGCACGTTAGGTATGTTGAATCTTCAAGCATATCGGAGGTGCTCCATGCAGTTCGGGATCTTCACCGTCGGTGACGTGACGACGGACCCGACCAGCGGCCGCACGCCCAGCGAGGCCGAGCGGATCAAGGCGATGGTGACCATCGCACTGAAGGCGGAGGAGGTCGGACTCGACGTCTTCGCCACCGGCGAGCACCACAACCCGCCCTTCGTGCCCTCCTCGCCCACCACCATGCTCGGCTGGATCGCCGCCCGCACCGAGCGGCTGATCCTCTCCACCTCGACCACGCTGATCACCACCAACGACCCGGTGAAGATCGCCGAGGACTTCGCGATGCTCCAGCACCTGGCCGACGGCCGGGCCGACCTCATGATGGGACGCGGCAACACCGGCCCCGTCTACCCCTGGTTCGGGCAGGACATCCGGCAGGGAATCCCGCTGGCCATCGAGAACTACGCCCTGCTCCACCAGCTGTGGCGCGAGGAGAACGTCGACTGGGAGGGCCGCTTCCGCACCCCGCTGCACGGCTTCACCTCCACACCCCGGCCCCTGGACGGCACGCCCCCGTTCGTCTGGCACGGCTCGATCCGCTCGCCCGAGATCGCCGAACAGGCCGCCTACTACGGTGACGGCTTCTTCGCCAACAACATCTTCTGGCCCAAGGAGCACTTCCAGGAGCTGATCGACCTCTACCGCAGGCGCTACGCGCACTACGGCCACGGCACACCGGAACAGGCCGTCGTCGGCCTCGGCGGCCAGGCGTTCATGCGACGCAACTCCCAGGACGCCGTCCGGGAGTTCCGCCCCTACTTCGACAACGCCCCGGTCTACGGCCACGGCCCCTCGCTGGAGGAGTTCACCGAGCAGACTCCGCTGACCGTCGGCTCCCCGCAGCAGGTCATCGAGAAGACTCTGACCTTCCGCGAGTCCTTCGGCGACTACCAGCGGCAGCTGTTCCTGATGGACCACGCCGGGCTCCCGCTGAAGACGGTCCTGGAACAGCTGGACCTGCTGGGCGAGGAAGTCGTCCCGGTACTGCGCAAGGAATTCGCCCGGCTGCGCCCGGCCGGAGTGCCGGACGGACCCACGCACGCCGCCCGCGTCGCCGACGCCGCCGCCGCGCCGGGGTCCGGCCCCCGGACCGCCGTGAAGAACGGAGCGACCGCACCGTGACCCCCGCGTTCACTCCCGGACCCGCGCCCGTGCCGGCTGCCGTGCCGCGTCTCGCGGTCGTCTCCGCGGGTACCGGTCAGCCCTCCTCCACCGGGCTGCTCGCCGACCGCCTCACCGCCGGCACCCTCGCGGCACTCGGGAACGCTGACACGGTCCGGGGTGGCGCGCTCCCGGACGGCGCCCTCCGGGACGGCGCCGCGGGCGCGGCGGCCGAGGTCAGCCGCGTCGAACTCCGTGACCTCGCCACCCAGATCGCCGGGCACCTGGTGACCGGTGTCCCCGGCGAGCGGCTGGCCACCGCCCTGTCCGCCGTCACCTCCGCCGACGCGCTGATCGCGGTCACCCCCGTGTACAACGCCTCCTACAGCGGGTTGTTCAAGTCCTTCTTCGATCTGGTCGACCCGACCGCCCTGGCCGGCACACCGGTGATCGTCGCCGCCACCGGCGGTACGCCCCGGCACTCGCTGGTGCTCGACCACGCGATGCGGCCCCTCTTCGGCTATCTGCGGGCGCTGACCGTGCCCACCGGCGTGTACGCGGCGACCGCGGACTGGGGCGGCGGCGCGGACGGGGCGGCGTCCGGTGAGGACCCGCTCGCCGACCGCGTCGGCCGGGCCGCGGCCGAACTCGCCGCCCAGCTCGGCGGGCGAACCCCGCGCGCTGCCGGCGGCGCCACCCCGGCCGGCGGCATCGCCGCCGCGGGACCGGGTCTGCGGCCGGACGGCGAGCCCGAGGCCGACCCCGACCCGGAGGCCGAGGTCGTGCCGTTCGCACAGCAGCTCGCCGCCGTGCGAGGCCGATGACCGGGTGTGCGATGCTGAGCCCGCGCCGCGCCGGGCGGTGAGCACGCCGAAAGGGTTGACCATGCGGGCCGAATACGAGCAGCTGCGGCACAAGACGCCCGACACCCTGGCGCAGCCGCGTGAACTGGTCGTCGCCTGCGCCCCGCTGAAGAGCCGGGTCAACCTCTCCACCATCCTGCGGACCGCCGGATGCTGCGGTGTGAGCCGGGTCATCGCGTGCGGCAACGCCAAGGTCGATCCGACGGTAGCCCGGGACAGCGTCGAGCAGGTGACGATCGAGAGCCGCCGGACCCTGCCGCCGGTGCTCAAGTCGCTGCGACAGGACGGCTACCGCATCGTCGGACTGGAGCAGACCACCAACTCCTCCAGCCTGCACGGCTACGCCTTCCCCCGCCGCACCGCGCTCGTCATCGGCAACGAACGACTGGGCATCACCGAGGAGGAGTTGCGGTACGTCGACGACTGTGTGGAGATCCCCGTGTGGGGTGCCCCGCACAGCTACAACGTCGCCACCGCGACGGCCATGGCGCTCTACGAGTACTGCAAGCAGTACCCCGAGGGCTGAGGGCTGAGGGCCGATGGCTGAGGGCCGCGGCTGACGGCACGGGCCCGTGCCGTCACCCGTCAGTGGCGGCTCAGCGGGCGGACCGGGCCTCCCGCTCCAAGCGGCCGAGCACTCGTTCCGCATGGGCGGTGGTCTCCTCCACGGTGCCCTCCAGCCGGTCCCGTACAGGCGCCCAGAAGGCGTCGCCGGGCGGAGCCGAGACCGTCACCCGCGAGCCGTCGCCCCAGCCCCGGTCGAAGGCGATACGCCATGAGTGCAGACAGGTGCGGGGCGTACCCGACGCGTTCTGCCGGTCGAAGAGCGGATCGCCCTCGATGGGGTGTCCGATCCACGCCAGATGCACCCTGATCTGGTGCCGCCGTCCGGTCACCGGCCGCACCACCAGCAGCGTGTGCCGCTCGTCCCGCCAGACGGTCCCGAACAGGGTGGTCGACGGATAGGTCCTGACCTTCGGCAGGACGTCGCTCTCCGCGACGTGCCAGCGCCCCGCCGACGCGGTGATGGTCTCGCGTGGGGCGGCGACCCGCACCCGCGACTTCCTGCCGACGCTGAGCGGCAGCTCGATCTCGCCGCGCTCCGGCAGCACCGGCCCCTGCCCGGGCAGTCCGGTGTTCCGGACCAGCGCCAAGTAGGCCTTGCCGACCGTCCGCCGGTTGAACTGGCGGGCCAGATCGGCGTGCACCGGCAGCGACTTGGCCAGCACCACCACACCGGAGGTCACCTTGTCGATGCGGTGCGCGGGCATCAGCCACTCGCCCGCGTCCTTCGCCATCCGCATCAGATCGGTGTCGTGACGCTCTCCCACCACCGAGACGTCGGCCGGCTTGTCGATGACGAGGACGTCCTCGTCGTCCAGGAGGGCCGAACGGCGCCGGATCTCCGGCCACCCCTCCGCGCTGGGGCCGGTGACGCCGACCGCGCCGTCCTCCGCGCCGTCGGCGGTCTCCGGTGCGTTTCCGGTCTCGCTCACGTGCCGCTGTCCGTTCTGCCGCGCTGCCATGGTCCGCTCATGCTCGATGTCCGCTGCCCGAGCCGCGCCGCCCCCTCGGCGGGCGCTCCACTGTACGTGAGCGGCGCGACCGTCTGTGACCGCGCCCGATCCCGCTCGCGGGGCGCGGCGCACGGGGCGCGGGGCCGGAACCGGGTCCGGCCCCGGCCCGGGGCACGAGACGGGGCCGGACGGCCGGCGGCGGTGGTCACCCGTCACCGGCGTCGTGGTGGTCCTCGGTCTCTTCCTGGTCGTCGTTCTCGTCGTCAATCCGGCTCGCCAGCGTGTACCTGACGAGGACGTCGTCGTACCGCACATCGGCCTGGACCGCGTCCGGAAGGTTCTCCCGCTCGCTGCCCGAACCGGATACCACTCCCGGGCCCTCGGCGAACCGGACCTCGGTGTCGGGGACTTCGCCGAACCGCAGCCGGTCCGCGCGCACCCGTGAGGTGAACGCGATGTCGGCCGCCGCCGGGTCAGGCGGTGTCCCGGAGCTGGAGGGTGTCGGTGTTCACGGCGGGCGGCGTCGGCCCGTCCCGCCGCCGGCCGCCGCCGGCTCGCGCCGCCGGCCGCCGGACCGCCCGCCGCCGGAGCGCCGCACCCCGTTGCTGCCGGAGGACCGGGAGGTCCGCTCCGGCCTCGGGGCCTTCCCCGCGACGTCGCCGGCCGACTCAGCCGACGTCCCTGCCGACTCCGCGGCCGGCTCGACCGCGTCGGCGGCCTGCTCGGTGGTGTCCTGCACCGCCTCCTCCGCGGTGTCGCCCACCGTGTCACCCACCGCGTCACCGGCCGATTCGATGGCCTTCGACGCGGCGCCCGCCGACTCCACCGCTGCCTTGCCCGCCTCCGGAACAGCCTCGGCCGCCGCGCCACTGACGCTCTCGGTGGCCGACTCGGCGGCGTGGGCGATGTCCTGGACGATCTGCGGGTTCTCCGCGATCGTCGTCAGCGCCTGCTCGATCATCGCCGCCACGTTGTCCAGATGGACTTCGAGCAGCGCCTGGACCTCCACTCCCTTGATGCCGAGATTGAGGCGGCCGAGGGAGACGTCGGCGCCGACGTTGATCTTGAGGAGATCGAGCAGCTCGGCCTGGAGCGTCACGCTCGCCCGCAGGTCCTCGGCCTCGATCTCGATGTCCTCCACGTTGAGCACCGGGACGTCCAGCGTCACATCGGGTGCCCCGCGGTCGTCGGGTTCCCGGAGTTCCTGGGACAGGTCGTCGCTCATGTTGCCGCCTTCGGGGAAGGGAGCCGCGTGCCGCTGCTCCTGTGGGTGGCCGGGACCGGGCGGGCCGTCACTGCTTCTCCTCCTCCTCCTCCTCGTCCTCTTCTTCCTCGTCCTCCGCGTCGGCTTCCTCGTCCTCCGGGTCGGCGTCGTCCGCCGCTTCCTCGTCCGGCTCCTCGGACTCCTCGTCCTCGTCGCCGTCGTCCTCCTCCTCGGCGCTCATGGCGTCCTCGTGACTCCGGACCACCTCGCCGTCACGGATCTCACCGCGCCAGCCCTCGACCTCCGTGTCGGCGGAAAGGGTCACGTAGCGCTGGAAGTTCTTCATGTCCAGGCGGAACCGGCGGCCCTGCGCACGCCAGATGTTTCCGAGCTTCTCGAAGAAGCCGCTCGGTGAGTACTCGACAACGGCGATGACACGCGTCAGGTTGGGCCCGAGCTCATGAAAGGTGACGGCGCCGTAGGTCGTGCCCTTCGAGCCCTCGGACCGCCAGATGATGCGGTCGTCCGGAATCTGCTCCTCGATCGTCGCCTCGTACTCGCGGCTGGAGAAGACCATCTTGAACGACCATGTCGACGACTCGTCCTCTCCCCCCTGCGTGACGTTGCTGACGCCCTTCGCCCAGGTGCCGAAGTCCTCGAACTCCGTCCAGTGGTTGTAGCAGACCCTGCGCGGCACACCCACGTCGATCGCCTCGACGATGGAGGTCACCTTCGCCAGGAACGCGTGCTCGTCACCCTCGCCGCCCTCGCCCGACGACGCCTCCTCGGAATCGTCGCTCATGCCCGGGACCGCCTTCTTCACACTGCTCTTCACGCTGCTGGTCACCGATCCCGCCGCGGCTGCGCCGGGGCTGTCGCCCTGCATCATCCGGCCCGCCACGTCCGGCACCAGCTTGCTCTGGGAGGCCGAGCCGGTGACCCGCTTGGTGGTGTCCTTGAGCTTCTCGCCCGTCGCGTGCATCGCCACCTGCGCCTGGGCTGCGAGCATCCGCATCAGTTCCTCGCGGACCTTCCCCATCACCGACGGCGGTTGCTCTGCCTGCTTTTCCTGCGTGGCGGTCATGTCGCCTCGCCTCCCTTGCGCGAGCGCGTCGCGGCCGCGCTGTTGCGGACCGGACGCTTGGCGCGCGGCTTGCGCGGAGTGCGCTCGCCGCCCTCACCCGCCGGCCGGGCGGGTGCCTTCTTCGCTGCCGTCTTCTTCGCCGGGGCCTTCTTCGCGACGGGCTTCTCGGGCGCCTTCTTGGCCGGTGCCTTCTTCGCTGCCGTCTTCTTCGCCGGAGCCTTCTTGGCGGCGGGCTTCTCGGCGGGGGCCTTCTTGGCAGGCGCCTTCTTGGCGGAGGGCCGCTTCTTCTCGGGCGCCGGCTCGGGGGCGGGCTTCTCCTCGCCCTCCTCGTCCGCGTCCTCCTCCTCGCCCGCGTCTTCCTCCTCCTCGTCCTCGTCCTCAGCCTCGGGCTCTTCCTCGTCCTCCTCCTCTTCTTCCTCCTCCTCTTCTTCGTCTTCGGAGTCCGCCTCGTCAGTGGCCTCCGGCTCTTCCTCCTCGGCCTCCTCCTCGCTCTCCTCGTCTTCTTCGTCTTCGTCGTGCTCGTCTTCGTCTTCGTCGTGCTCGTCCTCGGCAGCCGCCTCGTCGTCCTCGGGTGTCTCGTCACCGGCGCCGGGCTCGTCCTCTTGCTCGGGCGCCTCGGCAGCCGCCTCGTCGTCGGCGTCGGCGTCCGGCTCCTCATCGCCCCCGGCGCGGCGGGCGGTGAGCGCGTCGGCACGGGCGGAGAGCGCTTCGGCCAGGGAGGACGCGCCACGCTGGACGCCGGACTTGCCGGAAGAGACCAAACCTCCGCCCAGGTCGCTGAGTCGCCCGACCGCGGGGACGTCCTCCAGCTTCTGCTTGCCCTTGGCGAGACCGGAGGGACCCTTGCCGCCACCGCGTTTGCCGAGGGCGGCGCCCGCGACGGCGAGGGCGAGCTTCGCTTTCTTGGTACGGCCCAGTACGTAGCCCGCGGCCACCCCCGCGGCCATCGCTGATCTGGCACTTCCCATGATCCCAGCCTTCTCTCGGGTCGTCGGCGAACGTTCGCCCTCCGTCCGGTGGCCTGGTGAGACCCGCAGCGGCCGGGTGACCGGGCCGCGCCCTCTCGGCGCGCCCTTGGCGCACGAACCCTCTTCGTCTGGCAGCGCCGCCGCCCCGCTGCCCTCTCGGGAGGGGCAGCACGCGGACGAGCCTGCCGCTTCTCCCATTGGAACGCCGGGCCGGACAGAGCGCATGTGCACGCGATCCGTGCCCGGACCACGCGCCGGCCGGCCCGCTCCCGGCCTGGGCCAACTCCGCCGCCGCACGGCGCCGTCGCGTCATGAACGGGCTCGCTCACTTCACCGCCGCGCCCACCGGCGTCGGCGACCGGCGACGGGACGCGGCACCCTGGGGCCTGATCCGAGCCGCAGCTCGTGCCCGGTCAGCCAGCTGTATACAGGCTGGTATCCCCGCCGAAGCACAGCGTGATGTCCGGTGTGGTACATCTGGTCCCGCGCAGCGGGCCCCGATCGCGCCGGGCGTCTGGGAGCGGGCGCCGGGTCGCCGTGGGGCGCGCCGCTCGCGAAGACCACCGCCCACCAGCGGGGCCAGAGCGTCCGGGCCGCCGAGCTGGGCACCCCGATCGTCCACGCGCTGCTGCTGGTGGCCGTCATCGCCGCCGCGGGGGCGATGACGGCCTGGTGGGACTGGTCCGGAACAGCCCCCGCAACCCGACGGGCGCCGCGCGGCCTGCAGCCGCAGAGCGGGCCCCCGGTCTTCTCGCTGCTGCGCACCCCCGGCGTGGCACCCGGACTCTTCATCAGCCTCGCGTTGTTGTCCTCGGTCGACCTGCTCACCGCCTACCTGCCGCTGATCGCCGAACAACGGGGCATCTCGCCCGCGGCCACCGGCGTGCTGCTGGCGCTGCGGGCCGCGTTCTCCATCGCCTCGCGGCTGCTGCTCGCCACTCTGCTCACCCGCTGGTCGCGGCGGACGCTGGTGGTCTCCAGCGCCCTGGGGTCGGCCGTGTCGCTGAGCCTGGTCGCGCTCCCGTGGGCCGACCAGTGGTGGCTGATGGCCCCCGCCCCGGCGGTCGGTGGCTTCCTGCTCGGGATCGGGCAGCCGCTGACCATGACCAGCGTGGTGCTCGCCGTCCCCACCCACGCGCGGGGTACCGCGCTGGCGCTGCGGTTGTGGGCCAACCGGCTGGGGCAGGTGGCGCTTCCGGCCGGGGCAGGTGGCGGTGCCGGCCGGGGCGGGCCTCGTCGCCGCCTCAGCCGGTGCGTCGGGTTCGCTGTGGTTCGCCTGCGGGGTCCTGGCAGCGGCGGCGGGCACGGGCCGGTTCACCGGCCGTTCCTGACGGAGCCTCAACGACGACCACGGCCCGACGTCCGGTCCTGGTGGGAGAGCACCCGGGGTGGCGATGCGCCGGTTGCCGCCGGCGCCTCGACGCGATGCCGAGCGGCCTGCCGGCCGTCCGCGTGGCTCCGGTCCTCGACGGGGCCGGCCCTCGACGGGGCCGGGCCTCGACGGGGCGGATCGTGCACGGGGTTCGTGGACGGTCGGGAGCTCCGGGTCAGCACTCGATGACGTTGACGGCGAGGCCGCCGCGCGCCGTCTCCTTGTACTTGACCTTCATGTCCGCGCCCGTCTCCTTCATGGTCTTGATGGCCTTGTCCAGGGAGACGTGGTGCCGGCCGTCGCCGCGCAGCGACATGCGGGCGGCCGTGACGGCCTTCACCGCCGCCATGCCGTTGCGTTCGATGCAGGGGATCTGCACCAGGCCGCCGACCGGGTCGCAGGTCAGGCCGAGGTTGTGCTCGATGCCGATCTCGGCGGCGTTCTCGACCTGTTCCGGGGAGGCGCCCAGCACCTCCGCCAGCCCGCCGGCGGCCATCGAGCAGGCCGAGCCGACCTCGCCCTGGCAGCCGACCTCGGCGCCGGAGATCGAGGCGTTCTCCTTGAAGAGCATGCCGATGGCGCTCGCGGCCAGCAGGAACCGCACCACACCGTCCTCGTCGGCGCCCGGTACGAAGCGGGTGTAGTAGTGCAGCACCGCCGGGATGATGCCCGCCGCACCGTTGGTGGGTGCCGTCACCACGCGGCCGCCGGCGGCGTTCTCCTCGTTGACGGCCATCGCGTAGAGCGTCACCCACTCCATGGCGTGCTCGGCGCGGTCGCCCTCCGCGCGCAGCTGCCGGGCCGACTGCGCCGCCCTGCGCCGCACCTTCAGCCCGCCGGGCAGGATGCCCTCGCGCGTCATGCCGCGCGCCACGCACTCCCGCATCACCTGCCAGATCTCCAGCAGCCCGGCGCGGATCTCCGCCTCGCTCCGCCACGCCAGCTCGTTCTCCAGCATCAGCGCGGAGACGGACAGGCCGGTCTCCCGGGTGAGCCGCAGCAACTCGTCCCCGGTGCGGAAGGGGTGACGCAGCGCGGTGTCGTCGAGCTTGATGCGGTCCTCGCCGACGGCGTCCTCGTCGACCACGAAGCCGCCGCCCACGGAGTAGTAGGTCTTCTCCAGCAGCGGCCTGCGCTCGGCGTCGTAGGCGCACAGGGTCATGCCGTTGGCGTGGTACGGCAGGGAGCGGCGCCGGTGCAGGACCAGGTCGGCGGCCGGGTCGAAGTCGATCGTGTGGCTGTCGCCTATCTCCGTGGCCAGCAGCCGCAGGCGGCGTTCGTGCCGGATGCGTTCCACCTCGCCGTCGGCGGCGGCCACGTCCACCGTGTCGGGGGCGTGGCCCTCCAGGCCGAGCAGGACCGCCTTCGGGGTGCCGTGGCCGTGGCCGGTGGCGCCCAGCGAGCCGAACAGCTCCGCGCGCACCGACGCGGTGCCGGCCAGGGCACCTTCCTTCTTCAGCCGGACGACGAACATCCGGGCGGCGCGCATGGGGCCGACCGTGTGGGAGCTGGAGGGGCCGATGCCGATGGAGAAGAGGTCGAACGCGGAGAGGGCCACGGTGGCGGACTTCCTTGTCTGCTCGTGTTGTCCGCCCGGGGTGGGAGCGGTGTGCGGGCCCCGGGGCCGGCCGGTGGGCCGGACGCCGGGGTGGCGCCGTGCGGCCCCGCCGCGCGCAGGGTGGCGCGGGCCGGGCCGCACGGCCGCGGGCTACAGGCCCGGGTAGAGCGGGTACTTGGCGGCGAGGGCCGTGACCCGCGCCTTCAGGGACTCCGCGTCGAACGCGGGCTTGAGCGCCTCGGCGATGACGTCCGCGACCTCGCGGAAGTCGTCGGCCCCGAAGCCGCGGGTCGCCAGCGCGGGTGTGCCGATGCGCAGGCCCGAGGTCACCATCGGCGGCCGGGGGTCGTTGGGCACGGCGTTGCGGTTGACGGTGATCCCGACCTCGTGCAGCCGGTCCTCCGCCTGCTGGCCGTCCAGCTCGCTGTGGCGCAGGTCGACCAGGACCAGGTGGACGTCGGTGCCGCCGGAGAGCACGGAGACGCCGGCATCGGTGACGTCCGGCCGCAGGAGCCGCTCGGCCAGCAGCCGCGCGCCCTCCAGGGTCCGGCGCTGGCGGTCGCGGAACTCCTCGCTCGCAGCGATCTTGAAGGAGACCGCCTTGGCCGCGATGACGTGCTCCAGCGGGCCACCCTGCTGTCCGGGGAAGACCGCGGAGTTGATCTTCTTGGCGAACTCCTGGCGGGAGAGGATCACTCCACCGCGCGGGCCGCCGAGGGTCTTGTGGGTGGTGGTCGTGACGACGTCGGCGTGCGGCACCGGGTTGGGGTGCAGACCGGCGGCGACCAGACCGGCGAAGTGCGCCATGTCCACCATCAGCAGCGCCCCGACCTCGTCGGCGACGGCGCGGAAGGCGGCGAAGTCCAGCTGGCGCGGGTAGGCGGACCAGCCGGCGATGACCAGCTTCGGCCGGTGCTCACGGGCGAGGCGGGCGACCTCCTCCATGTCGACCAGTCCGGTCTTCTCGTCCACGTGGTACGGCACCACGTTGTAGAGCTTGCCGGAGAAGTTGATCTTCATGCCGTGGGTCAGGTGCCCACCGTGCGCGAGATCGAGGCCGAGGATGGTGTCCCCGGGCTTGATCAGCGCGAACATCGCCGCGGCGTTGGCCGAGGCGCCCGAGTGGGGCTGGACGTTGGCCGCCTCCGCGCCGAAGAGCTCCTTCACGCGGTCGCGGGCGATCGTCTCGATGACGTCCACGTGCTCGCAGCCGCCGTAGTAGCGGCGACCCGGGTAGCCCTCGGCGTACTTGTTGGTCAGGACCGAGCCCTGGGCCTCCAGCGCCGCCACCGGCGCGAAGTTCTCGGAGGCGATCATCTCCAGGGTCGACTGCTGGCGGTGCAGCTCGGCGTCGACGGCGGCGGCGACGTCCGGGTCGACCTCGTGCAGGGAACTGTTGAGAAGAGACATGCGGCCTTCCTGTGCCGATATCCGTGGGCTGCGCCCGGCGAAGTGGCGGGCGCCCGCCCGGTCAGGCGGGGGGGTGTCTCTTTTAAACATCTCCCAGCCCCCGAGACAAAAAGGAAAATCGTATGCCGTCTTTTTCTTTTAAA
>NZ_BHZI01000197.1 GCF_004305975.1 Streptomyces otsuchiensis
GGGCTCCGCCGGCGGAGGCGTGGGCGGGAGAGGCAGCGGGAGCCCCGGGAGGCCGTCGATGCTGGACGCCACGTGCTCCTTCTTCTGGAAGTAGGCGTCGAGTGACTCGTCGGTCTCGCGCTCGAACCGGGCGCCGTGCAGGGGGCGTTCGCCCTCGTAGCTGAGGCGCGGTACCGCGAAGCCGCAGGTGTCGCGGATCAGTTCCGCCGTCACGACGACCACCGCGCGGGCGCCGTGCCGGTCCGGGTCGACATCGGGGAACCGGGCCACCAGCTCCGGGTATCTCGGATCGTCGCGGAAGACCGGTTCTCCGTGCCCGTGCACCCGCACGATGTTGGGCGGGCCCTCGAAGGCGCACCACATGAGGGTGATCCGGCCGTTCTCCCGCAGATGGGCGACCGTCTCGGCGTTGCTCCCGGCGAAGTCCAGGTAGGCGACGGTCCGTTCGTCCAGCACGGCGAGTGAGCCGCTGACCCCCTTGGGCGAGAGGTTCACCGTGCCGCCCGGGTCCAGTGGCGCGGTCGCGGTGAAGAAGACGGGCTGTGACTCGATGAAGGTCCGGAGCCGGCCGTCGATACGTTGGTGAGTCTTCCCCATGGGCACAGTCTGCCGCTCCCGGACGCCGTCGGACAGGCTCCTTTCGGGCAGATTGACAAAACATGCAGCGCGCCGCATATTTATACCTGCCGTGATGTGTGGCTCTGGCGTCCCGCGGCGAAGGCCGATCGGGCCGCCCGCCCGGCGGACTCGTCGATGACCGAGGTCTCGGCATGTCGGGTGCGACGGCCGCCCTCGGCGATCGGGCACAGTGGTGCACCGGCCGCCCAGCGCGGCCCGCACCACCACAGCGTCTTCACCCGTGGTCTCCCCGGCGAGCCGGGGACACCACGGAGTTCACTTCCCCGGCCGGGCCCGACCCGGCCGAGAACCCGAGGAGTTCACCGCGATGACCAACGGAGCAGGCCCGGACGCGCCGCAGGCACCCGACGACGGGATGCGGCTGTGGGGCGGGCGATTCGCCGACGGGCCGTCGCAGGCCCTGGAGCGGCTGAGCGCCTCCGTGCACTTCGACTGGCGGCTCGCTCCCTACGACATCGCCGGCTCCCGCGCCCACGCCGCCGCGCTGCACCGCGCGGGCCTCCTCGGCGACGACGAACTGTCCGGCATGCTGGCCGCTCTCGACCAGCTCGCGGCGGACGTCGCGGACGGCTCCTTCACCGGCACCGTCGCCGACGAGGACGTGCACACCGCCCTCGAACGCGGCCTGCTGGAACGCGCCGGTGCCGACCTCGGCGGCAAGCTCCGCGCCGGCCGGTCCCGCAACGACCAGGTCGCCACGCTCTTCCGTATGTACCTCCGCGACCACGCGCGGATCATCGGCGGACTCCTCGCCGACCTCAGCGAGGCGCTGACCGCCGTGGCCGAGGCCCACCCCGACGCCGCGATGCCCGGTCGCACCCACCTCCAGCACGCCCAGCCGGTGCTCCTCGCCCACCACCTGCTCGCCCATGTGCACGCCCTGGGGCGGGACGCGGAGCGGCTGCGGCAGTGGGACGAGCGCACCGCCGTCTCGCCCTACGGTTCCGGAGCGCTGGCCGGCTCCACCCTGGGGCTGGACCCGCGGGCCGTCGCGGCCGACCTCGGCTTCGAGCACGGCTCGTCCGCCAACTCCATCGACGGGACCGCTTCCCGCGACTTCGTCGCGGAGTTCGCCTTCATCACCGCGATGACCGGCGTGAACCTCTCGCGGATCGCGGAGGAGATCATCCTGTGGAACACCAAGGAGTTCTCCTTCGTCACCCTCCACGACGCCTTCTCGACCGGCTCGTCGATCATGCCGCAGAAGAAGAACCCGGACATCGCGGAGCTGGCGCGCGGCAAGTCCGGACGGCTGATCGGAAACCTCACCGGCCTGCTCGCCACGCTCAAGGCACTGCCGCTCGCCTACAACCGTGACCTCCAGGAGGACAAGGAGCCGGTCTTCGACTCCTGCGACCAACTGGAGGTGCTGCTCCCCGCGTTCACCGGGATGATCGCGACCCTCACGGTGCACACCGAGCGCATGGCCGAACTGGCGCCCGCCGGCTTCTCCCTGGCCACCGACATCGCTGAATGGCTCGTCCGGCAGGGTGTCCCGTTCCGGGTCGCCCACGAGGTCGCCGGCAGCTGTGTCCAGGTCTGCGAGCGCGAGGGGATCGAGCTGGACCAGCTCACCGACGAGCAGTTCGCGGCCATCTCGCCCCACCTGACGCCCGCCGTTCGCGAGGTGCTCACCGTCGCCGGTTCGCTGGCCTCCCGCAGCGGACGCGGTGGCACCGCGCCCACCGCGGTCGCCGAGCAGCTCACCGAGGTCAAGGCCGACCTGGCGCGGCAGCGGTCCTGGGCGGACGCCGCGCGCACGACCGCCGGCTGACGACAAGCCGCTCACCGTCGCCGAACGCCACCGAACGCCGCCGGGCGGGCCCCTGGAACGAGGGGCCTGCCCGGCGGCGTGTTCCATCCGTCATCGGAGCGGCGATCGGCGGGGGGCCGGAGACCGACGGCGGGTGTGCCGCCGAGCCGCGGCAGCCCCGCCGCTCAGGCCGCCTTCGCCTTGGTGGCGTACATGTCGACGTACTCCTGACCGGAGAGCCGCATCACCTCGGTCATCACCTCGTCGGTGACGGCCCGCAGCACATAGCGGTCCCGGTCCATCCCCTCGTAGCGGCCGAACTCCAGCGGGGTGCCGAACCGTACGGTGATCCGCCGGTCCCGGCCGACCCGGGGCAGGCCCTTGCCTCCCGGCTGGACCCGGTCGGTGCCGATCATGGCGAACGGAACCACCGGTGCGCCCGTCATCAGGGTCAGCCGGGCGATGCCGGTCCGGCCCCGGTAGAGGCGCCCGTCGGGGGAGCGGGTCCCCTCGGGGTAGATGCCGAAGACGCCGCCCTCCTCCAGCACCCGGCGTCCGGTCATCAGCGCCGCCACACCGCCACGTCCACCGTCGCGGTCCACCGGGATCATCCCGACGCCGGTGAAGAACCACGCCATCAGGCGGCCCTTGAGCGTCCGGCCCGTCACATAGGAGTCCTTGCCGATGAAGAACACCTGGCGGCCCGTGACCAGCGGCAGAATCATCGAGTCGATGAAGGTCAGGTGATTGCCCGCCAGAATGACCGGACCCGTGCCCGGGATGTTCCCGGCACCCTCGACCCGCGGGCGGAACAACAGCCGCAGGATTGGTCCGAGGACCGCCTTGATCAGCTGGAAACGGGACAACGGGTCCTCCGGTCGTGACGTCCGGCGCGGGGTCGCGCGATTCGGGAGAGTATCCCGCGGTCCCCCGATCATTCCTCTTCCGGCCACCCTGTGGACGGCCGGAGTCGGCAATGTCACAGAGGAGTTCCCCCCGGCCGCGTTTCGCCGGGTACCGGTGGCGGACACAATGCTGGCGGCGCAGGTCATCACCGCGCCGTCAGGGCACCGGACGGCCGGCACGCGCACCCTCGTACGACGACGCGACCGGCCCACCTCGCGAGGAGGCATGCGCGCATGGGTACCAGCGTCATGATCGGCACCGCAGCCGAGAAGGACACCGAACAGGTCCTCAAACTCCAGTACCTCTGCTACCAGTCGGAGGCCGAGCTGTACGGCGACTACACGATCGAACCGCTCACCCAGTCCCTGGACGCGCTCCGCGCGGAGCTGGCAGCCGGCCGGGTGCTGGTGGCCCGGCTCGGCGACGAGATCGTCGGCTCCGTACGCGGCCGGGTGGAGGCGGACGGCTCCGCCGCCATCGGCAAGCTGATGGTCCATCCGCGGCTGCGCCGCCACGGCCTCGGCGGCCGGCTGCTCACCGCGATGGAGGAACTGCTGGCCGAGGAGTCCGCCACCGAGCGGTTCCGGCTGAGCACCGGGCACCGCAGCGAGGGCAACCTGCGGCTCTACCGCCGCCTGGGATACGCCGCCGTCGAGACCGAGGAGGTCACGCGGCGGCTGAGCCTGGTCACCCTGGAGAAGCGGCGCCCCGCGGCCACCGTCCCGGTGGCCGAACTCGCGGCAGCCGGCTGACCGGACGCGGCGCGTCGCGCGCACGGGTGGGCCCGGACGGCGTCCTGCCGTCGTCCGGGCCCACCCGTGTCTCCGGTCAGCCGCGCGGTGTCCGCTCCGGGTCCGCCCCGCCGTCGTCATCGCCCGTGTCCCCGCCGTCGTCGACGCCCTCGTTCCCGGCGTCGTCAACGCCGGGCCGCCGCAGCCAGATCAGACCGGTGACCGGGAGGATCAGCGGAAGGAACAGGTAGCCCATGCCGTAGGTGGACCACACGGTGCTGTCGGGGAACGCCGCGCCGTCCAGCACGGTCCACGTGCCCACGACCAGCACGCCGGCCAGTTCCACCGCGCAGGCGACCAGCCCGAACCGCCGCGCGAGCTCGCCGCCGCGCACCAGCGCCACGGTGATGAAGGCGTAGACGAGGGCGGCGCCCGCGGAGAGCAGATAGGCCAGCGGCGCCTCGTCGAACCGGGTGGAGAGCTGGTACAGCGAACGGGAGGCCGCTCCCACGGTGAAGATCGCGTACAGCGTGACCAGCAGCCGTCCGGGGCCGCTACTCAGCCCGTGCCGCGTCCCCGTGGGCGTGCTGCCGGGGGAGGAGCCGTGATCACCGCGGTCCTCCGTCGCCGGTCCGGACCCGTCCGCCACGCCTGGCTCCTCCGCCCCTCGTTCCGCTCCTCGTCCCGCGGCGCGCGCCGGTGTGTTCTCAGCCAACGCCGCCACCCCACACGTCGTGCAGGCGCAACTGCAGGATGGCGAGAAGGAAGGCGCCGGCCGCGACGGTCGCCGAGCCCCACCGGGACCGCTCCCCGAGTGCGACCAGTCCCACCAGGGGCACACACGCCGTGACGGAGACCAGATAGGAGACGAAGACGGCGGTGGAGTCGCCGTCCGGGCGGTCTCCGCCCGCCAGCATCACGACGCCGACGACGAGCTGCACCACGGTGAGCAGGGTCACCACCGCGATGCCCGCGTAGTGCCAGTCCTTCACCGGCTGGTCGCGGAGTGCCGCGACGGCGCACCACAGGCCCAGCAGCGCGGCGGCCACCGCGACCGCGATGGTCAGGGGGGTCAGCATGCGGCCGACTCTACTGCGCGCCGGGGTGCCGCGAGGGCCCGGCCCCGGGCCTCCGAGCCCCGTCCCCACCGGCCGGATGTCCGGCATGTGGACGGTTGGGGGCGCGTATCCCAAACGCGCGCCCCTGGGTGCTTAACTGTTCCGCATGACCGGACCGAGCAGCCATTTCCAGGCAACCGAGGCAGCAGTACTGCCCGGCGCTCGCTGTCTGTGTCGAATGTGTCAGCGCTGAGGGCCCCACCCGAGCAGCCTCGCGCCCCGAAGCGAGAACCGCGCCGCGCGCCGATGCCGCGCCGCCGGGCCGCTCATCCGCAGGACCCCCTTCCCGGACGTCTCCGGACCGCCTCCGGCACACCGCCGCGAGGTCCCCACCGGCGCGCACCCCCGCGCCGGGACCCGACAGTGACGGAAACCCTGTGATCACCACCACGGACCTCACCAAGGTCTACCGAACGCGCGACCGTGAGGTCACCGCGGTCGACGGCGTGGACCTCCATGTCCGCCCGGGCGAGGTATTCGGCGTCATCGGACGGAGCGGCGCCGGCAAGTCCTCGCTGATCCGCTGCGTCAACCTGCTGGAGCGCCCCACCTCCGGCACGGTGACCGTCGACGGCACCGACCTCACCGCCCTGGCCGGCGACGGCCCCCGGGCGGGACGCGCGCTGCGAGCCGCCCGCACCCGGATCGGCATGGTCTTCCAGCACTTCAACCTGCTCTCCTCGCGCACCGTGCAGGGCAACGTCGAACTCCCGCTGGAGATCCTCGGCCTCACCCGCCGCGCCCGCGCCGCCAAGGCCCGGGAACTGCTCGACCTCGTCGGCCTCTCCGAGAAGGCGTCCGTCCACCCCGCCCAGCTCTCCGGCGGCCAGAAGCAGCGCGTGGGCATCGCCCGCGCGCTGGCGGGGGACCCCAAGGTGCTCCTCTCCGACGAGGCCACCTCCGCGCTGGACCCCGAGACCACCCGCTCGGTGCTGCGGCTGCTGCGCGACCTCAACCGGCAGCTCGGACTGACCGTCCTGCTCATCACCCACGAGATGGACGTCGTCAAGACCATCTGCGACTCCGCCGCCCTGATGCGCGAGGGACGGCTGGTGGAGTCTGGGAAGGTCAGCGACCTGCTCGCCACCCCGGGCTCCGAGCTCGCCGCCGAACTGTTCCCGCTGGAGGGCGCGGCCACCGGCCCCGGAACCACCGTCGTCGACATCACCTTCCACGGCGACAGCGCGGCCCGGCCCGTCGTCTCCGCGCTGGCGCGCACCTACGACATCGACGTCTCCATCCTCAGCGCCGCCATGGACACCGCCGGTGGCCGGCAGGTGGGCCGGATGCGGATCGAGCTGCCCGGTGGCTTCGAGGAGAACGTCGTCCCGATCGGCTACCTGCGCGAGCAGGGTCTGACTGTCGACGTACGCGACGGGGAACCGGCCGGCCCGCCCGGCCCGGCCGCCGCCGCGGGCGAGTCCGCCCCCGCCGACCTGGTGAAGGAGTGACCCGGTGAGCTGGGAACAGATGCAGCCCCTGCTGTGGCAGGGCACGATCGACACCCTGTACATGGTCTGGTGGTCCAGCGTGGTCGCCGTCCTCGGCGGGCTGCCCGTCGGGGTGCTGCTGGTGCTGACCGACCGCGGCGGGCTGCTCAGCAACGTGCCCGTCAACCGGGTGCTGGGCGTCATCGTGAACATCGGCCGCTCGCTGCCGTTCATCATCCTGCTGGTGGCGCTCATCCCCTTCACCCGCATGGTGGTCGGCACCGCCATCGGCCCGACCGCGGCGATCGTGCCGCTGGCCGTCGGCGCCATCCCGTTCTTCGCCCGGCTGGTGGAGACCGCCGTGCGGGAGGTCGACCACGGGCTGGTGGAGGCCGCGCTCGCGATGGGCGGCGGCGTCCGCACCGTCGTCCGCAAGGTGCTGCTGCCCCAGGCGCTCCCGTCGCTGGTGGCCGGCCTCACCACCACCGTGATCGCCCTCATCGGCTACTCGGCGATGGCCGGCGCGGTCGGCGGCGGCGGCCTGGGCACCATCGCCCTCAACTACGGCTACCGGCGCTCCGAGACCGACTTCATGCTGATCATCATCGCCGCGCTGATCCTCATCGTCACCCTCGTCCAGCTCGCCGGCGACGGCACCGTGCGGCTGCTCGCACGCCGCGAACGCGCCGGCACCTGAACCACAGCACCCCACCCCGCGGAACCCCTCCGCGCCAGACCACCCGGCACCCGACCGGTACCGGGCACACCGCACCACCCCGTTTGCACAGAGAGGCACTTTTCGTGCGTACCACCACCACCCGTACCGCCATCGCCCTGGCCACCGCACTCACCCTCGCGCTGACCGCCTGCGGCACCGACAGCGACCCCGACACCGGTGACGACGCCGGCAGCGGGGAGGCCCAGAACCTGAGCCTGCGCGTCGCCGCGAGCCCCGTGCCGCACGCCGACATCCTCAACTTCGTCCAGGAGAACCTCGCCGAGGACGCCGGCCTGGAGCTGACGGTCGAGGAGTTCGACGACTACGTGCTCCCCAACACCGCCCTCCAGGACGGTGAGGTCGACGCCAACTTCTTCCAGCACCAGCCCTACCTCGACGACTTCAACGAGAAGCAGGGCACCACCATCGTCGGCCTCACCGACGTCCACCTGGAGCCCCTCGGCCTCTACTCCGGCTCCCTCGACTCCATCGACGACCTCGGAGAGGGCGACACCATCGCCATCCCGGACGACGCCACCAACGCCGGCCGCGCGCTCCAGCTGCTCGCCGGCCACGGCCTCATCACCCTCGCAGACGGCGTCGGCGCCGAGGCCACGCTGGGCGACATCACCGACGACGGCGGCATCACCTTCAACGAGCTGGAGGCCGCCACCCTGCCCCGCGTCCTCGACGACGTCGACGCCGCGGTGATCAACGGCAACTACGCCCTGGAGGCCGACCTCAGCCCCGCCGAGGACTCCCTGGCGCTGGAGGAGGCCGAGGGCAACCCGTACGCCAACTTCCTCGCCGTCAAGGAGGGCAACGAGGGCGACGAGGCAGTGGCCGTGCTCAGCGACCTGCTGACCTCCGACGAGGTGCGCCAGTTCATCGAGGAGACCTACGAGGGCTCCGTCCTCCCCGCGTTCTGACACCGCTCCGGGCGCCCACCGCGTCCGGACCCCTCGCGGCGCTCCCGGGCCCCGGCCACCAGGCCGGGGCCCGGGTCGGTCGCGCGCCGTGCGCATGCTGCATGCTGTCCCTACTACCCAGGCCATGGAGCGGCGCATGACATCCACCTTCCCCGACGTCACCATCACCTCCGACCGGCTCGTGCTGCGCCCCTACGACGAGGCCGACCAGCGCGAGCTGACGGACATGATGGACGACGAGCTGACCGCCGCCTGGACCAGCGTGCCCGCCCCCTACTCCATGGCCGACGCACGCGAGTGGATCGTCCGGTTCGCGCCCGCCGAGCGCAACGAGGGGCGCGGCATCGTCTTCGCCGTCACCGAGCACCTGACCCAGCGGCTGGTGGGATCCGTCCATCTGATGAAGACCAGCTGGCGGTTCAGATCGGCCGAGATCGGCTACGTGGTGGCACCGTGGGCACGAGGCGAGGGATACGCCGTCGAAGCGGTGCTCGCCGTCACCGACTGGCTCTTCCACGACCAGAAGTTCGAACGGCTGGAACTTCGCACCGCGGCCGGGAACACCGCCTCCCAGCAGGTCGCGTTGAAGGTCGGCTGTCTCAGCGAGGGCGTGCTGCGCAACGCCAGCACCGTCCGCACCCGTACCGAGGACGGCGGTTGGGCGGAGATCCGCACCGACGTCATCGTCTGGGGACTGCTCCCCGAGGACCTGGAGGACGCCCCGGGCGACTGACGCCGGGGTACCCTCGTCCCGTCCCGCACCTCCCGCGCAGCACACCACCCCGGAGTCCGCTGGCCATGGCCGACCGCGTCACCGTGATCGGATGGGACGGCTCGCCGCTCGAACCGGCGGCCCGGTCCGCTCTGCGCGCCGCCACCCTGGTGGCCGCCGCTCCGCGCCATCTCGGCCAGCCCGAAGTCCCCGCCGGTGCCGAACGGGTGCAGCTCGGCAGCGTTCCCGTCGCGGCGGGACGCATCGCAGGCCACCGGGGGAGCGCCGTCGTCATCGCCGACGGCGACCCGGGATTCTTCGGTCTCGTCCGCGCGCTGCGCGATCCCGCCCACGGGCTGGAGGTCGAGGTCATCCCCGCCGTCTCCTCGGTCGCCGCCGCCTTCGCCCGCGCGGGGATGCCCTGGGACGACGCCCGGGTCGTGGTCGCCGGACACGGCACGCTGCGCCGTGCGGTGAACGTCTGCCGCGCCCACCCCAAGGTCGCCGTGCTCACCGCCCCCGGAGCCGGGCCGGCGGAGATCGCGCTGATGCTGCGCGGCGTGCACCGCACCTTCGTCGTGTGCGAGGCGCTGGGCACCGACCGCGAACGCGTCAGCATGGTCACCCCGGCCACCGCCGTGGAGCACCGCTGGCAGGACCCCAACGTCGTGATCGTGCTCGGCGCGGCGCAGTCCGGAGCCGGCGACGGCTGGCTGGCCGGCGGCACCCCGGCAGGCCCGCGGGGCTGGGGACTGGAGGCGGCCGACTACGGGCTGCCCGGTGGCGCCGGGGGCGAGGGCTCCGCGCCCGGCATGCGCGCGGCCCAACTCGCCGCGCTGGGACCGCGTCCGGGCGACCTGGTGTGGGACGTGGGCAGCGGTGGCGGGCTGACCGCCGTGGAGGCGGCGCGGTTCGGGGCCGCCGTCATCGCCGTCGACCGCGACGCCGAGGCGTGCGCGCGGGTCTCCGCCGCCGCCCGCGCCGCCGGGGTCCAGCTGCAGGTGGTGCACGGAGGGGCTCCCCAGGTACTCGGCGACCTGCCCGAACCCGATGTCATCCGGGTCGGCGGCGGCGGCCCCCGCACCCTGCGTGCCTGCGCCGACCGCCGGGCCCGACACATCGTCACCCACGCGCTCACCCGCGACGAGGCGGAGGCGTCCGGCGGTGAACTCGCCGCCGCCGGCTACCGGGTGCGGTGCACGCTCCTGCAGAGCATGGAGCTCGACACGGGAACCTGGTCGGAACGGGGCAGAAACGTAGCGTTTCTGCTGTCCGGCAGTCGGACCTGAACCGCACGGCGACAAACCCGGACCATAGGGTTCGGGACGGGCGGCGATGGGCGGGGGTGTTCGCGTGGCCCGGTAGGCTGCTGCGTCGTTGTGCCGCGCGTCGGCGGGCAGGGTTCGTCCCCAGATGTCCGGCCGGCCGGGGCGGGGGTTCGTGCCGATCGTGGCGCGCGCTCGTTGTTCCCTCCCGAAGGCACACGCGCGCGGGGGCCGGAAGGAGCACTACCGAATGGGCGAGGGATACGCATGACCGACACCGGCCGATTCCCGGAACGGGGACAGCTGGACCAGGCGGGTGCCCACCCGGGCCACCCCGTCCCGCCGGAAGCCCCCGCACCGGACGCCTTCCCGTACCCGGACGCGGTCGGGACCGCCGACCCGGAGGACCGCGAGGAAGAGGAACTGCTCATGCCGGGTGCCGCCGGCGCCTGGAACGAGCCGGTCTCCACACCGCCGCGCGGCGTCCCGGCCTCCGCCCTGCGCCACCACTCTCCCTACCAGCAGCCGGCCGCCGACCCGACGGCGCCCGGAGCGCCGTCGGCGGACGCCACGCCCTCCCGGGGCGTACCCGCCGCGCCCGCGCCCGCGCCCGCGCCGGCGCCGCAGCGCCCGGCCCACCTCGGCCCGGCCGTGCCCGAGCAGTCCGGCGCGGTCAGGCCGCTGGCCGACCGTCACACGCAGCCCGCTCCGCCCGCTCCGCAGCCGGCCGAACCGCTCGCCGAAGCGCTGGCTGAACCGCTCGCCGCGCCGCGACCGGCCGAGGCCACCGTCGCGCCACCTGTCGAGTCAGCCCTCGCCGAGGGCGCCACGCAGACGCGGCCCGAGCAGCAGCAGTCAGCGGAAGGGGTACCGGACCAGGCGCCGACGCGGGCGCCCGAGCCCGTGGCCGTCCCGGAGTACGCGTATGCCACCGTGGGCGCCGGTGCCCCCGTCCCGGCGGGTGTCGGCGCCGCCGCGCCGGCCCACGGGGTGCTCCCAGCCCAGCCCGGCGCCTGGCAGCCGATCGCCCCCGCGCACGGCGAGTCCGGCGCCCCGGAGAGCGTCGCGGGCTACCCCGCCGCGCCCGCCGTCGGCGCGCCCCTCCCCGGC
>NZ_BHZI01000198.1 GCF_004305975.1 Streptomyces otsuchiensis
CCCCGCCGGAGGCGACACCCCCGGCAGCACCCCGAGCAGCACCCCCGGTGATCCTTCCGGGGACGCCGCCACCGGCGGCGACGCGGCCGAGGCCCGTGAGAACGCCCACGAGGCCCGCCGCGAGGAGGCCCAGGAGACGGCCAGGGTCTCCACCTTCGGATCTCTCAAGATCCGCAACTACCGGATCTTCTTCGCGGGCGCGGTCGTCTCCAACACCGGTACCTGGATGCAGCGCATCGCCCAGGACTGGCTGGTCCACACCCTCACCGGATCGGCCGCAGCCGTCGGCGCCACCATCGCGCTCCAGTTCCTCCCGATGCTGCTGTTCGGGCTCTACGGCGGCGTGCTCGCCGACCGCCTGGACAAGCGCAAGCTGCTGATCTGCACCCAGTCCGCGATGGGACTCACCGGGCTGACCCTGGCCGCGCTCACCCTCAGCGGGAACGTGGAGGTCGGCCACGTCTACCTGCTGGCGTTCGTCCTCGGCGTCGTCACGGTGCTGGACAACCCGGCCCGGCAGACGTTCGTCTCCGACATGGTCGGTCCCGCGCTGCTGCGCAACGCCGTGTCGCTCAACTCCGCCAACTTCCAGACCGCCCGCATCGTCGGCCCGGCGGTGGCCGGTGTGCTGATCACGGCGGTCGGCAGCGGCTACGCCTTCCTCTTCAACGGGCTCTCCTTCATCGCGCCCGTCACCGGTCTGCTGCTGATGCGGGTCGCCGACCTCAACCCGGCCGAGCGTTCACCACGGGCCAAGGGGCAACTACGGGCCGGGCTGCGGTATGTCGGCGCCCGCCCGGAGCTGCTCTGGCCGATCGTGCTGGTGGGCTTCATCGGCTCCTTCGGCTTCAACTTCCCCATCTGGGTGGTCGCCTTCACCGACCGCATCTTCGACGCCGGGGCCGGCACCTACGGCCTGCTGAACGCGCTGATGGCCGTCGGCTCGCTCACCGGGGCGCTGATCGCCGCCCGCTGGGGCACCAGCCGCACCCGCTGGACCGTGGCCTCCGCCGGGCTCTTCGGCACCCTGCTGATGGTGCTCGCCGGCGCGCCCTCGATCTGGGTGTTCGCGGCGGTGCTGATCCCCACGGGGCTGGTCGGCATGACATTCATGATCACCGGCAACACCAGTCTCCAGCTGGCCAGCGACCCGGGGATGCGCGGCCGGGTCATCAGCCTCTACATGATGGTCTTCCTCGGCGGCACCCCGTTCGGCGGACCGCTGATGGGCTGGCTGACCGACAGCTACGGCCCCCGGGTGGCGCTGCTGCTCGGCGGCGCGATCTGCGCGAGCGCCGCCCTCGGTGTGGCAGCGATGCTGGGCCGGGTCGGCGGTCTGCGGCTCCAGCTCCGGCTGCGTCGTGGCAGTCCGCTGATCGCCTTCGTCCCGCGCAAGCCGGTGGCGGACACCGCGACAGCGACCGCCGCCTCGGAGGCGTCACCCGAGGAGCGTGCGCCGAAGGACGGGACGGCGAACGGGACGACGGCGGCCCCCAGCGCCGACGGCGCGGCGGAAGGGCCCGACAGCCCCGCCCGCCGGGTCGGCGCCCGCTCCTGACCCCGTCGGCGTCCACCTCGCTCGGAGCCCTGGCGGGCCCGGTGACCATCACCGGGCCCGCCAGGGCTCCGTCGTTCCCGGCACAGAGGGCGCGCCCCGGGCTTCCCCGGCGCGGGCGCGGTGAGGCGGGCGGTCAGACCCGGCGGGTGAGCAGCTGGCCGGGCCACTCACCGACGGTGAAGGTGTGCGCGGGCTCGAAGCCCTGGCCGCGGTAGTAGCGGACCAGGCGTCCGTCGTCTCCCGCGTAGCAGTCGACGCGCAGCAGCTCCACGCCCCGGCGCCGCGCCTCGGATACCGCGTGTTCCAGCAGCGCGGCGCCCACGCCCCGTCCGGCGAAGGCGCGGTGGGTGACCAGGAGCTGGACGTAGATCTCCGGCTCGTCCACCGGGTCGACGTAGGGCTGCGGCTGCGAGGAGAGGGTCAGCGCGCCTGCGGGGGTGCCGTCGTCGTCCGGCTCGGCGATCCAGGTCTCGCCCACCGTGAGCCGGGCGGTGACCTTCTCGACAGCCGAGGGCCGCTCGGACCACGGCTCGGTGCCCCACTGGCCGGTGCGTCCCTGCTCGCCCAGCCAGGCGACCGCGCTGTCCAGCATGGCCAGTACCGCCGGGATGTCACCGGGCCCGCCCCGTCGAATCTCCATGCCGGAATCCTAGGCAGAGGGCCGGGCCGTCCGGGAGTGAGCGCCGGGGGTGCGCCACCGGCGTGCGGGGGTGTGGCGCTCGGGCGCGCGGGGTGGGGTGGCGATGTGCGGCGCCGGTGACGGGGCCCGGGCGGCGTCCCAGTACCGTGGTGGCGTGGATGCCAAGACGAGGACGCGCGTAGTGAGCGGTGCCCTGGTGCTGCTCTTCGTGGTGACGTTCGTGGTGGGCGCGCTCGGCCGCTGAGCCCGGACGCGGTGACGCCGGGTACCCCGCGGTGGGATACCCGGCGTCCGCGTGCCCTGGGGAGGGCGGTGTCACCAGGCGAACGCCTCCGGCGCGGTGCCCGGCCCGGGGAAGATCTCGTCCAGCGCGGACAGCACCTCCGGCGTCAGCTCCAGTTCGACGGCGCGCAGCGCGGAGTCCAGCTGCTCCTGCACGCGGGGACCGACGATCGGGCCGGTGACGGCGGGCCTGCTCAGCAGCCACGCCAGGGCGGTCTCGCCCGGGTGCAGGCCGTGCTTGTCGAGAAGGTCCTCGTAGCTCTGCACCTGCTCGCGCAGCTTGGTGTTCTCCAGCGCACGGGTGGAGCGGGCGCCGCTGCCGCCCTCGCGCTCCTTGCGCAGCGCGCCGCCCAGCAGGCCGCCGCCGAGCGGGGACCACGGGATGACGCCGAGGCCGTAGCTCTCGGCGGCAGGGATGACCTCCATCTCGGCGCGGCGCTCCACCAGGTTGTAGTGGCACTGCTCGCTGACCAGCCCCAGGGAGCCGCGGCGGCGGGCGGTCTCGTTGGCCTGGGCGATGTTCCAGCCGGCGTGGTTGGAGGAGCCGACGTAGAGGACCTTGCCCTGCTGGACCAGGACGTCCATCGCCTGCCAGATCTCCTCCCACGGGGTGGAGCGGTCCACGTGGTGGAACTGGTAGAGGTCGATGTAGTCGGTCTGCAGCCGCTTGAGGCTGGCGTCCACCGCGCGGCGGATGTTCAGCGCGGAGAGCTTGTCGTTGTTGGGCCAGACCGGGCTGTCGTCGAGCTGCATCGACCCGTAGCACTTGGTGGCCAGCACGGTCTTCTCACGGCGGCCGCCGCCCTGGGCGAACCAGGTCCCGACGATCTCCTCGGTGCGGCCCTTGTTCGCACCCCAGCCGTAGACGTTGGCGGTGTCGAAGAAGTTCACCCCGGAGGCCAGGGCGGAGTCCATGATGGCGTGGCTGTCGGCCTCGTCGGTCTGCGGGCCGAAGTTCATCGTGCCCAGTACCAGGCGGCTGACCTTGAGTCCGGTGCGTCCCAGCTGTGTGTACTTCATGCCGTCAGCTAACGCCCTGGAGTGCGCTCCAAGCAAGGGAACCGCCGCCGGCGCCGGAGGCCCCCGGGCGAGCTCCGCCCGGACCGCGGGCACCGGGCCCTGGCCCTGCCCGCGGCAGCACGGACCACGTCCCGCACCGGTCCCGTCGGCGGCTGCGCCGGCGCGACCGGCGATGTCAGTGGTGGACGCCAGACTGACGGCACGACAGCGGCGGGGAGCCCGCCGACGGCTGGAGGGTGTTGCGCATGGACGACAACGGCGGACGGCTGGGACGGCTGCGGCGCATCAGCGAACGGCTGGAGCAGCGCGTGCCGGAGCCCTCGGAGGGGTCCTGGCGGATACGCGTGAGCGGCGAGGAGCCGACTCTGCCGACAATGGAGGACGTGCCGTTGATCCGCACCGACTTCAGCGACGACGTGACCTGGGCCTCGGTGCGCGACGCGGTGCTGGCCCCGCACCCGCAGGGCCGGGGAGAGGTCTTCCGGGCGGACGTCACGCCGGTCGACGACCGCAGGTTCGCGGGGCTGACCGGCGCAGAGCTCGTGGCGCGCGTCCCGGCGGACCCGGAGTGCCCCGAGGACCCGTCGATGACGCTGCTGGTGGTCGCGGACGCCACCACGATGACCTCGGCCGAGCACCACCTCCTGCTCGTGGCCATCGACGTCAGCGCGAACGACCTGATGCGCCGGCTGCGCACCACCCCCCGGGCGGTGCAGATGGTGGAGAACAACCTGACGGGGGCGAACATGGGCTGGGACGAGTTCGTGGATTCCGCGGACGACGACGGCGTGGTGCGGGAGAACTGAGCCGCCGCGGCTAGCCCCGCTCCGCGTGCCGGGCGGCGACCACCGCCGCCAGCAGGTCGCTCTCCAGCAGGGTGGCGTCGGCCATCCGGGTGCCGGCCGCGTAGGCGTTGAGGGCGGCCTTGGTGACGCGGAGCGCGGCCGGGGAGCGGCGGACGACGGGTTTGATCCATCCGGTGACGACCGCGTCCAGCTCGGACTCCGGGACGACCTTCTGGAGCACCGAGATCGCGGCCGCCGCCTCGGCGTCGAAGGTGTCACCGGTGAGGATGAGTTCGCGGATCCGGGCGGTCCCGGCCTCGCTCAGCAGCCGGGGGAGGGCGCCGCCCCAGACGGCTGGCAGCCCGAGGGCCAGCTCGGGCAGCCGGTAGCGGCTGGTGTCGGCGCCCACCCGCAGGTCGCAGAAGAGGGCGATGCCGAGCCCCGCGCCGATGACGCCCCCGTGCAGCCGGGCGATGGTGACGGCGTGGCTGGTGGCGAGCGCGTCACAGACGCGGCGGGCCTTGACCCCGAGCGTGCGGATGCCGGTCCCGCCCGGGTCGCGCCCGGCCAGGTCGGCGAACTCCCGGCGGTCGCCGCCGAGGCAGAAGTCGTCGCCCGCGCCGGAGAGCACCACGACCCGCACCCCGGGGTCGTCGGCGACGGCGTCCAGGACGGTGGTCATCTCGTCGAGGAACGTCCCGTCGACCGCGTTGCCCGCGTCGGGGTTGTTGAAGTGGATGCGTACGACAGGCCCCTCACGTCTGGCCAGAAGGGTCTTGAAATCTTCGTACACGCCGTCAGTCCTTGCTAGTTGGGCAGTGGTGGAAGTCGGTGACCGTGCCGCGTCGCGTCGTGCCCGTGGCCCGTGGCCGTGGTTACTGGTTCCGGACGCGTCCCCGGGGGCCGGGCGACGGGGCGTCGTCAGCCCTCGCGGACGCGCATGCCGGTCATCCGGCGGAAGGCGACCCGCCGGGACCAGGTGGGGGCTGTGGACACCCGCAGCCCCGGGAGCCGGACGGTGAGGGCCCGCAGCAGCTCGGTGGCCTCCTGGCGGGCCAGGGCGGCCCCCACGCAGTAGTGGGCTCCGCCGCCGAAGGCAAGGTGCATGGAGAGCTGGTTGCCCTGGCGCCGGATGTCGAAGACGTCCGGCTCGACGATGTGGTCCGGATCGTGGTTGGCGGAGCCGATCATCAGGTGCACCATGCTGTCCCGGGTGACGGTGACCCCGCCCAGCTCCATGTCACGCGAGGCGACGCGGCCGGCCATGTGGATCGGCGGGTCGTAGCGCAGCACCTCCTCGACCGCGCCGGGCACGAGCCCGGGGTCGGCCAGCAGCAGGCGCCGCTGGTCGGGGTGCTGGTCGAGCAGCCAGACCATGGTCGGCAGCAGGGTCGCGGTGGTCTCCACGGCCGCCACGAACAGGAACATCACCAGGTAGAAGACGGCGGACTCGGCGGCCTCGGGGTCGGGCTCCAGCTCGTCCCAGACCCGCAGCCAGCGGGAGATGACGTCGTCGCCGGGGTTGAGCCGCCGGTCGTGGACGAGGGCGGTGAAGTAGAGGCGCAGGCCCTGGGCCGCGTTGTCGGCGGAGGCGAGGTCGGTGGGGGTGGGCAGCAGCTCCTGGCACACGACGTGCTCGTGGGTGAGCCACAGCAGCAGCGGGTAGTCGGCCCGGGGGAGGTCCAGCCAGGCGCCGATGACCTCGATGGGGAGCTGGTCGCCGACGACGGCGCCGAAGTCCGGTTCCTCGCCGTCGCGTATTCGCTCCACGAGGGTGTCGAGCAGTCCGTCGACCGACCCGGCGACGGTGCCGTGCAGCTCGGCGAGGGTGGCCCGGTCGAAGACGTTGCCGATCGAACGGCGATGCCGGGGATGGTGCGGGGAGTTGAGGCCCTGAAGGGTCCGGCTCAGCTCCTGGTGCGCGAAGCCGGTCCAGCGGTCGCCGCTCTGGCGTGCCTTCCACTCCGCGTCGATGGTCTGCCAGTCACGGCCGCGCAGGACCTGGTCGCAGAGGTCGTACCGGGTGACCAGATGGCCGCCCCAGGGTGTCGGGAGAACGGGACCCAGCGCCCGCAGCCGCCGGTAGACGGGGAACGGGTCGGCCTGTCCGCGCGGAGAGCGCAGCCGGGACAGGTGGGAGACGACGGATCGCGTGCCGACGGCTGTCGGCTGCGCCACGGAAGCCACGGGGATTTCCTCCAACTCCGATACGTGCGCCAGGCGATGACGTCCCCGGGGCCACACCGCCCCGGGGACCGCCCGGACGGGCCGTCATCGCACATCTGATCGGTAGTCGATCAGCAGAACCTCGAAGGGCTACCCTTCGACGCGTGCCGTTCACACATGCCAGAGGCACTTGTGACGACGCTCGCATGTTCCCCACATCGTTCAAGCCAGAACTTGCACGGCCGTGGCGGCCGTTTTCTCCTACTCGCGCCACCAGTTGAGGAAGCCACTCCACCAGCCGCCCTTGGGGCCGCGACGCCCCGCGGCGTGCCGGCCGGTGTGCTCCGCAGCGCCGGCCGACGCCTGCGCGGCGGCGAACGGCCGCTCGGTGACGACCGGGGTGAAGTGGGCGGGCAGCGTCGCCAGCGCCCGGTGGTAGATGCCGGGCCGCCAGGTCAAGGACTCGGGTGCCACGGACAGTTCGACGTCCGGCAGCTGGTTCAGCAGCTTCTCGATCGCGGTCACCGCGATCAGCTGCGCCGGGTCCTTCGCCGGGCAGGCGTGCGGGCCCGCGCTCCAGCCCAGGTGCGCCCGCTTGCTGACCTGCTGGCGCGCAGACGACAGCGCCGGGTCGGTGTTGGCGGCGGCGAAGCTGATCACCACCGGGTCACCCGCCCGCAGGTGCGAACCACCGAGGTCGACGTCGTGCAACGGGTAGTGCACGCCGTAGTTGGCCAGCGGCGGGCTGTTCCACATCACCTCGTCCAGGGCGTCCTCCACCAGCAGCCCCGCGCCGTGGACCCCGCCGAAGTACCTCTCGTCGGAGAGGATCAGCAGCAGGCCGTTGGCTATCAGGTTCCGGGTCGGCTCCGAACCGGCGCCGCCCAGAAGCACCAGCTGGTGCATCATCTCCTCGTCGGAGAGCTGCGCCGGGTGCGCCATCATCCAGGAGGTCACGTCCTGGCCCGGGTGGGTGCGCTTGTAGGACACGAGCGCCATCACGCTCTCCAGGATCTCCCGGTTGGACTTCTCCGGGTCGACCCCGTCGAAGATCCCGGACATCCCGGAGATCAGCTGGTCACCGATCTCCGGCGGGCAGCCGAAGAGTTCGTTGAAGACCAGCAGCGACATCAGCTTGGAGTACTCGTTGAGCAGGTCGGCGGAGCCCCGGTCGCCGAACTGGCCGACCAGGTAGGTCGAAACCCGCTCGACGTGCCGGGTCAGCAGGTGGGAGTCGATCCGCCCGAGGCTGTCGGTGATCGCCTGCCGCAGCCGCAGATGCTCGGCGCCGTCCGAGAAGAGGCTGTTGGGCCGGTAGGCCATCATCGGGACCGCGGCGCTGTCCATCGGCACCCGGCCCTCGTTGAAGTCCCGCCAGCGCCGGGAGTCCTTGCCGAACTCCTTCGGGCTCTGGAGCACCCGCAGCGCCGCCGCGTAGTCCGTGACGAGGTTGGCCGGCACGCCCGGCGCCACCTCCACCGGCGCTGCGGGGCCGTACTGGCGCAGGACCCGGTAGAAGCCCTGCGGGTCCGCGGCGAAGTCCGGCCCCCACAGCGGCACGGGGGCCATGCCGACCTGGTGGGCGGGACACCCCGGTGGCGGGGACGCGGAGTGGTGGTCGGTGTGCCGGTCCATGGTCGTGGCTCCTAGCTGGTCCGTGTCTGGAGGTATTTGACGAGGGCGATCAGCGCCCCCGCGGACGACTTCTCGTCGCGGGCGTCGCAGGTGACGATCGGGGTGTCCGGCAACAGGTCGAGCGCTTCGCGGAGTTCGTCGTCCGGGCGGGTCGGGGCCTCGCCGAAGTAGTTGACCCCGATGGCGTACGGGATGCCGTAGCTCTCGACGAGGTCCATCACCGGGAACGACTCCTCCAGCCGCTGCGGGTCGATCAGCAGCAGCGCGCCGAGCGCGCCACGCGTCATGTCCTCCCACACCTGCACGAACCGCTGCTGTCCGGGGGTGCCGAACAGGTAGAGCACCAGGGTCTCGCTGAGTGTCAGCCGGCCGAAGTCCATGGCCACGGTGGTGGTCGTCTTGCCCTGCACCCCGCGGAGGTCGTCCACGTGGGCGCCGGCCCGTGTCATCGTCTCCTCGGTGCGCAGCGGAGGTATCTCCGAGAGCGTGCCGATGAACGTCGTCTTGCCCACCGCGAAGTGCCCCACGACGAGGATCTTCGCGGCGACCTGCACCGCTTCGGGCAGATAGGTGTGGTCATCCGAAGCGAGTCTGGAGTCCATCCAGCACCTCCTGCAGAACCTGGATATCGGTGAGCTGGGCCGCTGGCACCGGATTACGGGTGATGATCTGGCCGCTGCCGGCGAGGTCGGACAGCAGCACCCGGATGACGCCGATCGGCAGGCCGATGTGGCCCGCGATCTCGGCCACCGAGAGATAGCCGCCGGAGCACAGCTCCAGGAGCGCGCGGCGTTCCGGGTCGAGCTGCGCCTGCCGGGCGTTCCCGGCGGCGACCGTCACCAGGGTGACGAGCTCGAACTCGTCACCCTTCGGGAGATCCTGCCCGTTGGTGATGACGTACGGGCGCACTAAATCCACGGAGTCGTGTCCCCCGTCGCCCGCCCTCATGAGCCGATGCCGGTGTTCTCACGGGGCGGGCTCGTCATCGCCTTGCCGAGCTGGCCGACGAGCTGCTGCATGCGGAAGGTGATGTCGGCCATGTCCACGTTGATCGACGCCGAGACGGCCAGGTAGGCGCCCGCGCCGGCGGAGATGAGGAAGACCCAGCCGCCGTCGAACTCGACCAGCGTCTGACGCCACTTCATGTCGTCGCCGCCGCAGAACCCGGCGACGGTGCGGCTGAGGGACTGCATGCCGCTCATCGCGGCGGCGACGGTGTCCGCCTCGTCCCGGCCCACCTCGCGCGAACGGGCCATCAGCAGACCGTCCGCGGAGACCAGCAGCGCGTGCCGCGCCTCGGGAACCTCCAGCGCCCTGTCAAGCATCCAGGACAGATCGTTGTTCACAGGAATTCATGCCCTTCTCGGTCCGTTTCGGCTGTGCGGCCCGACTGTGTCCCCCGCTGGAACGCGCCCATGATCGACGCGGTCTCCTCGTTCGACCTGGCCGGCGCCTCGCCGCCCTCCGGTCCCTGTCCGACGATCGTCATCGGGTTGCGGCGGCGGCGCTTGGGAAGCCCGCCGCGTGTGGTGGCGCGTGGCTCCGGCGCGGCGGCGGCCGGCGGACCGGCGTCCCGCTCGGGGGCGGGCGTCCGCGGTGCCGGGTCCGGTACGGCGCGGGGGCCCGGAGGCGGCGCGGCGTGACGTCCGGGGTGTCCGCCGCCGGGCGCCGCGTGGAACCCGGGCGGAGGCCCGGGAGGAGGCGAGGAGTGGGGTCCGGCGTGGGGTCCGGGAGGAGGGCCGGCGTGGGGTCCGGCCTGCGGAACTGCCCGCGGCATGTGCGCGGCCGCCGAAGTCACCGGCTGGGCCGGGGAGGGCCCGGGCGCCACGGCGGGCGGGGTGAAGAGGTGGTGGCCCGGCGCGCCCGGGGCGTGCGCGGCGCTGTCGGGCTCGGGCATGCTGGTCAGCAGCTCCTGGGGCAGCAGAACGACGGCGCGCACGCCGCCGTAGGGGGACGAGGAGTCGACGGAGACGCTGAAGCCGTAGCGGGCCGCGAGCACACCCATCACCGCGAATCCGAACTGCGGCGGGTTTCCCAGTCCGGTCACGCCGGACACCGGATTGGTGAGGAGTTCCGCGGCGCGCGTCTTCTCCTCCTCGTTCATGCCGACGCCGGCGTCGTCGATGACGATGCAGACGCCCTTGGGCACCGACCGGATGTTGATGTCGATGGTGGTTTCGGGCGCGGAGTAGCTGGTCGCGTTGTCGAGCAGTTCGGCGAGCGCGAGCGCGACCGGTTCCACGGCCTGGCTGATCACCGCGAAGCTGGTCTGCGAACGGATTTCGATCCGGGTGAAGTGGCGGACGCGGCCCTTGGCGCTGCGCGCCACGTCGTAGACGGACGCGACCGAGCGGTGGCGGCCGAGCCAGCCCTCGCACAGCACGGCGATGGACTGTGCCCGGCGGCCGAACTGGGAGTTCATGTGGTCGATTTCCAGGAGGTCCTGGAGGATGTGCTGGTCGCCGTATTTCCGTTGAAGTCCGGAAATCGCGATCTGCTGTTCGTTGGCGAGGCCCTGGAGGGTTCTCATGGCCGTTTTGAGGGCGGTTCTGGTGCCGTCCTCGGCGCGGTTCTTCGCTTCTTCCACGGATTCGGTGAAGCGCTTTTCCAGCGCCTCGTTCCGCTGTTCCAGCGCGGATTTGTCCCTGCTGGCGCGACGGCTTTTCCGGTGGGCGGATATCGCGAATGCCGCGGCCACCGATATGCCCGCGACCAAACCCCAGAACACTGGATCGTCTATGTACGCTGTCATGAGACTCTCTTGGAGGGATTCTCGTGTGGTGGGGGCGCTGGACCATGTGGTCCGGCCCCGGCGGCCGTTCCGGCCGGCGCTGAGAGCGTGTGTGTGAGCCCGGCGCGGGCGGCTATACGCACCCGGACGGCGGGCGCGCGCGGCGGCGCGGTGCGGCGGTGGTCAAAGGGCTGATCGTGCACTGCCCTGATGACGGCATAACGCTCCTCGGGGTGACCGGTGTGTTTTCCCCGTCTTCGACCCGCCGTGCGAGCGCGATGATCGTATCATCAAGGCCGACGGTGAGGAGCGGCAATCATCTTCCGGGATTCGGTCAGGATATGCCGGACGGAAGACTGCTGACGATACGTCAACAGGCGGTCAGGGAGTTGTCGCGCCGTGTGGAGAAGTTGTCCGAAGGGCTTCGCAGGGCGGTGCAATCGCCCCCGCACCGCCCTTACCCGGCCCGCCCCG
>NZ_BHZI01000199.1 GCF_004305975.1 Streptomyces otsuchiensis
CAGAAGACGGCTTACGATTTTCCCTTTTTTCTCGTGGGCTGGGAGATGTGTATAAGAGCCCGCCCCCCCGCCGCACCCGGCGGTTCGCGCTGCCGCCGCGGGTACCCAGACGATCTGAGTACCCGTCTGAGTATCCGCGCGGATGTGGCGGAGACCGCCGCTCCGTCACAGTGATCACCAGGGCGAACGTCCACCGAACCGCCGGCACGGGGCGGCGGAGCGGTGGTGGCCGTCCGTGGCGTCGACCACGCCGACCGGGGGGACCGGCCGGGGGCGTCGACCACGCCGACCGGACTGCCGGACGGCAACCGCCCACGGGGGACACGCGGGCGGCCGTGACCGTTCCGGGGGAGACCGGGACTACGGCCGTCCGCTTTCCGTGTGCCCACAGGGCAGCAGCGGCGACAGCGCGGCGTGCACCTCCTCCAGCGACCGGTGCGGCTGGAAGGACTGCCAGTCCAGCGCCGTCACCAGCAGGACGCCCAGCACCCCGGTCGCCGCCGCCCCCGGCTCGGCGGGGCCTGCCCCGGCCTCCGGCGCGGAGTGCGCCGGCTCGCGGACCCCGGGCGGCCCGTCACCGGGCTCCGCCGCGCGCCGTCCTCCGGTTCCGTCCCCTTCGGTCCGCGCCCGCAGTACCCGCTCGATCTCCAGCGCCGACCTGCCCCGGGCCGCCGTGACCGTCGCGTGCCACGGCCGGCCGGGCCGCCACAGCTCGGCGACGCACACCCGGACCAGCGACGGGTGCTCCGCGCAGAAGGCGAGCCCGCCCCGCACCAGCGCGTCGAGGATCTCGCCCGGGGAGTCGCCCCGCTGCCACGACCGGTCGGCGGCCTCCCGCAGCGCGGCGCCCAGCAGTCCCCAGCCGTGGGCCAGCAGTTCCTCGAACAGCTCGGTCTTGCCGCCGAAGTTGTAGTAGACGGTGCCCTTGGCCACGCCCGCCCGCTCCGCGATCTCCTCGACCGTCGTGCCGGAGAAGCCCTGTTCCGCGACGAGCGCGGCCGCCGCGTCGTAGAGCCGCTGCCGGGTCGCGGTCCGCCGCGGGCCCCGGATGCCTGTCATATGCCAATTCTCCCTCCCCGGTGCCGCGTTCGGCGCCACACCCGCCACATGGCACCACCTTCGATGTGCGCCGCACCAGTCAGGTTCCGGCGTTTGCTCCAGCGGGCACGGATTGTCAGTGCCATGCGTCAGCATGTGTCCGGATGCGAAAAGTCCGCCGGGAGCGGGCGGCCGGCACCATCGGCCGCCCGGGACCGCCGGACCGCCGAGTGACGAAGGAGGTTCGTCATGACCGGAAGTCCGGCCGACGTGCACCCCGTGCTGCGTCGAGCCCAGGCACCACCGGCCGCGCTCGACCTGCTCGCCCAGGCCGAACGCGGACTGGAGTCCGCCGCCGGCTGCGAGGATCCGGGGGACGCCTATGTGGCCGTCCACCTCGCCGCACTGCGCGCCGCCGCCGCGGTGCTGGCCGTGCGGGGCCGCCCGGAGAACACCGAGCGCGGCCGCCGCCGTATACGCAGCGTGTGGGACGTCCTGCCGGAGGCGGCCCCCGAGTTGGGGGAGTGGTCCGTGCTCTTCGCGGCGAGCGCGGTGCGCCGGGCCCGGGTCGAGGCCGGTATCCGGGACGTGGTCGGTCGTCGCGAGGCCGATGAACTCGCGCGTTCAGCCGGGATGTTCGTGCGGCTGGTGCAGGCGATGCTTCCGCACCAGCCGACGCTGCCGCGTCAGCCGGGTCCGGCCGAGGGCACCGGCGGCTGACGCGGCCCCGCCGCGCCTGCGGGGCCGACCCGGGAGGAGCGCCTGGGGAGCGCCGTCACGTCCGCGCCGGGCCGCCACCCGTGCGGGTGAGCCGCACGGCGGCGCGGTCCCGTCGGCAGGGAGGCCCCGGCCGGGCGCACTCGGCGCCGCGGGCGCCGACAGAAGATCACGCCGGGCGGCAGCCGCCCGGCGGAGGGCACGGAGGGTGTGACGCCGCGCGTCCGCGGCGCGCGGCAGGCCATAAGGTGGAGGCGCCCGCCCCCGCACCGCCGTTCCGCACGAGGAGCCACCCACCATGCCGTCTGAACCGACCGCGCCCGGCCCGCACACCGCGCTGCGCACGGGGGTCGTCTGGGAGCTGCTCCGCGAAGCGCTGGACCGCCGCGCGGCAGCGGCCGGCCGTCCCGCGCTGGAGGTCCTGGACACCGGCGGCGGCAGCGGCAGCCTGGCGGTACGGGTCGCGGCCCTGGGCCACACGGTCACCGTGGTCGACCCCAGCCCCGACGCGCTGTTCGCGCTGGAGCGCCGCGCGGCCGAGGAGGACGCGGCGGACCGGGTCCGCGGTGTCCAGGGCGACACCGGCGACCTCGTCGAGGTGGCCGGCCGGGGCCGCTACGACTTCGTCCTCTGCCACGGCGTGCTGGAGTACACCGACGAGCCCCGGGCGGCACTGGGCGCCGTCGCCGAGACGCTCCGTGCCTCCGGGGGCACCCTGAGCCTCCTCGCCGCCGGAGTCGGCGGCGCCGTTCTCTCCCGGGCTCTGGCCGGACGGTTCACCGAGGCCCGGCAGGCGCTGACGGACCCGGACGGCCGCTGGGGCGAGTCCGACCCGGTGCCGCACCGCTTCACCGCCGACCAGCTCACGGCCCTGGCCGGCGCCGTCGGTCTCACCCCGCTGGCGGTCCACGGGGTGCGGGTCTTCGCCGATCTGGTGCCGGGGGCGCTGGTCGACACCGAGACGGACGCGCTGGCCGCGCTGACCAGGCTGGAGGCGGAGGCCGCGGCGGTTCCGGCCTTCCAGTCGATCGCCGGGCAACTTCACCTGCTCGCCGAGCGGTCACAGCCGTAGCAGAGCCCCTGAACGCGCGTCCGTTCCTTTAGGATCAGACGTAATATCGGACCTAAGCCCGTCGGCATGACGGAGGGGCCCCGGGGGAAGGACTCGTCCATCCCAGGGGCTGCCCGGGTCGTGGCGGACGCGGTGGGCGAAAATGCGTTAGGGGCGGCTTTCACAGGGAGCGTTCCCTGCCTATCCTGTAAGAGTCGGATCCGGTCGCCACCGCGACCGACGAGTAGGAGGACCCCGTGCCGCTCTCGGAGCACGAGCAGCGCATGCTCGAGCAGATGGAGCGAGCGCTGTACGCCGAAGATCCCAAGTTCGCGACAGCGCTCGAGGGCAGTGAGCTGCGCACGTACACCCGCAAGCGGGTCTACCAGGCCGCTGCCGGTTTTCTGGTGGGCATCGTGCTCCTCATGGGTGGCATGGTGGCCCAGCAGCCGTGGCTGAGCGTCGTCGGGTTCCTGGTGATGCTCGGTTGTGCCGTGCTCGCCGTGACCGGCTGGAAGAAGACGCCGGCGGCGGCGTCCGGAGAGGGTGCCGAGGCCGCCAAAGGCCGGGGCGCCCGGAAGAGCCAGCAGCCGAAGCAGCGTCGCTCGGTGATGAGCCGCATCGAGGACCGCTGGCAGAAGCGCCGCGACGAACGAGACCGCTGAACCACGACCGGGCCCTGTGGCCCGGTCGTCCACGTTCCGCCCGCCCGGAAGCCGTCGGCTTCCGGGCTTTCCGCTGCCCCGAGGGGGCCGGCCGGAGCCGTTCGGCGCGCTCGCCCGGAGCCCCCACCCCTCGCGAGAGCGGGGGACGGGCGGCGGACCGGCCGCCGCCCGCTGACACCAGCCCCGCTCAGCCGCGCGGGTGCCGTCCGGCCGGTACGAGACGCCGCAGCCGCTCACCCGAACGCGCCGACACGGCGCTGTAGCGTTCCGCCACCCGCTGCGTCACCCGAATGGAGGAGGGCGGAAACAGGCGCGCGTACGTCCGCGCCGCCGGCGAGGTGGCGACCCGGCGCAGCGCCTCGGACACCGCCTGTACGTCGGCGGCCACCGGACCGCCCGGACCGCCGCGACCGCTCGGACCGCCGGAGCCGGGCCCCGGAGCCCCCCGGCTGTCCCGCTCCGCGCCACCCGGCGCGTACAGATGCCGCTCCACCGCGTCCGCCACCCGGTGCGCCGCCGCCTCCGTCTCGCCCTCCAGGCCGCCCGCGCGCACGATCCGCCGGACCGCCTGGCGCGGCGTCTCGGCCGCCGCCGGTGGTGCGCCCATGTCCCAGGCGCTGTCGATGAGTTCGTCCCAGGCCGCGAGGACTCCCGCTCCCGGGGCCAGCCGCCGGCGGCGCAGCGAGGACCGCCACAGCATCGGCGTCAGCAGCAGCGCCAGCGCCAGCAGGCCGGCCAGGCCGCCCCAGATCACCGGCCAGGCCACCAGGGTGTTGTCCTCGGAGGCCGAGTTCTCGCCGGTCAGCGCCTCGCACGCCTCCGGCTCCAGCATCGGGTCGCAGCGGCGCGGCTCGTCGGGGGACGTCTGCGCGTCCTCGCTCTCCTCCGGCACCGGCGCGGGGCTCTCCGGAGTCTCCCGCTCGGAGTCGGCGCGGTCCGCGTTGTCCCGCTGCGGCCGGGTGTAGCCCGGGGCGCTGCCCTGGCCGGGGGTGGGCTCGAACCGGGTCCAGCCGACGCCCTCGAAGTACAGCTCGGGCCAGGCGTGCGCGTTGTGCAGGCCCACCGCGTAGCCGCCCGTGGCCTGCCGCGAGCCCGGGGTGAAGCCGACCGACACCTGGGCGGGGATGTCCAGGGTCCGTGCCATGGCGGCCATGGCGAACGCGAAGTGGATGCAGAATCCCTCACGCTGTTCGAGGAAGTTGGCGACCGCCTCCGTCCCCATGCCCGCCGAGACATCGGTGTTGTAGGTGAACCCGCCGTCGCGGGTGAACCACTCCTGCAGCGCCACCGCCTGCTCGTACGCGTTGGCGGAGCCGGCGGTGACCTCCTCCGCCGTGGTCCGCACCGACACCGGGAGGTCCGCCGGGACCTGGGTGAAGTCGTCCGCGATCACGGTGCTGACCGGGGCGGGGGCTTGCGCCAGCTGCTCCGGCGTCGGCTCCACCCGCAGGTGGCGCACGTCGTAGGTGAGACCGGCGCTGGACTGGCCCTGCCGCGCCGAGCGCAGTGTCCGGGAGTACAGGTCGTACTGCCAGCTGCCCTCCGCGGCGACGTCCACCGCCGGTACCGGCACGGGCAGCGACCGCTGCGCGTACTCCGGGTCGGCGGTGATCGTGGTGGTGATCTCCGTGCGGGTCACGTCGTCGGCGAGACCGGCGACCGGCCACGGCGCCTCCGGGATCTCGTCGGTCGTCGCCTCGCTGGAGAACCACTGGCGGCCGTCGAACCGGTCCAGGGAGACCACCCGGAGGTACAGCTCGGAAGGACGCTCGGCGTCCGTCTCATAGGTGAGCACGGTGCGGTTCACCGGCTGGTTCAGCTGGTCCTGGAGCGCCACCACGGGGTTGACCGCTATCGATCCCAGGCCACCGCTGCCGCCGGAGCCCCCCGAACCACGGCCGGAGGGGTCGATGATCCCCTCGCCGAGGGCGGGCAGCATGAACGGCGCGGCCACCGCGACACCGAGCGCGGCGGCGCCGATCCGGCGGCCCGTGCGCAGCCGCGGTGTGGAGACGCGCGTGGCTCCCGGCTCGTCCGGGGCGCGGCTCAGCGGGCCGGGGAAGAACCGGCCCCAGTCGGCCAGCCGGTAGCGGCTCTCGGTGAGCAGCAGTCCCAGGAAGCCGGCCGCCGCCACGACGAAGTAGACCCAGCGGGCGCCCTCCTGGGAGATGCCGGTCGCCGCGGAGTACATCGCCAGCAACGGCAGCCCGGCCGCGGCGGCGCTGCGCAGCGTCACCGCCAGCAGGTCCACGACCAGCCCGACCAGCAGTACGCCGCTGATCAGTATCAGCCGTATGCCCTCGGTCAGCGGCGCGGGTGAGGCGAAGCTGCCGACGTCGTCCGCGCCGAGGGTGTAGAGCACGCCGAGCTCGTGCAACGCCTCCGGGCCGGGCAGCACCCCCGCGACGGCGTACTCGGGGACGGAGGTCACCGTCACCAGCAGCACGCCGGTGAGTACCTGGGCGCCGCCCGTCAGGGCCGCGCCGAGCCCGCCCCAGCGGGCGAGCGCGCCCACCGAGCTGACCAGGGCCAGCAGCAGGGCCGCCTGGAAGAGCCAGCCCGGCTCCTCCACCAGCGGCAGCAGCGCGCAGGCCGTGGCCAGCGTCGCAGCCCAGGCCACCACCGTGATCCGGCCTCGTCCGCCCATGATCCCTCTCCTCGGCCGTTCCCTGTCCGTGCCCCGTACGTCCCACGCCCGCTCCGGCCGCCGCGCCCGTCCCCGGGCACCGGCCCGCCGCGGCGGTGCCGCCCCCGCCTACAGGCCCCGGGTCTGCCGTGAAGCCGACTGCCACAACTCTGCCAGGGACACGTCGGGACGGTGCGCCAGCACCGTCCAGCCGCGCTCCCGCAGCCGCTCCATGCGGCGCTCCTCCAGCATCGGGTCCAGCTGGCCCGCGGCGACGAACGCCACGGCGCCGCCACCGCGCTGCCGCAACCCGGCCAGCTGCTCGGCCGGTTCCGCGCCGACCGACCCGAGGAACGCGATCACCAGTCCCGGGTCGCGCCGGGACAGCGTCTCGCGGGCGCCCTCGAAGCCGTGGCCGTCGGAGTGGTCGACCACCGCGAGGCCGTCCAGTATCAGGCCACCGGTCTCCGTCGGGTCCGGCCGCTCACTGTCCTGCTCCGGCAGCACCGCACCGGTGTCGGTCACCAGCCGTACCGCGTAGTCACGCGCGATCAGGTGGGCGACGGCCGACGCGGCGCCGGAGACGGCCTGTTCGAACGCAGAGGACGGGCCGTCGTCGTCGTAGCCACGGCGCCGGGTGTCCAGCAGCACCGTGCAGCGGTCCTTCATCGGCTGTTCCTCGCGCCGCACCATCAGCGCGCCGCGGTGCGCGCTGGAGCGCCAGTGCACCCGCCGCAGGTCGTCCCCATGCCGGTAGTCGCGCGGAATGATGTCGTCGTCGCCGGTGACCGCCAGGGTCCGCTGCCCGCCGTCACCGTGCCCGGCGGCGTCGCCGCCCAGCGGGCTGGCCGGCAACGGCTCCACCTTGGGCAGCACCGTCATCACGTCGTACGCCGTGAACGAGCGGCTCAGCTCGACCAGACCGAACGGGTCGGCCAGCCGCAGCTGCAACGGGCCCAGCGGGTACCGCCCGCGCAGGTCGGAGCGGACCCGGTAACTGACCTCGCGGCGGCCACCGGACTCGATCCGGTCCACCACGAACCGCGGCCGGGGCCCCAGCGCGTAGGGCACCCGGTCCTGGAGCATCAGCAGCCCCGTGGGAACACCGCGCACCGAGTTCTCTAGCCGCAGCCGCACCCGTGACTCCGACCCCGCCGACACCCTGGCCGGAGTCAGCTGGCGCGCCGCGGTGATCCGGCTGCGCGTGCGGTGCAGCACCAGCACGCACAGCAGCGGCAGCAGCGCCAGCAGCGCCCCGATCCGCAGCAGGTCCGGCTGGCCCAGCAGGTAGGCGCAGACACCGGCGGCGGCGCCCGCCGCCAGGAAGGAACGGCCCCGAGTGGTCAGCCCGCTGAGGGCGGCCCGCAGCGGGCCCCGGTTCTCCGTCCCGGAGTCCGGCATCAGTACCCCCGGCGCTGCTGGCCGTAGGGGTCGGGCATCGGTGTGCGGTGGACGATGTCGGCGACGAACTGCTCGGTGGTGTGCCGGTTCAGCTGCGCCTGCGCGGTCGGCAGCAGGCGGTGTGCCAGCACCGGGACGGCCAGCGCCTGCACGTCGTCGGGCAGCACGTACTCACGGCCCGAGAGCGCGGCCGAGGACTTCGCCGCGCGCAGCAGCTGGAGCGCGGCCCGCGGGGACGCCCCGAGACGGAGCTCCGGGTGGGAGCGGGTGGCGGCGACCAGGTCCACCGCGTACCGGCGCACCGGCTCCGAGACATGGACCTCGCGGACCGCCTCGATCAGCTTCACCACGTCCGTGGCGTGCACGGCGGGGCGCAGCGAGTCCAGCGGGGAGCTCTCGCCGTGCAGCTCCAGCATCCGCATCTCCGCCTCGGGGGAGGGATAGCCGACCGAGACCCGCGCCATGAAGCGGTCGCGCTGGGCCTCGGGCAGCGGGTACGTGCCCTCCATCTCGACCGGGTTCTGGGTGGCGATCACCATGAACGGGTCCGGCAGCGCGTGGGTCTCGCCGTCGGCGGTGACCTGCCGCTCCTCCATCGCCTCCAGCAGCGCGGACTGCGTCTTCGGCGAAGCGCGGTTGATCTCGTCGCCGATCACGATCTGGGCGAAGACGGCCCCGGGCTTGAACTCGAAGTCCTTGCGCTCCTGGTCGAAGATGCTGATGCCCGTGATGTCCGAGGGCAGCAGGTCCGGCGTGAACTGGATACGCCGCACCGAACAGTCGATGGAACGGGCCAGCGCCTTGGCCAGCATGGTCTTGCCGACGCCCGGCACGTCCTCCAGCAGCAGATGGCCCTCGGCCAGCAGAACGGTCAGGGAGAGCCGCACGACCTCCGGTTTGCCCTCGATGACGCTCTCCACCGAGCGCCGTACCGCGTCCGCGGTGGCGCTCAGTTCGCTGAGCCTGGTCTGCCCCTCATAGGTCGTCACCGGTACTCCTCGGCCCCTTTCCCCGCTCTCCCCGGTGTCTCCGGGTGCTGCCGCCGTCGTCGGGCCGCGCCGTCCTGGTGAGCGGCGCGAACCGCGAGACAGCATTCTTCACACAATCCGGCCCGATCGTCACGGGGCGGATTCGGGGGCGGGCGCGATCTCCCGGAGCAGACCGGTCGCCACGTCGAAGACGAACCCCCGTACGTCATCAGTGTGCAGGAGGAACGGAGAGGTGCGCACGCGAGTCATCGACTGCCGGACATCCTGGTCCAGGTCGGTGAACGACTCCACCGCCCAGCTGGGCTTCTGGCCCACCTCCAGTTCGAGTTCGTGGCGGAAGTCCTCGGTCAGCTGCTGGAGTCCGCACCCGGTGTGGTGGATCAGCACCACCGAGGAGGTGCCCAGCGCCCGCTGGCTGATGGTGAGGGAACGGATGATGTCGTCGGTGACGACACCTCCGGCGTTACGGATCGTGTGGCAGTCGCCCAGGTCGAGACCCAGCGCGGCGTGCAGGTCCAGGCGCGCGTCCATGCAGGCGACGATCGCGACCCGCCGCACCGGCCGGGCGTCGATGCCGGGGTCCTTGAAGTCCTTGGCGTAGTGGCGGTTGGCAGCGACCAGCTCATCGGTGACCGAGATAGACATGCGGCAGACGTTAGTACGGCGCCCGCCCGCCGTGCCGCCGGCGCCGTCAACCGGGACGCACGCGTCGCAGCGAGCGCACCGGGCGCGCTCGGCCGTGGCGCGCCCGGAGTGAGAGGGATCACGCCACGCCGGTCCTCCGCGACCTGGTGCGACGCCCCACCGGCACCATCCCGGCCGCCCCGCCACACGGCGAAGCGCCAGTGATTGACCCGGGAATCAGGTGGACTAGGGTTGCGCACACCCGTCGTCCGTGTCGCTTTTCTCCCCCTCTCGCCGGCCCCGGCGGTCACCTTCGGAAGGCCCATGTCCACCACCAACGACCGGCCGGCAGCAGACCGGCACCGTCCCGTATTCCTCCAGCGATGCCTGGAGCTCCTGGGGCCCGCCCTGACGGAGCCCGGCGCGACGGTGGTGGACTGCACCCTCGGCCTCGGCGGCCACAGCGAGGCGCTGCTCGACGCCTTCCCCGAGGCCCGGCTGATCGGCCTGGACCGCGACCCGCGGGCCCTGGAGCTGTCGGCGACCCGGCTGGAACGTTTCGGTGACCGCGCCACCCTGGTGCACGCGGTCTACGACGAACTCCCCGCCGTGCTGGAGCGGCTGGGCACCGGCCCGGTCCACGGTGTCCTCTTCGACCTCGGGGTCTCCTCGATGCAGCTCGACGAGGCCGACCGCGGCTTCGCCTACGCCCAGGACGCCCCGCTGGACATGCGGATGGACCAGACCACCGGGATCAGCGCCGCCGAGGTGCTGAACACCTACCCGCCCGGTGAACTCGTCCGGATCCTGCGCGTCTACGGCGAGGAGAAGTTCGCCCGCAAGATCGTCGAGGCCGTGGTCCGGCGCCGTGACACCGACCCGCTGCACTCCAGCGGCGAGCTGGTCGCGCTGATCCGCCAGGCACTGCCGCAGGCGGCCATGCGCACCGGCGGCAACCCCGCGAAGCGGACCTTCCAGGCGCTGCGCATCGAGGTCAACGGCGAGCTGTCGGTACTGGAGAGGGCCGTGCCCTCCGCGGTGGACGCCATCGGCGTCGGCGGCCGCGTCGTGGTGCTCTCCTACCACTCGCTGGAGGACCGCCTGGTCAAACGGGTGCTGGCCGCCGGTGCGGCCAGCACCGCCCCGGCGGGGCTCCCCGTGGTGCCCGAGCAGTACCAGCCGAGGCTGCGACTGCTGACCCGCGGCGCGGAACTCCCCGGCGAGGACGAGGTGGCGGAGAACCGCCGCGCCGCCCCGGCCCGGTTGCGCGCCGCCGAGCGCGTCCGCGAGGCCCGCGCGTGAGTCCCGCGGGCAAGGGGTCGTCGACGAGCCCGCAGCAGCGCCTCGCTCGACTGACCGGACTGACCTCCGGCTCCTCGTCCTCGACGGCCGCGCGCACGCCGTTCGTCCTGCTGATCGTGGTGCTGCTGGGCAGCGGGATGCTGCTCCTGCTGCTGCTCAACGCCTCCCTCAACGAGGGATCGTTCCAGCTCAGCGAGTTGCGCCGGCAGGCGCAGGACGCCAGCGACGAACAGCAGGGGCTCCAGGCGGAGGTGGACGGCTTCTCCGCGCCGGACTCGCTCGCCGAGCAGGCCCGCGAACTGGGGCTCGTCCCCGGCGGCCCGCCGGTCTTCCTCGCCCCCGACGGCGCCGTCCTCGGCACCGCCGAGCCGGCGCCCGCGCCGGAGCCGGAGGAGGAGCCGGAGGAGGAGGAACCCGCGCCGGAGGCCGAGCCGGGTCCTGACCAGAGCCGGGACGCCGACGGCGACGCCGAGGAGGACGAGGCCGGCACGGACGCGGAGGACGTGGACGCGGAGGAGGACGCCACCGAGGACGGGGAGGCCCCCGCCGACGACCCCGAGGCCGCCGACGCCCCCGACACGGAGGACGCGACGGGCACCGAGGACGCCGCCGACGCCGCCGCCGACAGCAACGCGGATCCCGACGCCACCACCGACGACGCCCCGGCCGCCCGGACGGCCACCGCCGCGCCCGGCCCGCCCGGCGACGGCGACGGACCCCAGCCCGGCGGCGACGGCCGCACCGCACCGCAGGGACCCGCGAGCACCACCCAGCCCGAGGAGGCCGCCCCGTGACCGCCAGCCGGCCGCCCCGTCCCCGCCCGGCCGCCCGCCCCGGTGAGCCGCTGCGGCTGAGCAA
>NZ_BHZI01000200.1 GCF_004305975.1 Streptomyces otsuchiensis
CTCCCCGCCCACCGGAGCGCCGCCCGGGGAGGGCGGCGACGGCAGCGTGCTCGGCCCCCGTGCCGCGCTGGTCCTGCGGCAGGCCCTCGACACCGCCCTGGGTGAGGAACGCGCGGCGGACCTCACCCGCGAACTGCGGGAGGCCGCCGGCGACACGGGCCGGCTGCGGGCCCGCTTCCCCGCCGCCGGGCGGCGCTACGGCAGGCAGTCGCTGCCGGGCGCACCGGCGGGCTGGAAGGTCGAGGACGCGGTGCGCACCGCGCTGCTGCTGCAGGCGCCGCCCGGGCCGGAGGGGGCGGCCGAGGCCGCGCTGCTCTACCGCCAGGGTGACGCCGCCGAACGGCGCGGTGTGCTGCGGGCGTTGCCCTACCTGCCGGTGGGCGACGCGGCGCTGGAGCTGGTGCACGACGCGCTGCGCGCCAACGACCCCAGGCTGGTGGAGGCCGCCGTCGGGCCGTACGCCGGGCGCCATCTGGAGCAGGCCGCCTGGCGGCAGGCGGTGCTCAAGTGCCTCTTCATCGGAGTGCCGTTGAGCGCCGTGGCCGGCCTGGAGGAGCGGCGGGACGGCGAACTCACCGCACTGGCCGAGGGGCTGGCCGCGGAACGGCGTGCCGCCGGCCGGACGGTGCCCGACGACGTCGCACTGCTCACCTCCGGCTGACCGCCCGGCACCACCTGCCCGCGCCCGGGCCCCGCCCCGACGGCGGGGTCCGGAGCGCACGGCGCCGCCGGCAGGCCCCGCCGGCGCCGCGCCCGTCCCCGGCCCACCGGTCCGCCACCGCTCCCCCGGAGCGGAACGGTGGGAGTCCCGTCCAGAAAGGCCACCGCGACCATGCGCATCTTCGATCCGCACATCCATATGACCTCGCGCACCACCGCCGACTACCAGGCGATGCGGGCGGCCGGCGTCGCCGCCGTGGTGGAGCCCGCGTTCTGGCTCGGCCAGCCCCGCACCTCCCCGGAGAGCTTCGCGGACTACTTCGACGGCCTGCTCGGCTGGGAGCCCTTCCGCGCGGGCCAGTACGGCATCAGCCATCACTGCACCATCGCGCTCAACCCGAAGGAGGCGAACGACCCGCGCTTGCTGCCGGTCCTGGAGATGCTCCCGCGCTACCTGGCCAAGGACCGGGTGGTAGCGGTGGGCGAGATCGGCTTCGACTCGGCCACGCCCGCGGAGGAACACGCCTTCGCCACACAGCTCGCGCTGGCGGTCGAGCACGAACTGCCCGCGCTGGTGCATACCCCGCACCGCGACAAGGCGGGCGGCACCGACCGCTCGCTGGCGGTGGTCCGGGAGTCCGGAATCGATCCCGGGTTCGTCGTCCTGGACCACCTCAACGAGATGACGGTGCGGCAGGCGGCCGACTCGGGATGCTGGATGGGGTTCTCCATCTACCCCGACACCAAGATGGACCCGGACCGGATGGTCCGCATCCTGCGCGAGTACGGCACGGAGCGGATGCTGGTCAACTCGGCGGCGGACTGGGGCCACAGCGACCCGCTGCTGACCCGGGCGACCGGCGAGGCGATGCTCGCCGCCGGTTTCGGCGCGGACGAGGTCGACCGGGTGCTGTGGCGCAACCCGGTCGAGTTCTACGGGCAGAGCGGCCGGCTGGAGCTGGAGGGGGCCGGCGACACCGACGGCACGGCGGCCGACGCCGAGCCGGGGCCACCGCCCGGCAGCTACGCGGGCAACTCCCTGCTGCGCGGCGGGGGGTGAGAGGTATGCGGCTGCTGCACCCGGACGGCACACCCGTCCATCTCGCGTACTGCACCAACGTCCACCCCGCCGAGACACCCGAGGGCATCCTCGCGCAGCTCGACCAGTACGCCGGTCCCGTCCGCGCCGCTTTGGGGACCGACACGGTCGGGCTGGGCCTGTGGCTCCCGGCGGCCACCGCCGCGCTGCTGGCGGGCTCGCCCACCGCGCTGGGCGAGCTGCGCGCCCGGCTGGCCGACCACGGGCTGGAGACCGTCACCTTCAACGGTTTCCCCTATCGCGGCTTCCATGACCCCGTGGTCAAGCAGGCCGTCTACCACCCGGACTGGACGGGGCCGGAACGCCCCTCCTACACCCTCGACCTGGCGCGGGTGCTGGCCGCCCTGCTGCCGGAGGGCGTCGACCGGGGCAGTGTCTCCACCCTGCCGCTGGCCTGGCGCGAGCCGTGGCCGGTGTCCGCGCGGGACGCCGCGCGCCGCCGGCTGGAGGAGCTGACGGCCGGGCTGGACCGGCTCGCCGAGGAGACCGGCAAGGTGATCCGGGTGGGTCTGGAGCCCGAACCGGGCTGTGTCGCCGAGACCGTCCCGCAGGTGATCGAGGCGCTGGCCGGAACCGACCCGCGCTACCTGGGCATCTGTCTGGACGCCTGTCATCTGGCGGTCGCCCACGAGGAGCCGGAGGAGGCCGTGGCGGCGCTGGACGCCGCCGGGGTGCCGATCGTCAAGACGCAGGCGTCGGCGGCGCTGATCGCGGACGACCCGCGCGGTCCGGAGGGGCGGGCGGCGCTGGAGCCGTTCGACGAGCCCCGGTTCCTGCACCAGGTGCGGGAGGAGACCGGCGGCCGGGTCAGCGGCCGCGACGACCTGGGACCGGCGTTCGACGCGGACGACGGCCTCCCCGGCGACGCTCCCTGGCGCGTCCACTACCACGTGCCGCTGCACCGGGAGCCGGACCCGCCGCTGCGCAGCAGCAGGCCACTGCTCTCCCGGACGCTGGGCGTCCTCTTCGGCGGCGAGCGTCCCCTCACCGAGCACGTGGAGGTCGAGACCTACACCTGGACCGTGCTGCCCGAGGAGCACCGCCCGGCGGGGCCGGCCGGGCTCGTCACCGGCATCGCCGCCGAACTCGACTGGTGCCGGAAGGAGTTGCTGCGGCACGGGCTGCGGCCGAAGTAGCGGCTCCCCGCTCCCGCCCCGCACCGCCGGGGCGGGAGCCACCCCGGGACCCGGTCCCGGCCGACCGGGGCCGCCGGCGCCCGGTCCCCGCCCACCGTGACCATCGACCCGCCAGACCCCAGGAGGGGCGCTCATGTCACCCACCGCGCCGAGAAGCCGCGGCAAGAAACTGGCCGTGCTGTGCACCGTCGGTCTCACCCCCAAGCTGCTGGAGCACATGCCCCGGCTCCGTGCGATCGGGGAGGACGGATTCGCGGCGCCGCTGGACACCGTCTTCCCCGCGGTGACCAGCACTGTGCAGGCCACCTTCACCACCGGCCTCCTCCCCCGGGACCACGGCGCCGTGGCCAACGGCTGGTACTGGCGCGACCACGGCGAGGTGCACTTCTGGCGCCAGCACAACAAGCTGGTCCACGGCGAGAAGGTCTGGCACGCGGCCCGGGAACGCTCCCCCGGCCTCACCTCCGCCTACCTGTGCTGGTGGTGGGCGATGGGCGCCGAGGTGGACACCGTGCTGACCCCGCGCCCGGTCTACCGCTACGACGGCCGCAAGCAGCCCGACTGCTACACCGCGCCGGCCGAGCTGCGGCACACCCTCACCGATGAGCTGGGCGCGTTCCCGCTGTTCAACTACTGGGGACCCACGGCCTCGATCCGCTCCACCCGCTGGGTCGCCGACGCCACCCGGGTGGTGATCGACCGGCGGGACCCCGATCTGACACTGGTCTACGTGCCCCACCTCGACTACGACCTGCAGCGGTTCGGCCCGGACGGCCCCGAGGCGATCCGCGCGGCCAAGGAGACCGACGCCGCGCTCGGCCCACTGCTGGAGGAGCTGCGCTCACGCGGCCACACGGTCCTCGCGCTCAGCGAGTACGGCATCACCTCGGTGCGCCGCCCGGTCGACATCAACCGGGTGCTGCGCCGCGAGAAGCTGCTGAGCGTCTACGACCAGCGGGGCATGGAGTACCTGGACCCCTACGTCTCGCGGGCGTTCGCGGTCGCGGACCACCAGGTGGCGCACGTCTACGTCGCCGACCCGGGCGACATCGAGCGGGTGCGGTCGGTGCTGCGGGCGCTCCCGGGGGTGGACGAGGTGTGGGACCGCGACCAGCAGCGCGCGGCCGGGGTCGACCACGAGCGCTCCGGCGAACTCGTGGTCGTGGCCGAGCCGGACGCCTGGTTCACCTACTACTACTGGCTCGACGACGACCGGGCACCGGACTTCGCGCGTGGTGTGGAGATCCACCGCAAACCCGGTTACGACCCGGCGGAGTTGTTCTTCGACCCGGCACGTCCCGCGGTCAAGGCGCGGGCCGCGCTGTCGGTGGCGGGCAAGAAGGCCGGCTTCCGGGCGCCGCTGACGGTGATCCCGCTGGACCCGTCCTGTGTGCGGGGCAGCCACGGCAGGCTGCCGGAGAGCGACGCGGACGGGCCGATGCTGCTGTGTTCGGATCCCTCCCAGGTGCGGGACCGCTACCGGGCGACGGAGGTGAAGGAGCTGATGCTCCGGCTGCTCGGTCTGGGCTGAGCGGCGGGGAAGGCCCGGCGGAGCGGCCGGGCCGAGCGGCGGGGCGGCGGGGCGGCGGCGCAGGGCCTCAGCCCCGGTCCAGGGCGGTGGCCACCTCGGCCATCGCCCGCCGCCGGCGCCGAGCCCGCGTCTCGCGTTCGGCGGCGGCGGGGCGATAGCGGACGCCGGTGACGGGGTATGCCACCGGCGACAGCGGGGCGGCGGCGGTCGGCCGGTCTCCGCCGACCGGAACCAACGGCGGTCCCCGGTGCGTCGCTGCGAGTACGACGCCGTTCCCCGGAGCGTCGTCCCGACGGGCGGCCGGGGTCCCGCGACCACCGCGGGCGTCCCGCCCGCCGTCGCCAGGCTCGTCCCGGCACGACCCCGGTCCGGATCGTCGCCGGCGGTCCGCCCACCTGATGAGAGGCACCCACGACGATGGCCGGCAGACGTTCCGCGCACCCTCGTCCCGCGCCCCCGACGCGGGCCCCCGGCGCCGGTGGATCACTCGTTCACTTCAGCTCACGACTGTTGTTACTGTCAGCTAAAATGAGCGAGTACATTGTCGCCTTGGACCGCTCCCGTCACACGGAGAGGCTCGTGGGACGATCTATGCGCGAGCTGGACGTCTGGACGGAGGACGGGCGGAATGCAGTCACAGAAGCGCACCGCACCAACAACGCTGGCCGAGAAGATCGACGCGCTGTTCCGCGTCGTCTGCCGGCCCAGCCGGGAGCAGTTCAGCCACGAGGAGGTGGCCCGCGCCTGCCGCGAGGCCACCGGGGAGAGCTTCTCCGCGACCTACCTGTGGCAGCTGCGCACCGGCCGCCGGGACAACCCGACCAAGCGTCATCTGGAGGCCCTGGCCGCTTTCTTCCAGGTCCCGGTGGCGTACTTCTTCGACGACGACGAGGGCACGGAGATCGCGAAGGAGCTGGAGCTGCTCGGCGCGCTGCGCGAGGCGGGGGTGCGCAGCGTGGCGTTGCGCGCCGTGAACCTCTCTCCCGAAGGCATGGGCACGATCAGCGACATGATCGACGTCATCGCCCGGCGGGAGGCCGACCAGAACGGCACGGGCTCGAACTGACCGGGTGCCAGCCGGCGGGATGCGGCCGGGGCGCCGGGGGCGCGCCCGGAACCGGCACCCCGGCACGGCCCTCACCGACGGGGGGCACCGCTCGTGGGTGACAGACGCGCGCTGCGCGCGCAGTGGCGGCACTGCCGCCGGATCGCGGCGACCGTCAGCGTGCCGGACCCCTTCGACGTCGGCGTCTTCATCGGTCAGCTGGCCGCCGCGCGGGGACGGCCGATCGAGCTGATGCCGGTACGGGCGCGCCACGACACCCCCTGCGGCCTGCTGGTGACCACCGAACGCGCCGACTACATCGTCTACTCGGCCGACACCCCGCCGCTGCACCGGCAGCACATCCTGCTGCACGAGGCCGCCCACATCGTCTGCGGTCACCAGCAGGCGTGCCCCACCACGGTCTCCGCGGCGGCCGTGCTCCTCCCCCACCTCGACGCGGGCCTGGTGCGGCGGGTGCTGGGCCGGACCGTCTACACCGATCCCCAGGAACGGGAGGCCGAGCTGGTCGCCTCACTGATCCTCGCCCGGGCCACCCGGCCGGACCGGCCCGGCCTCACCACCCGGGACGTCGCGCGGTACGGCCTGCGCGCGCTCTTCGACCCGGCCGGGGGCCCGGACGCCCCCACCGAGACGGGTGAGTCCCGGTGACCGGGCTGACGCCGTACCTGGCCCCGGCGCTCTTCCTCGGCTTCGCCGGATTCCGCCTCGCGCTCTCCAGCGGCGCCCGCAGCGACCCGGTGCAGCGCTACATCTGCGGCTTCGCCGCGTTCAGCGGGCTGGCGCTGCTCGTCAACGCGCCCGCCTCGCTCGCCCTGCTGGAACCGCTGGTGCCCACCGAACCGGTCATCTGGTTCACCCGGGCGCTCAAGGCGTACGCGCTGACCTGGCTCGCGCTGCTCGCCGTCGTACTGATCAGCGCCCGCGCAGCCACCCGCGGTCCGCGCGTGCGCAGGCAGCACCAGGCCGCCCTGCTCTTCCAGGCCGTGGCCGCCGCGCTCTTCGTCGCCGCCGACGTACGGGTCACGGACGAGGCGGTCGTCATCGACGGCGACACCTGGCTGTTCCTGCTCTACACCGCCCTGTTCGTGGCGTACGGCAGCTACTGCCTGATGCTGCTGTGCGCCGCGCTGACCCGCCACGCTTCGGGCGTCGGGCCCGGCCGCGTCCGCACCGGGCTGCGGATCCTCACCCTGGCCGTGGCCGTCGGGGTGGTGTGGACCTCGTGGGGTCTGACCGACATCGCCTCCGTCCTGGAGAGCGGTCGGCAACCGCTCGGGGAGCACCCGGTCGCCACCGTGCTCAGCGCGATCACGGCGGCCCTGGTCCTCTGCGGCTCGACCATCACCCTGTGGGGAGGCCCGCTGACGGCGCCGGTGCGCTGGCTGCGGGCGCGGCGCCGCTTCCGCGCTCTGGAACCGCTGTGGCGCGCCCTGCACCGGGCGCTGCCGGAGATCGCGCTCGCCGCCGACCCGGCGCGGCGCAACCCGGAGCTGCGCACGGCCGAGTTCGCGCTGTACCGGCGGATCATCGAGATCCATGACGGGCAGCTCGCGCTCCGTCCTCATCTGGACCCGGCCGTACCGAAGTTGGTGGCCGAGGCAGCCGCGCGTGGCGCCACGGGCGGCGGCGCGGCGACGATCGAGGCGGCACGGATCGCGGTGGCGCTGGACAACCGGCGGCTCGGCGTCGTCCCCGGCGCCGGCACCACCGGCAGCCACACCGGCACCGGCACCGAGGACGGGCCGGGCCCGGGGGGCGAGGACGGCCGCTCCACCGTGGAGGCCGAGGTCGGGTGGCTGGTGGCGGTCACCGAGGAGTTCGTCTCCTCTCCCCTGGTGGCGGAGGTCCGCGAACAGGCCCGGGCCCGGACCGGAACCGGTACGGCCACCGCCCCGTGACGACCGGCCGGTATCACGATCCGGGCGGCTGTTGACCGCACGGCTCACCCGTGTGACGATCCCGGGCATGTCGCGGACCGTCTTTCTGACCCACCGACGCGTGGTGGACCACATGCTGGTCGTCACCACCGGCTGTTGAGCCACGCTCCGGTCGCGCACCCCGCGCACCGCTGAACGACCCCACGGGCCGTTCCCCTCTCCCCGGCAGTCCCTCCGCTCCGCGGACACTGACGCTCTCGTCCGCCGTGCCCCCGGCCGAACCCCGGGTGCCCCGCTCCCTTGTCCCCACTGACCGGCCGCCTGCCCCGGCGGGCCGTCGCCGTCGCCGCGTCCAGGATCGGACCGAGCCCCGGCGAGGGCCCGCGGAGAGCTGACGGCATGTCCGGAACCCGGCCGAGCGCCGCGGCCACCCGAGCGGACGTCCGGGCTCCCGGTGCACGGGGTTGCGTCCCCCGTCCTTCGCCCGACTCTTCTCCCCAGGAGCAGACATGACCGACACCCAGCAGCCCGCTCTCACCCCCGACGGTGCCGCCGAAGCGGAAGACGGGAACACCGACCCCGTGCCCGGCGGCGAACCGGCGGAAGCCGCGGACCCCACGCTCGACTGGTCCTTCGAAACGCGCCAGGTACACGCGGGCGCCGAGCCGGATCCGGCGACAGGCGCCCGCGCGGTGCCGATCTACCAGACCACGTCCTTCGTCTTCCGGGACACCGACCATGCCGCCAACCTCTTCGGCCTCGCCGAGGAGGGAAACATCTACACCCGCATCCACAACCCCACCCAGGATGTCTTCGAGCAGCGCGTCGCCGCACTGGAGGGCGGGGTGGCGGCGGTGGCCACGGCGTCCGGCCAGGCCGCCGAGACCCTCGCGCTGCTGACGGTGGCCTCGGCGGGCGACCGCGTCGTCTCCAGTACCTCGCTCTACGGCGGCAGCTACAACCTCTTCCGGCACACGCTGCCGCGGCTGGGCATCGAGGTCGACTTCGTCGACGACCCGGACGACCTCGCCTCCTGGCGGGCCGCGATCGGTCCGCGCACCAAGGCCCTGTTCGCCGAGACCCTGGGCAACCCGCGCGGCAACGTCCTGGACGTGCGCGGGGTCGCCGGGGTCGCGCACGCGGCGGGTGTGCCACTGATCGTCGACAACACGGTTCCCACGCCCTACCTGCTGCGTCCGCTGGAGCACGGGGCCGACATCGTGGTCCACTCGGCGACCAAGTTCCTCGGCGGCCACGGCACTACCATCGCCGGGGTCGTCGTGGACGGCGGCACCTTCGACTTCGGCGCGCACCCCGAGCGGTTCCCCGGGTTCAGCGAGCCGGACCCCAGCTACCACGGGCTGCGGTACTGGCCGGACCTCGGTCCGGGGGCGTTCGCCGCGAAGCTGCGGGTCCAGCTGCTGCGGGACCTGGGCCCGGCCCTCTCACCGTTCTCGTCGTTCCTGCTGCTGCAGGGGCTGGAGACCCTCTCCCTGCGCATCGAGCGGCACTCGGCCAACGCGCTGGCCATCGCACGGTGGCTGGAGACCCGCGAGGAGGTCTCGGCCGTCCACTACCCGGGGCTGCCCTCCAGCCGGTGGCACGACGCGGCACTGCGTTACCTGCCGGAGGGCGCGGGTGCCGTGGTCTCGTTCGAGCTGCGCGACGGGGTGGAGGCCGGGAAGCGGTTCGTCGACGGGGTGCGGCTGTTCAGCCATCTCGCCAACATCGGTGATGTGCGCAGCCTGATCATCCATCCCGCCTCGACCACGCACGGCCAGCTGGACCCGGAACAGCTGGCCGCGACGGGCACCGCGCCGGGGCTGGTGCGGCTCTCGGTGGGGATCGAGGGGCTGGACGACCTGACCGGCGATCTGGAGGCCGGTTTCCGGGCTGCCTCGGGCGCGGCCCGGTGACCCACCCCGGGCACGTTCCGCCGGAGGACGCCGGCTGGTCCGCGTCCTCCGGCGGAAGCCGGGGGCTCCCCGGTGCCGGCACCGGCGCGTGGCGGGAGGGGGACCCGCCCGGCGACCGCCGCTGGTGGCACGCCCGGGCCCCGCTGCCGCTGGAGTGCGGTGTGCCGCTGCCGGACGTCCGTATCGCCTACGAGACCTGGGGGCGGCCGGACCGCGACCGCGGCAACGCGGTCCTGGTGCTGCACGCGCTGACCGGTGACAGCCACGCCGCCGGCCCGGCGGGGCCGGGACATCCGACGCCCGGCTGGTGGGACCGGCTGATCGGGCCCGGCCGCCCGCTGGACACCGACCGCTGGTTCGTCGTCGCCCCCAATGTGCTGGGCGGCTGCCAGGGCAGCACCGGGCCCGCGTCCCCGGGGCCGGGCGGACGGCCGTGGGGCGCGGCCTTCCCCCGGCTGACGGTCCGGGACCAGGTGGCCGCCGAGGCCGCGCTCGCCGACGCGTTGGGCATCCGCCGCTGGGCGATGGTGGCGGGCGGTTCGATGGGCGGGATGCGCGCGCTGGAGTGGGGCGCCGGCTATCCGGACCGGGTGGCGCGGCTGTTCCTCCTGGCCTGCCCGGCCGCCTCGGGCGCCGACCAGATCGCCTGGGCCGGGCTCCAGCTGGACGCCATCCGGTCCGACCCCGACTGGCGGGGCGGTGACTACCACGACGCCGGCACGGGCCGGGGTCCCCGCCGGGGGCTGGGGTCGGCGCGGCGGATGGCCCATCTGACCTACCGGACCGAGGCCGAGCTCCAGCGGCGGTTCGGAAACCGCCCGCAGCCGGGAGAGGACCCCCTGGCCGGGGGCCGGCACCAGGTCCGCTCCTACCTCGACCACCACGCGCGCAAGCTCACCGACCGCTTCGACGCCGGCAGTTACGTGGTTCTGACGGAGGCGATGAACAGCCACGACGTCGGGCGCGGACGGGGCGGTGTGCGGGCCGCCCTGCGCGCCGTGCGGGCGCCCACGGTGGTGGCGGGTGTGGACACCGACCGGCTCTACCCGCCGCGTCAGCAGCGCGAGCTGGCCGCCGCGCTGCCGGGTGCGGGCGACGTCCGGATGATCGGATCGCCCTACGGCCATGACGCGTTCCTCGTCGAGACCGGCCAGGTGGGAGCCCTGGCGGCCCGGTTGCTGGCCCGGCCCGTGCGCTGACCTCCGCCGGGCGACGCCGCCCGCCGCCCGGCCCGCCCCGCCGCTCCGGGGGGCGCGGCGCGGCGGCGTCGCCGGTCCGTCACCTCTTCCGCGGGGCGGCCGCCACGCGGGGGCGCGACCAGTCGATGATCCGCACCGCGGCGCCCGCGTCCTCCGATCCGCGGCAGCCCTGGTGATGCCGCCGCTCCACGCGGTCGGCGCGCAGATCGGTGTGGAAGGCGGGCAGTTCCAGCAGCCGGCGCGCGTAGGACCACAGCGCCCGGTACCCGGCGATCTCGTGCACCGCGTCGGCGTCCAGGTGCCAGCGGTGCACGAGGTCGAGCCAGAGCAGCGTCGCGAACACCTGGACGTCCGCGGCGGTCAGCTCCTCTCCGAGCACGAACCGGTGGGCGCGCAGCCGGTGTTCGAGTTCCGCCAGGTTGGCCAGCAGGCGCCGCAGTGCCGCGGCGCGGTCGGGGGCCGGAGCGGGGAGCCCGGCGCGCTGGGCCGGCTCGTTGATGCCGTGCGCGCACAGCTCCTCGATCGCCGCGATCCGGGGTGCGGCCCATTCCGGGTACAGCTCCGGGCCGTCGTGTCCGAAGCGGCGGGCGAGGTCGCGGCCGATCTCGGGCAGCTGGTTGCTGACCCCGCGGCCGGTCCAGCCGTCCTCCAGCAGCGGCGCCGTGAACGGTCCGGCGTAGCCGTGCGCGCTGGCGCGGTAGGCGGCGCCGCTGCTGGAGGACGGCTGGACCGGCCGCGGGGTCAGCAACCAGCTGCCCGAGATC
>NZ_BHZI01000201.1 GCF_004305975.1 Streptomyces otsuchiensis
GAATCGAATACGTTCGCGGTGGCGAGGGCGGCCAGGGTCGCCTGGTCGGCGCCGGTCAGGCCGGCTCGGTTGGCGTGGAAGATGCAGTGATGGGCCAGCACGGCGCGGAGTCCGCGGGTGAGGTTGCCGGTGCGTGCGAGAACGGCGAGGTGCTGTCCGGCCTGGGTGAACGCGTCGAGCCAGGCGGGCGGTAGGAGGCGGGGGTCGCTGCTGGCGTCCGCGGTCATCAGTCGGCGCACGGACGCTGACAGCCGGGGAATCTCCCCAGGTGGCAGGGGGCGAGGTCCGGGCCGCATTTGGGCGACCTTGGCCCAGGTGTCGCCCTGCTCGTACCAGTCCAGACCGGCGGCGCGCAGCAGGGTGCTGAACAGCAGCACGCTTGCTTCTCGGGGGCCGAGCCCGGCGGGCCGGTGGCGGACCAGGAGGTGACGGCTGTCGCTGTGCGCGAGGGTGTGTGCGATCTCGATTCCGGCAGGGCCGCCGAACGCGGCGGTCTCCGGCTCGTAGATCGTGCGCTGCCACCCGGTGAGGTGGTGCGCGATGGCGAACCGCTGATCCAGTGCGCGCTCGCCGTCTTGATCGGCGCGGTAGCGCAGCCTCCAGTCCCCACCTTTTCGGATGTACCACCAGGTGTCGGCCTCTCTGGCGGCTTGGGCGTCGAGCAGCAGCTGGGCGAGCTCGGCTCTGGCGGCGGGCGCGCCTGATTCGGCGAGTTGCAGGGTGTGTTGGCGCCAGGTGCGGGCGGTCATCGGTTTTCTCCCGTTCAGGTCCCGTCAGGTGATGAGGAGGCAGGCGTCCCAGTCGGTGACCGGCTGGCCGCCGGTCAGGGGCGCCAACGCAGCCAGAGCACTGCCCGCGGCTCCTTCGAGCAGCCCGGGACCGGCTCCCGCCGTCCCTGCCGCGAGGAGGTGGTCGCCGCAGCGTGCTCGGAGGGCGCCGGCGGTCGGGCCGCTCGCCGATTGCGCGGCTCTCGACGTGATGCGAGCCAGCCCGGCGTGGCCGTGGCACAGTGAGCCATCGGTCGTGGTGCCGAGCTGCGCCGGGTCGCGCAGCGCGCCGAGCAGCGCCGATTCGGCCAGCTGCTGACGTCCGCGGTCCCCGAGTGCGATACCGGCCAGCTGGTGTACCCGCGCCGCGCCGAAGGTGCCGTAGCACCAGGACGGCCGGCGCGTGGCGCCGCAGTGCTCTACGCGCGCCGGGCGCGCGTGGAGTTCGGACCGAGTGACCATGTAGGGCCACCGCGCGCCCGTCGAGGTGTCCAGGCGCCAGTCGTCCAGCCACGCGCAGAGCGCGGCTACGGCCTCCCTCTGCCCGGGTACCTCGACACCGCGTAGGAGCGCCAGTGCCATCAGGGCCAGCGGACCGCCGACGCCGTGTGCCATACCGAGGTTGGCGTGCCCGCCCGGGAACCCGCGGTCGTCGCGGCGGCCGGTGGGGGCGGTCGGCGTCCACCACCCCGGGACCACCGTGCCGTCGTGCGTCACCGGCAGGGCCAGACGAACCAAGTAGCCGAGCACCTCCCGCACCACCGGGCCGCCGGGATCGCGGTGGAGGAGCAGGGCGCCCAGGCCGGACAGCCCCCGTAGCGCGTCGAACTCCGCCATCAGCGGCAGACGACCGGCGTCGATCCGCTGGTGTGCCAGCGCCACCCGGTACCGCACGTCGTGGGCGATCTGAACGTCCAAGGATTCGAGGGCGCTGCGATAGGTCCCGGGGCGTGCCGCCGCCGTACGGCCCATCACATACGCGAGCGCCGGAGCGCCGTACCAGCTCCCGGCGCTGGACCCTGCCGTCACCGGAGCGCGCGCCGCGAGGCGAAGCCACCGGTGGACACGGTCCCAAGACCGGAGCCCGGCCGCCGCGGCCTCTACGTGGAGCAGCGCCACCCCAGGCACACCGTGAGCCAGTGACTGTGGCCACCACGCGTTCAACGCGAGCGGGTGTTCGGCGGGGTCGGCCAGGTCGTCAGCGGCGGCCAGCGCCTCCTCAGGCGTCACGAGCTGACCCTGGTACGTGCCGCCTGTGCCTGGGCCGCAGCTCGGGCCAGGCTCAGGCACAGCGCCCTGTCGGCCGGATCGATGCCGCACCCGCGCAGAAAATGCCCATGGAGCAGGGCCTCCAGGACGGTGTCCGGGGTCAGGCCGGCAGCAGCGGGCCCGCGCAGCTGGCGGCGGTAGGCGGCCAGCGCACGGCGCCGACGCTCCCAGGCCGCTTCCGTCTCCGGTGATCCGCCCACGGCCCGGCGCAGCGACGGAAAGCCCTCGGCCGCATCCGCGACGAGTCGAACCGCCTCCGCGCTCGCGCCGCGCGGTGTACGGCCGACGGCCGCGCGGGGTAGGTGTTCGACGATCCAGGAGAGGCCGGCGGCGACGTCGGCGTGGAACTGGCAAGCCATCGCCACCTGGTGGGCCGCGGTCAGTGCTCGCAGATCCGGCAGCACCCTTTGCTGCAGCTGGTTCACCACCAGTTCGGCGTCCGCGGCGAAGACTTCGCCGGCAGCGGTCAACGCGGCCCCGGACCCGAACCTGCCGCTCTGCGAGGTCGTCGTAACGAGGGTGAGATCGCGCGCCAGGCCACGGCCGCACAAGTCCTCCGCCCAGCGGCCGACTCGTTCGACGGCCGCAGCGAAGCCGCCTGCGCGCGGTGTGTCGATGTGGAGGCGAAGGCAGTGCTCGCGGCCCTGCCGGTACCGGACGAACCACCACTGGCTCACCCCGCCCTCGAACTCCTCGATCAGGTGCGGCACGTGCCGCAGCACCGCGTCCTGCAAGGCTGCGTCTCCATAGAGATCCGCGGTCAGGGCGCGGCCCCGGCCAGGAAGCCGGCGATGCTCGCTCGTGATGGCCCGCCCCACCGGGGGCGGGTCGACGGACCGCGCCGCCTGTGTGACGGCGAGCGGTACGACCAGCTCCGCCGGGCGGCCCTCACACCACCCCGCGGCGGCAGGACCGGGCGCCTCGACGAGGATGGCCCTTCCCCGGCGCGTGAGCTGCTCCCGGACCATCGCACGGTGTGCCGACTGCTCCAGCTCCAGCGGCAGCCGCCGGTCGCCGTCGAGCAGCAGAACCCGGCCAGGCAGGCGTCGGCGAATACGCCACGCGCCGAACCCCACGTCCCAGAGCCCGAACTCACCGGCGTGCGGCACCTCGGCCGCCGTGACGAGCCAGCGGGCCGGAGCAAGGACCACTCGCCCGAACCGTAGACGCGGAAGGAACGGCAGCGCTGCGGCTGCGCCCCAGTCGAACCCCGTCACCTGCGCACACTGCCCACGGGACAGGTTCGTGATCAGCCGCGCCAGCGGGGGCGTGCGCCTGAGACTGAGTGCATGGTGCCCCCATGCCTCGATCCGCCGCCCAAGTGCCGGTGCCGCGAGGTAGAGACGGTCACCGTCCGAGCCGACCGCCAGGTCCCGTGCGGTCAACACCGTCGACGACGGTGCGCGGTGTTCGGCCAGGCTGATCACCAAGGGAAGGCTCTGCGGGCTGCGCACCACATGACCCTCGGCGTCGTCGGAAGCGGGGAACGACAACTGCGCGAGGAGCGCATCCCCGGTTGGCAGAGCCGAGGCCCCGACGGACAGCCGGTCCTCGGTCTCCAGCAAGTGCCCGAACCGCCCGGTGAGGACACCGGCCGCGCGAGAGACCGACACCACGGTCACGTCGAAACGGCCACGATCCAGATCCGCCAGCGAGCCGGCATCGACCCGAACGCACAGCTCCAGGTGCCCCGGCAGGGTCAGGTCAGCGGCCCGCGGATGCTGCAGTTCTCGCACCACAGTCCCGTCGAGGTCCACCTCGACATCGCCGTCCAGGACAGCCCGTTGCGCCAGCGCGCCGAGCACGCCGTCCCGGCGAGCCCTCTCCGCGTCGGCGTCGGCAACCGGCTCGCCGCCCTCGTAGCCCACCGGCCAGCCGATGCCGCCGCCCCCGGTCAGCTCCAGCAACGGCACCAGCGCCCCGGCGCCATACCGCCGGTAGAACCGCTCGTGGTAGTCACGCCACTCGGCAGAACCGAACGCAGCGCAGTGACTCGGGCCAGCAGTGAGGCCGCCTTCTCGGCTTCCACTGCCACAGCCCACGGCAAGGAGATATCGGCACCCACCCGCACGTCGATGGCCACGGGATGACGGTCCACCCGGGCCATGGTCCGCATCCGGGCCGCCGCTTCTGCCCGGACCAAGCCCGCGCGGTGTACCGTCGCACCCTCGTGCAGCTCCAGCAGCCGCGCGACCTCGCGCAACTCCTCCGAGGCAGCGCCGGCTTGCGTCAGCACCCCGATCACGTGCGTCAGGGCATCGGTCTCCGTCGCGGGGGCGTGCAGCGCGCTGACCAGCACTCCGTGAGTCACAAGCTCCGTCAACGCCCTCTCCGCAATCTCATCCCGGGCCCCGAACGTCCGGGCCAGATCGGCCGCCAGGTCGGCGAACATGACAGGCTCGCTCGCCATGGCCAGAGCGGACGTCACCACAGATGTCCGCCGAACGGACACCTCCGTGCCCCGGCCACCCGCTCCCGCGCCGGACGGCACGATCACCCGGTCATCGCGCACCACCACGGCGGAGTTCGCGACGACTTGCAGCAGGCGGAGCACCTCCGCGCTGCGCTCCAGCTGCCGCACCACCTGGGCGACCCACGTCCCATCCGCCCGTGCGACCGCGCGGTGCTCACCGTGCCAGCGCAGTGCAGCGAGGTCGCCGAAGGCCGCGGGGCAGACTCCGGCCAGCAACCCGGAGGGGGTGGGGCGGCCGGACAACCTGCGCACGTAGCGGAGGGTGGACAGTCCTGCCCGCCGGATGTCGCGCGCCGCGGGCGCGTCATGGTCGACCAGCACCCGGACACGGCTTTCGAGCGCCGGGGTGGCGTGCCCGACCGGGCCGGCGACTTCCGGCAGGGCCCAAACTGCGCTGAGCCAGTCCAGCCACCGCGCAGCAGTGGCAGCCGCCTCTGGCGGAGGAGGTACCGAGCAGCCCGCCAGGTGCGCGATCCGCAGCTGCGGCAGTCCGACAACCCGGTACCGGTATTTGTCATCCACGAAGGCTCCGAAGAGTGCGAGCGGCACATGGCAGTGAGTCGGCGAGGAGGAGGGATGGGCGGGCGACCGGAGGCCGTCCGCCCATCCCCGGTCAGACGGAGCTGATACAGGTCGACCCCTGACAGGTCGATCCGCAGCCGTCATCCGTCATCGTCACCAGCGAAGCCGGATCGGTGGTCTCGACCATCGTGATGTCGAGGTCGAACGGCTGCTCGTGCGGGTTCTCGTGGTTCACGGAGTCCTCCAAACGGACGCGCATCGTGCCGACGGGCAGGCGTGCGCACGGGGCTGGATTGCTCGTCCCGCTCCGGACGGCGGGCTCGACACGGCGAGTACAGCGCACCCGAGCGGCCCGTGTGAATGCGGGAGATGTGTCCTCGCTGTGTCCCCGGCCGGGACGACACGTGGGAGTGCGATCACGCAAGATGAAGCCATGGCTGACGACATGTCACGTTGCCAGGAGTTGATCGAGGCCCGGCGCAGCCGGGGCTGGTCCCAGGAGGAGCTCGCGCGCCGCATACGTGGAGCGGCCGGCCGCCGAGGGCTGCGGTCGGGCACCAACCGCAACCGCGTCTGGCGGTGGGAAGCGGGACGCGCCGAGCCGGACCGGGACTCACAGCTTCACCTCGCCGACGTCTTCGGCGTCGACCCCGCGACAGCTCTCACCCGGCCCTGGCCTCACTGGCTCGCCAGCACGCGGAACACCCCGCTGCCGTTCACCCCCCACAGCACCGTCCCGGCTCTGCGAGAGGCGCTGAACGCCATGGACCGCCGTTCATTCCTGGCCTACTCGCGAGGTGCCCTCGCAGGGCTCGCTCTGGACTGGGCCGCCACCAAGCCGCCACTGACTCTCGCGTCGCCGGCCGGGGAGGGGCAGACGGCAGACGACGAACTGCTCCACGGGCTGGAGGAGACCGCCAACGTCCTGAACCGGCTCGCCACCCGTCAGCGTCAGCACACGGGCGACCTGCTCGACGCCCACCTGCGCACCGTCACCAGTCTCCTCGCGCACGGCCGGTACACCGCCGCGCAAGGCGCCCGCCTGCACCTCCTCGCCTCCGGCCTCGCCACCACGATCGGGTGGCACAGGTTCGACGCGGAACGTCACGGATCGGCCAGCCGGTACTGGCACAGCGCCCTGCACGCGGCCCACGCAGCCGGTGACACCGACCGGGGTGCCGGCATCGTCAGCGACATGGCCTACCAGTGTGTCTGGAGAGAAGACCCGCGCACCGCTGTCAGCCTCCTGCGCCACGCGATCACTTCAGCCCGCAACCCCACCGCCCGGTCCCTGCTCCACCTCCGCCTGGCCAGAGCCCTCGCCGCCCTGGGGGAGGCCCACGCGTGCCGCGACGCGCTCACCACCGCCGAGCGACTTCTCGGCGCGCCGTCTGCCGACCCCACTCCCTCGTGGTGCCACTGGATGTCCCCGGCCGACCTCGCCGTTGATTCCGGTGTCGCCCTTACCCACCTCGGCGACCACAAGCACGCGGCCCAGCTGCTGGCCGAGGGCCTCAGTCTTCTACCACCAGCCCGGGACAAGACGCGAGCTGTCGTCCTCGCGGACTCCGCGGCGCGCGACCTGCGCCTCGGCGAGGTGGACCGGGCCGCCGCGCACGCCCGCGAATCCCTCACCCTGGCGACCAGAATCGGAGCACCGAGATGTGTCACTCAGGTCCGGCGCCTCACACCCAAGTTCGCTGCCCACGAAAGGACACATGGGGTCCCTGACCTCCTCGCGCTCCTCGACCCAGGCTGAGCACGGCCGCCCGCCTTGACTGCGCACCACACACCGCACACGGGAGCCACGCACCGTGCCACCTGCGGATGCCAGGGCCGCGACGGAGACTGGCGACGGATGCCGTGGTCCGGGGAGGCTCGGCGGGAGTGTAGGGTTGGGAACACAACGACGCGGGGTGGAGCAGCTCGGTAGCTCGCTGGGCTCATAACCCAGAGGTCGCAGGTTCAAATCCTGTCCCCGCTACTGCACACAAGGACCCGGTTCCGATCAGGAACCGGGTCCTTGTGGTGTGTGGTGGTTCGCGAGTAGCCTCACTGAGCAAGCGCTCAGACAGGGTCGGCCGGTCCGGTGCGACCCGGGCAGGGAGGCACGCGGTGCGGCGAACGGTGTTCAACGAGGATCACGAGGCGTTCCGGAAGACGATCCGGGAGTTCATCGCCGCCGAGGTGGTGCCCTACTACTCGGAGTGGGAGGCGGTGGGCCATGTCCCCCGGGACTTCTACCGCAAGCTCGGCGCACTCGGGGTCTTCGGGATCGAGGTGCCCGAGGAGTACGGCGGCGCCGGTGAGTCCAGCTTCAAGTTCCAGGCCGTCATCAGCGAGGAACTCGCCCGGGCCGGCGTCACGTTCGGTGGCTCCTCGGTCCACACGGCGCTCTGCCTGCCCTATCTGCTGAAGTACGGCAGCGAGGAGCAGAAGCGCCGCTGGCTCCCCGCGTTCGTCAGTGGCGAGATGATGACCGCCATCGCCATGACCGAGCCCGGGACCGGCTCCGACCTGGCCGGGATGCAGACCACGGCGAAGCTGTCGGAGGACGGCACCCACTACGTGCTCAACGGCGCCAAGACCTTCATCACCGGTGGCGCCCTCGCCGACCGCGTGCTGGTGTGCGCCCGTACCGCGCCGCCGGTGAAGGCGGCCGACGCCAGCCGGGAGGACCGGCGCGGAGGGATCACCATCCTGGTCGTGGACACCCGCAGCGAGGGCTACGCGGTCGGCCGCAAGCTGGAGAAGCTGGGGCTGCTCTCCTCCGACACCGCCGAACTCTCCTTCACCGACGTCCGGGTACCCGTCGAGGACCGGCTCGGCGAGGAGGGCCGGGCGTTCGAGTACCTGACCCACAACCTCCCCCAGGAGCGGCTCGGTATCGCGCTCTACGCCTACGCCCAGTCCTCGGCCGCCGTGCGGTTCGCCTCCGACTACGTCCGGGAGCGGGTGGTGTTCGGCAAGCCGGTGGCCGCCTTCCAGAACACCAAGTTCGTGCTGGCCGACTGCCGGGCGGAGGTGGACGCCATGCAGGCCGTCATCGACCGGGCGCTCGACGCGCACGACGTGGGGGAACTCACCCCCTCCGACGCCGCCTCGGCCAAGCTGTTCGTCACCGAACACGCCGCCGGGGTCATCGACAAGTGCCTCCAGCTGCACGGGGGTTACGGATACATGCGGGAGTACCCGATCTCGCGTCTGTACGCCGACACCCGGGTCACCCGGATCTACGGGGGGACCAGCGAGGTGATGCGCACCATCATCGCCAAGTCGATGGGGCTGTGATCCGCCCGGCGTGACCTGCCCGGCGTGACCTGCCCCCGGCCTGGCCGGCGGCCGGCCGCCGGTCCGAGCGGCTGATGATCCGGCCGCTGGACCGGGTCATCCTGGTCCGCCGGAATCGGGTAGAACTTGTTCTATGAACGACACGCTGAGCTACCTGCTCGATCTGCTCGACCTGGAGCGGATCGAGCAGGACATCTACCGAGGGGACAGCCACCCCTCGGTCATCCCCCGGGTCTTCGGCGGCCAGGTCGCGGCGCAGGCCCTGGTGGCTGCCTGCCGTACCGTTCCCGACGACCGTCTCCCGCACTCCCTGCACTCCTACTTCCTCCGTCCCGGAGACCCCGGCGCGCCGATCGTCTACAACGTGGACCGCATCCGCGACGGGCGCTCCTTCGCCACCCGCCGGGTGGTCGCCGTCCAGCACGGCCAGCCGATCTTCCATCTCTCCGCCTCCTTCCAGGCGTTCGAGGAGGGGCTGGAGCACCAGGAGCCCATGCCGGACGCGCCGGACCCGGAGACGCTGCCGACCGCCGCGGAGACACTGCCGAAGTACGCCGACAGCTTCGTGCACCCCGCCGTCGCCGAACTGCTGATGGAGGCGCGCCGCGCCGTCGACCTGCGGTACGTCGCGGAGCCGCCGTACGCCACGGTCGGCGAGCCGCGCGAGCCGCGCTCCCAGGTGTGGTTCCGCACCTCCGGGCCGGTCACCGGGGTGCACGACAACCCGGTGGTCCACCTGTGCCTGGCCACCTATGTCTCCGACATGACGCTGCTGGACTCCGTGCTGCTGGCCCACGGCCGCGGCGGATGGACGGTCGGCGACGTGGTCGGTGCCAGCCTCGACCACGCGATGTGGTTCCACCGGCCGCTGCGGGCCGACGAGTGGCTGCTGTACGACACCGAGTCGCCCACCAGCCAGGGCGGCCGGGGTCTGGCGCGCGGCCGGATCTTCACCCGCGACGGCAAGTTGGCGGTGTCGGTGATCCAGGAGGGTGTGGTGCGCGTACCGCGCGACTGACCGGGGGCCGGCCCGTGGGGCGCGGCCACCTCGGGGGCCTTTGCCGTGGACCCGGACGGCCCCCACTCCGTCGGGCCCACGGCTGCCTACGGGCGCGCCGTGCGGGCGCTCAGCGCTCGGTGCTCAGCGCTCCGGCCCTGAGGCGCTCGGCGCGGTGTGCGGCAGCGCCGCGACGGGTGTGAAGGTGTCGGTGTTCGCCGGCACGCCGGTGTGCTCCACGCCGTCGTCGTCCCGGTACCGCCAGCTGAACGGCAGGCCCCGCGCGGTCAGGATGTCCGGGCCGTCCATCAGCTGGAAGTGCAGGTGCGGATGGGAGGAGTTGCCGGAGTTGCCACACAGCGCCAGAACCTCCCCGGCGGCGACGCGGTCCCCGACGCGCACCGTCAGGCTGCCGCGCCGCAGGTGTGCCAGGACCGCGTACACGCCGTCGCCGAGGTCCACGATCACGTGGTTGCCGAGCAGATGGCGCGGCGCGCCCTGGCTCCGGACCAGGCCCTCCAGCAGCAGGTAGACGATGCCGGGCAGCGACATCCGGGTGAGGTGGTCGCGCCGGCGGTCGTGCGCGGCGATCACGGTGCCGGCGGCCGGCGCCACCATCGGCCGGCCGAACGACGGGTAGCGCTCCGGGCGGCGGAAGACCGGCCACAGCCACGCGAAGGGGGGCTCCTTCGGCCCCTCCTCGGGCTCGTACAGCACGTCGATCGCGTAGGTCTGCGCATGGCTGTGGACATGGCTGGGCACCTTGGTCGCCGGGCTGTTGAGCGCCTGCCAGCGGCCGGTGAACGGCGCGGGGAGCAGCAGCGGTTCGGGGACTGGCTCGCCCCTGCGGGGCGTCTGGTGGCGCCTCACCAGGGTGACGCGCATCGCGATGCCGAGCAGTATCGCCGCCACGGAGGCCAGGTACACCGGCAACGGACCCTCCAGGGTGACCGTCACCACCATGACCACGGCGCCCACGGTGAACACCGGGCCGTGCAGCTTCCAGAGGGTGAGCGACATCGAGGGCTCCTTGGCCTGGGGCGTCATCGGCGGGCGGCGGCCAGTACGGCCAGCAGCGGGACCAGCCGCGTGGGCGGCACCTGGTACCGGCCGCGCCCGGCGCTCTGCAGCCAGCCGGCCGCCACCAGTTGCCGCAGGTGGTGGTAGATCTGCCCGGTGGTACCGAGCCCGTCGAGTTCGACGAGTTCGGCGACGGTGGACCGGCCCTCCAGCAGAGCCTTGATCAGGCGGAGCCGGACCGGCTGGCCCAGCGCGCTCACGGCGTCCGCCAGGGTCGCCCAGTCCGTCTCCAGCAGGGTCGCCGTGGTGGTGACGTACTGCCACTCCGTCCTGCCGACGGTCGGGTCGCTGCCGCCGACGCTGCCGGCGATCATCACCCCGCCGCGGTCCTCGCCCAGTTCGTCCAGCTCCGAACGCAGCCGGTTCAGCGCCCAGTAGAGGTCGTCGGGAGTGGACGGGGCGGACGGCGCGGACGGGTCAGACGGGGGTGCGGGCGGCTCCCCGCCGCCGGGCGGCAGGCCGGCCTCCAGGGCGGTCACCCGCGCGGCGAGTTCCTCGACCCGCGCGGCCAGGGCGTCAGGGGTGTGCGTCGATCCGGTCACGACGACAGATTACGCACTTACGTAATTGCTGCACAAGTCGATGGTGTCTACAGATCGCCGATCGCGGGCCTCCCTGACCAGGTCGTCCACAGCGGCCGGTAGCCACAGCGGTGCCAGAACGGCGCCGACAGCGGGTTCATCGCGCTGTAGTGCAGCAACGTCGCCCCCACGCCCTCAGCGTCCAGCCACCCGTGCGCCGCGGCCGCCAGTGCCGCGCCCAGTCCCCGCCCCCGGTG
>NZ_BHZI01000202.1 GCF_004305975.1 Streptomyces otsuchiensis
CTCCGGCACCGCCCCCGGCGCGCGCCCCACGCGGGGCGCGGGCGTCCGCGGTCTTCCCGGCACCGCCGGCGACGCGACCGGAACGCCCGGTTCCGGCGGTGCGGCGCACGCCGCGACCGTCCGCAACCTGGAGCGCTCGGCGGGCAAGCTCGCCGCGGCGGCCATCGCCCGCATGGACGACAACCTCTCCTGGTACCGGGCCATGCCGCCGGAGAACCGTTCCTGGATCGGCCTGGTCGCCCAGGCGGGCATCGCCGCGTTCACCGAGTGGTTCCGCCACCCGGACACCCCGCAGGCGATCTCCACCGATGTCTTCGGCACCGCCCCGCGCGAACTGACCCGGGCCATCACCCTGCGGCAGACCGTGGAGATGGTGCGCACCACCATCGAGGTGGTGGAGACGGCCGTGGACGAGATCGCCGCTCCGGGCGGCCGGGAGGCACTGCGCAACGCGCTGCTCGTCTACGCCCGGGAGATCGCGTTCGCCACCGCCCAGGTCTACGCGCAGGCCGCCGAGGCGCGCGGCGCCTGGGACGCCCGGCTGGAGTCACTGGTGGTCAACGCGGTGGTCTCCGGCGAGGCGGACGAGAGCGACGTCTCCCGCGCGGCGGCGCTGGGCTGGAACTCCCCGGAGCAGGTCGCGGTGGTGGTCGGCGGAGCCCCGGACGGCGACAACGAGCTGACGGTGGAGGCGATCCGCCGGGCCGCCCGCTACGCGAAGATCCAGGTGCTGACCGGGGTCCTCGGCAAGCGGCTGGTGGTGATCGCCGGGGGCAGCGACGACCCGCTGCACGCGGCGAAGTCGCTGATCGGCCCGTTCGCGCCGGGACCGGTGGTCGCGGGACCGGTCGTCGCGGATCTCCAGGCCGCCACCCGCTCCGCCCAGGCGGCGACCGCCGGGCTGCGGGCCTGCGCGGCGTGGCCGGACGCGCCGCGCCCGGTCGTCGCGGACGACCTGCTGCCGGAACGGGCGATGGCCGGCGACGAGATGGCGCGAAGTCTGCTGGTGGAGGAGATCTACAGACCGCTGGAGCGCGCCGGATCGGCGCTGCTGGAGACGCTGAGTGTCTATCTGGAGCAGGCCAACAGCCTGGAAGGCGCGGCGCGAATGCTCTTCGTCCACCCCAATACCGTTCGATACCGGCTCCGACGTGTGACGGACGTCACCGGCTGGTCCCCGTCCGACGTCCGGTCGGCCTTCACGCTGCGCGTCGCCCTCATGCTGGGACGGCTGAGCGACGGTGAGGCACAGGCAGCGCACTGAGCGGGATTTTTGTGGGGCCCTCACAATTCCACTCGCTGTTCTTGGTCCCGGATCCCACCCGCGTCGGACCCCGCCGCCGCGAGAGAGTGTGAAGGTGCTCGTACTCGTCGCTCCCGGCCAAGGCGCCCAGACGCCTGGCTTCCTGACCCCCTGGCTCGAACTGCCCGGCGCCGCCGACCGGTTGCGCGGCTGGTCCGAGACGATCGACCTCGACCTGGTGCACTACGGCACCGAGGCGGACGCCGACGCGATCCGCGACACCGCGGTGGCCCAGCCGCTGCTGGTGGCCGCGGCGCTGCTGTCCGCCGAGGCCGTCCTCGACGAACTGCCCGCACGCGGGCCGGCACCGGCGATGGTGGCCGGTCACAGCGTCGGCGAGCTGGCGGCCGCCGCCATCGCCGGGGTGATCTCCCCGGACGAGGCGATGACGCTGGTACGCCGGCGCGGTCTCGCCATGGCGGAGGCCGCGGCGGTCACCGAGACCGGGATGTCCGCGATCCTCGGCGGCGACGCCGACGAGGTCCGGGACCGCCTGGAGGAGCTGGGGCTGACCCCGGCCAACGTCAACGCCGTCGGCCAGGTCGTCGCGGCGGGCACCGTCGAGCAGTTGGCGGCCCTGGCGGACAACCCGCCCGAGAAGGCGCGGATCCGGCCGCTGAAGGTCGCCGGCGCCTTCCACACCGCGCACATGGCCCCGGCCGTCGCCGCCATGGACGAGGCCGCCTCCGGGCTGGCCCCCGCCGACCCGGTGGTCCGCTACGTCTCCAACGCGGACGGCGAGGTCGTCGCCGGCGGCAAGGAGGTGCTGCGGCGGCTGGTCTCCCAGGTGTCGCACCCGGTGCGCTGGGACCTGTGCACGGAGACCTTCCGCGAGGCGGGCGTCACCGCGCTGGTGGAGGTCTGCCCGGGCGGCACCCTGACCGGGCTGGCGAAGCGGGCGCTGAAGGGCGTCACCAACCTGGCCGTGAAGACTCCCGCCGAACTTGCCGCCGCCCGTGAACTCGTCGCGGAGCACTCCGCGGGCGCGAGCTGAATCCGAACAGGAGCCACCACACGATGTCAGCGACTCTCAGGGCCAGCAAGGGCGCTCCGTACGCGCGGATCGCCGGCGCGGGCGGCTACCGTCCCCACCGGGTGGTGCCCAACGAGGAGATCCTGAAGCACATCGACTCCTCCGACGAGTGGATCCGTTCCCGTTCCGGGATCGCGACGCGGCACTGGGCGGGCCCGGAGGAGACCGTCGCCGAGATGTCGCTGGCCGCGGCCGGCAAGGCCCTGGCGAGCGCCGGGGTCGCGCCCGAGCAGATCGGCGCCGTGATCGTCGCGACCGTCACGCACTTCATGCAGACCCCCTCGGTCGCCACCGAGATCGCCCACCGCCTGGGCGCGGGCAGGCCCGCCGCGTTCGACATCTCGGCCGCCTGCGCGGGCTTCGCGTACGGCCTGGGTGTCGCCAAGAGCATGGTGGTCGAGGGAAGCGCCGAGTACGTCCTGGTGATCGGCGTGGAGAAGCTCTCCGACTTCACCGACAAGGAGGACCGCTCCACGGCCTTCCTCTTCGGTGACGGCGCCGGCGCGGTCGTGGTCGGCCCCTCGGACGTGCCGGCCATGGGCCCCACGGTCTGGGGCTCGGAGGGCGACAAGGCCGACGTGATCGCCCAGACCACCCCGTGGACCGAGTACCGCGACGGTGAGGTGGAGCGCTTCCCGGCGCTGCGCCAGGAGGGCCAGACGGTCTTCCGCTGGGCGGTGTTCGAGATGGCGAAGGTCGCCGCACAGGCGCTGGAGGAGGCCGGGATCACCGCGGACGATCTCGACGTCTTCATCCCGCACCAGGCCAACATGCGGATCATCGACTCGCTGGCCAAGACCCTGAAGCTGCCGGAGCACGTCGCGGTGGCCCGGGACGTGGAGACCACCGGCAACACCTCCGCCGCCTCCATCCCGCTCGCGATGGAGCGGATGCTGGCGAGCGGACAGGCCAAGAGCGGCGACACCGCGCTGCTCATCGGCTTCGGGGCGGGTCTCGTGTACGCGGCCACGGTCGTTACCCTCCCTTAGGACACCCCGGCGGCCCGGCCCCGGCCGGTCCGCCAACCACATCCACGCGGTACCCACCGCGGCACACAGAGCAGAAGGAGCGGCGCAATGGCTGCCAGCAAGGAAGAGATCGTCGCCGGTCTCGCCGAGATCGTGAACGAGATCGCCGGCATCCCCACCGAGGACGTCGCCGAGGACAAGTCGTTCACCGACGACCTGGACGTGGACTCGCTGTCCATGGTCGAGGTCGTCGTCGCCGCCGAGGAGCGCTTCGACGTGAAGATCCCGGACGACGACGTCAAGGCCCTCAAGACCGTCGGTGACGCCACCAACTACATCCTGGAGCACCAGGGCTGACCGACGCCGGTCCGCGGCGGGCGGCTCCGGCCGCCCGCGGACGTGCCCGCCGCCACCCGTCCAGGGTGGCGGAGTCTCACCAACCTCGACTAGCGGAGCAATCATTCCCGTGAACGCGACCAATCGAACGGTGGTCGTCACCGGTATCGGCGCCACCACCCCGCTGGGCGGCGACAGCGCCTCGACGTGGGACGGCCTGCTGGCCGGCCGCTCGGGCGCGGGCCCTCTGGAGCAGGAGTGGGCCGCCGACCTCCCGGTGCGTATCGCCGCGGCAGTGGCGGTCGAACCGGGCGAGGTGCTGCCCCGGCCGCTGGCCAGACGGCTCGACCGTTCGGCTCAGTTCGCGGTGATCGCTGCCCGCGAGGCGTGGGCGGACGCCGGTCTGACCGGCCGCGCCGGTGAGGACGGCATCGTCAACCCGGACCGGCTCGGCACGGTCATCGCCTCCGGTATCGGCGGCGTGACCACCCTGCTGGACCAGCACGACGTGCTGCGGGAGAAGGGCGCCCGCCGGGTCTCCCCGCACACCGTGCCGATGCTGATGCCCAACAGCCCGGCGGCCAACGTCGGGCTGGAGGTCGGCGCCCAGGCGGGCGTGCACACCCCGGTCAGCGCCTGCGCTTCGGGCGCCGAGGCGGTGGGCTACGCGGCGGAGATGATCCGCACCGGGCGCGCCGACATCGTCGTCACCGGCGGTACCGAGGCGTGCATCCACCCGCTGCCGATCGCGGCCTTCGCCAACATGATGGCGATGTCCAAGAACAACGAGAACCCTCGGACGGCCTCGCGGCCGTACGACACCGGACGGGACGGCTTCGTCCTCGGTGAGGGCGCCGGCATCGTGGTGCTGGAGTCGGCCGAGCACGCGGCCCGGCGTGGCGCCCGCGTGTACTGCGAGGTGCTGGGCCAGGGGCTGTCGGCCGACAGCCACCACATCGCGCAGCCCGAGCCGACCGGCCGGGGCATCGCGGCGGCCCTGCAGAACCTGCTGGACGCCACCGGCCTCGACCCGGCCGAGGTCGTCCACCTCAACGCGCACGCGACCTCCACCCCGCAGGGCGACATCGCGGAGATCAAGGCGCTGCGCAAGGTGCTGGGTGACGAGATCGGCCATGTGGCGATCTCGGCCACCAAGTCCATGACCGGTCACCTGCTGGGCGGTGCGGGCGGCATCGAGACCGTCGCGACCGTCCAGGCGCTCCACCACCGCATCGCCCCGCCCACCATCAACGTCGACGATCTCGACCCCGAGGTGGACGCGGACATCGTGCGCGGCGAGCCCAGGAAGCTGCCGACGGAGGGCCCGCTGACGGCGCTGAACAACTCGTTCGGCTTCGGCGGCCACAACGTGGTGCTGGCCTTCCGCACCGTCTGAGCCACCGGTGCCCGCCCGGGCGGACGGGGGCGTTCACGGGCGGGCCCGGCGGTCCCGGGCGACACGCCCGGGGTGCGCACGGAAGGGCGTGAGGTGGTTCACAGCGATACGGCCGGGGGCCGGGACGACGATGTCGTCCCGGCCCCCGGCCGTCTGTCGCGTGGCGTGGTTCTCGGGGTGGTGTGGTGCGCGGTCGCGCGTGGCCCGGCGGCGGGTGCTCAGACCACCTGGTGCAGCCAGCGGACCGGGGCTCCCTCGCCCGCGTGGCGGAAGGGCTCCAGCTCGTCGTCCCACGGCTTGCCGAGGAGCTTGGTGATCTCGGCCTCCAGATCACTCTCGCCGAGCGCCGCACGGGCCGTGGCGGCCCGCAGCCGGTCCTCGGGGATCATGATGTCGCCGTGCATGCCGGTCACCGCGTGGTAGATGCCCAGGCCGGGCGTGCAGCTGTAGCGCTCGCCCTCCGCGGTGGCGCACGGCTCGGAGGTGACCTCGAACCGCAGCAGCTGCCAGCCGCGCAGCGCCGAGGCGAGCTGGGAGGCGGTGCCGACGGCGCCCTGCCACGACAGCTCCGCGCGCCAGGTCCCCGGGGAGACCGGCTGCTTCGTCCAGTCCAGGCTGACCCTGGCCCCCAGCACCCCGGCCACGGCCCACTCGATGTGCGGACACAGCGCGCGCGGCGCGGAGTGCACGTACAGGACACCTCGTGTGGTCATCAGACCTCCTGCCCTTCCCTGCCGGGTCCCGCCGTACTCGGGCCCGCCGCCTTCACCGGGGCCGCCCGCCCCTGCACGTCGTCACTCAGCGAACAGTAAACACCACGGAGCGCCATATCTTGGCAAAATGGACAGCGTGTGACGTCGGCTGATCTCTTACGCTGGTCACGCGGGCCCACCCGCCGGACGGGATGCGCCGGGACCAAGTTACCGTGCGGCAGCCGCTGTCCGACCCGCGACGACGTGCATGTCAACCCATCCGGACCAGGGAGCTGAATGTCGGCCAGCCGCCGCACCCTCGCCATCCTCATCGCCTCCGTGGCCGCCGTGTCCGCCTGCTCCTCCCCCGTGTCCCCGTCGGCCACCGGCGAGGACGCGGGCGAGGACTCGCGCCACGGAGAACTGACCGGGGCACCCGACTGGAACACCGCGCCCACCTCGATCGCGGCGATAGGCGACTCGATCTCGACCGGCTTCGACGCCTGCGACGTGCTGGCCGACTGCCCGGAGGTCTCCTGGGCGACCGGGACCGAAGCCGACGTGGAGAGCCTGGCCAGCCGCCTCGGCGTCGAGGAGAGCTGGAACGAGGCCGTCGCGGGCGCCCTGATGGCGGAGCTGCCCGCCCAGGCCGAACAGGCCGCCGCCTACGAGCCGGAGCTGATGACGGTGATGGCCGGTGCCAACGACGCCTGCGTCCGGGACATCGAGCTGATGACGGAGGTCGACACCTTTCGCGAGGACTTCGACGAGACCCTCTCCGTGATCCGGGAGAACGCCCCCGACACGCAGATCTTCGTCGCCAGCATCCCCGACCTGAAGCGGCTGTGGCAGGCGGGGCGTGAGAACTCGGCGGCCCGCATGGTCTGGCAGTTCGGGGTCTGCCCGTCGATGCTCAAGGACGCCGCCTCCGACGCCCCCGACGCCCAGGAGCGGCGCGACGCCGTCGAGGCGCGGGTGGACGAGTTCAACGAGGTGCTGCGCGAGGTCTGCGCCGAGGACGACAACTGCCGTTTCGACGACGGCGCGATCAACGACTACCCCTTCACCGAGGACGAACTCAGCGACTGGGACTGGTTCCACCCCAGCCGCGCCGGCCAGCGGGTCCTGGCGGAACTGGCCTACGAGGTCGTCACCCGCGACTGATCCCGGCGGCGAGTGCCCCTGTCGGCGCTCCGGAGACGGCCCGGGCGACGGCCACGGCCACGGCCTCGGCTACGTGTGAGCGAACGGCGACGCGGCGGCTCGGTCACCCCCTTCAGGGGGTCGGCCGGGCCGCCGCGGCGTTCGACGGGGACGTCACGCGTGCTGGTGACGTCCGTGGGCGTGTCCCTGGCGACCGGTGATCATGCCGTACACACCCAGCAGGATGACCGAGCCGACGATGGCGCAGATCCAGGTGGAGAGCGCGAAGAAGCCGCCCACCCCCACCCCGAAGATCAGCACGCCGAGCCAGCCTCCCAGCAGACCGCCGGCTATGCCGAGCAGGGTCGTCAGAATGATCCCGGTATTGGCACGCCCGGGAAGGATCGCCTTGGCGACGAAGCCGGCGATCAGTCCGATCACAATCCACGCGATGATGCTCATATCGTGACTCCTCCTGTTACATGGCCTAATGCCACTATCCCCCCTCTCGGCGATTCCGGCACGGGGAGCGGGCGGCGGCCCGTCGCACGGGGCTGACCGGCGGAAACCGTCGCCGTAACGAGACCGCAGGGGGCTTCTGGCGCGGTGGTGATCTTTGGTAACCATGTGCAGTCCCCCCGCTTCCCTTATTCCCCGTGACCGCCCGGAGGGGCCGTGCCCGCAACATCGCCGGAAGCGCCAACCGCGCAGCCGACCATCGAGGAGGACCGCCTCACCGGCGCCGTCCCCCAGCGCCTGATCCAGCACGGCGGACTGGGCGGCGCCGCCCCACGTCTGGCCGCCGCCCTGGCGGACGCCGCGTCGGCACAGGAGGCCGAGCTGATCGTCGCCCGGCACGCCCGCGCGCTGTGGCGCGAGGCGATCCGCCGCCTGCGCGAGGGGGACGGCGACGACCGGCCCCTCTACTGGGCACGGCTGGCGCTCGCCCAGGAGGTGCGGGCCTGGCGCCCCGCTTTCGGCACCGGCACCGGCACCGGTGTCGATACCGGCATCGACACCGCCACGCTCCTCGCCGCTCTGGAGCGCGGGTCGCGCGGCATGGAGGGCAACCTGCTGCCCGCCGGCCCCGACCGGCTGCGGGTGGTGGTGACCGGCTTCGACCCGTTCCGACTGGAAAGCGACATCCGGCGCTCCAACCCCTCCGGCGCCGCCGTGCTCGCCCTGCACGGCACGGTGGTCCGCACCGCCTGCGGCAGGTCCGCCCACATCGAGGCCGTGGTGCTGCCGGTGCGCTGGCGCGACTTCACCGACGGGGTCGTGGAGAGCGCGCTGCGGCCCTACCTGGAGCCCGGGCCGCGCCAGGTGGACCTGTTCATGACCATCAGCCAGGGCCGCCGGGGCTTCTTCGACCTGGAGCGGCACAACGCAGGCTGGCGCGGCGAGGGCACCGACAACACCATGGCCACGGCGCCCGGCCCCGTGCCGCCCGCGGCGAGCGGCAGGGACGACGGCGCGGTCCACGCGGAGCCCGGGCCACCGTGGACGGTCACGACCCTGCCCCACCGGCGGCTGACCGCGGAGCCGACCGGTCTCTACCCGGTGCGCGACAACACCACCGTCACGGAGCTGCCGCCCGGCGCCACCGAGCCGGTGACCCGGGCCGACGGCCCTACGCCCGGATCGGCGGCCCGGGCGGGAGGCGGGGGCGACTACCTCTCCAACGAGGTCGCCTACCGGGCGACGCTGCTGCGCGACCGGCTCGCCCCGGGGCTGCCCGGGGGGCATCTGCACACCCCGGTACTGGAGTTCGCCGAGGAGAACGCCTCGGAGGGGTCGGCACGGTTCACCGACACCGTCCTGGTCACGGGCCGGATGGACATCACCGCACAGGTGCGCGCCCTGCTCTCGCTCGCCGCGGGCGCCGGACCCGGCGCGGCTGAGGGCTGAGGGCTGACTGCTGACGGCTGAGGCGTCCCGGGCACGGCCCCGGCCGGGGCCGGTGGCCGCTCCGGTGCCTGTCCGGTGCCCCGGTCGTCGTGAGCACGACGTCCAGGGCACCGGTGGCCGTCCGTCAGAGGGTGACGATCATCTTCCCGGTGTTCTCGCCCCGCAGGACGCCCAGCAGCGCGTCCACGGTGTTCTCGAAGCCGTTCACGACCGTCTCCGGGTAGTGCAGCTCACCGGAGCGCAGCCAGCCGGAGACCTCTTCGACGAACCGGGGACGCAGCGCCTCGTGGTCGATGACCAGCAGCCCCTCCATCCGGATGCGCTTGGCGATCAGCTGCATCAGGTTGTTGGGGCCGGGCGGCGGCTCGGTCGCGTTGTAGTGGGCGATCATCCCGCAGAGCACGATCCGGGCGTGCACGTTGGAGGCGTGGATGGCGGCCTGGAGATGGCCCCCTCCGACGTTGTCGAAGTAGAGGTCGATGCCGTCGGGGGCCGCCTCGCGCAGCTGGCTGCCGACCGAGGCGTCCTTGTAGTTGAACGCGGCGTCGAAGCCGTACTCCTCGGTGAGGCGCGCCACCTTCTCCGCCGAGCCCGCGCTGCCGATCACCCGGGAGGCGCCCTTGAGGCGGGCGATCTGGCCCGCGACGCTGCCCACCGCGCCGGCGGCGCCGGAGATGAAGACGACATCGCCCTCGGTGAGCCCGCCGGTCTCCAGCAGCCCCGCCCAGGCGGTCAGTCCTGGCATGCCGAGGACGCCCAGGAAGGCGCTCAGCGGGGCGTCCTCGGCCGAGACGGGCCGGGCGTACCGGGACGGCAGCGTCGCGAACTCGCGCCAGCCCAGATCGTGGAAGACATGGTCGCCGACGGCGATGCCCTCGGCCTCGGAGGCGATCACCTCGCCGATCGCGCCGCCGTCCATGGGCTGGTCGAGCCGGAACGGCGGGACGTAGGACTTGACGTCGTTCATCCGGCCCCGCATGTACGGGTCGACCGAAAGGTGCACGTTGCGCACCAGGATCTCGCCGGCCGAGGGGGGCCGCACCGGCTCCTCGCGGAGCGCGAAGTCCTCGGGCACCGGCCAGCCCTGCGGGCGGGCGACGAGGTGCCAGGAACGGCCGGTGGTGGGGAGTGTCATCGGATTCCTCTCACTGGTGCGGTGCCAGGTGTGGTGCGGGTGCCTGGGGTGGTGCGGGTGCCTGGGGTGGTGCCGGTGTCCGGCGGTGGTGCGCCCTGGCACCCGTGACACTCCGACAACACCGCGCCGCCGCCGGGCCTTCCCGGACCGCGCGGGCGATTCCCACGGGCGCGGCGCGGGCCGGGGGTGGACGCGACGGAGGCGGCGGTGGGCGTCCCCAGCGGGACACCACCGCCGCCTCGGGCGTTCACCGGTGGTCCGTCGGCCGCCGGGTACCCGGCGGCCGGCGGACACGGTTCAGAGCGCGCCGCTGCTCCCCCAGTCGTCGTCCAGCGGGTTCTGCCGGCCCTGCACGGACCGGAGCTTCTGCGACAGCGACCCGGGAAGCCGGTCGCCGGCCCGGTCCACGACCGCGGTGCCCGCACGCGCCGCCGCCTGGCGGCCGTTGTGCGCGGCGGACTCGACGGTGTTCCGGACAGCGGGGTTCTCCGCGATGCGCCGGGCCGACGCCGCGATCCTGTCGTAGCACCCCCGGCCGGCCCGTGCGCCCAGCACGAACCCCACTGCGGCACCGGCGATGAACGTGAGCTTCCGCATCGGAACGCTCCCCTTTTCTGCACTCATCCTCGCCCCGGACCGGCCGGCCCGGGGCCCTACCGTCCGGGTACCCCGAATACCGATTTCAGAGCACCCCCTCACATGCGCTAATGTATTGCCCGCAGCGAGGGAACGCCCCCGGGGACGGGGTGCGGAACCCACGTAGAGCAGTCCCCTGTAGCTCAATTGGCAGAGCAGCCGGCTGTTAACCGGCAGGTTACTGGTTCGAGTCCAGTCGGGGGAGCATCACCTGAAGGGCCCCGTCCGGGGCCCTTCGTCGTTCTGCGTGCATAGCGCCCGCGCAGACGGGAACCGATGTCCCCGAGGCCGCAGCCCGTACCGCCGTACGAGCACCCCCCGACCCGGGCGGGAGATCGTATGAGCAGCTATGCTGCGGCAGACGACGCGCACATCAGTGCGCGGCGCGCCGCTGATGGGGCGGTAGCTCAGCTGGTTAGAGCAACGGACTCATAATCCGTCGGCCGTGGGTTCGAGTCCCACCCGCCCCACACAGCGAACCCACGCAGAGCCGTTCTGACCTGGGGAAACGCGGTTTCTGGGG
>NZ_BHZI01000203.1 GCF_004305975.1 Streptomyces otsuchiensis
GGATCGGGGTCGGTGGGGTCGCCCGAGCCGGAACACGGGTTGTCGTTGATCAGACAGCCCGCCGGCTCGCCCGTCCCGCTGGCGCCGAAGCCCACGGTGAGCGACGCACCCGGCTGGAGCGCGCCGTTCCAGTCCTCGGCGGTCACGGTGTAGCTGTTGCCGGACTGGCTCAGCGCGCCGTTCCACAGCGAGGTCACCTCGGTGCCCTCGGGGAACTCCCATTCCAGAGTCCAGCCGTCGAGGGCGGTGTCCGTTCCGTTGTGGATGGTCCACTGGCCGTTGAAACCGGAGTCCCAGCTGGACCCCTTGCTGAACTCCGCGGTGACGTCGCCGGCCGCCTGAGCGGTGCCGCTCAGGGCGACGACGCCCCCGATCGGGATCGTCAGCGCCGCCGCCGCGGCAATCAGCTTGCGCCGGGTGGCTCTTCTGGTGTGTGTCGCCTTGCTCAAGACGCTGCTCCTGTTGGCTCGATCCGGCCGCCGAGGGCCGTAACGGGAGGGGTGGACGTGACGCAGCGCGGTGGGATCGGCAACGCCGGTCCCACCGTTCGGATCCGGACACTAGGGAGGTCTGGACCAATGGGCAAGGGTGCGTGAACGGATTGGTGGCCGGTTAAGGCGCGCTTAAGGCGCACACCAGGCCCACCAAAGCTCCGTCGCCGCCGGCCCGCGTCAGCCCCTCGCGGGGCGGATGTCAGACGAGTCCGAGCTCCCGCGCGAGCATCGCCGCCTGCACCCGGCCGCGCAGCTCCAACTTGCCCAGAACGCGGCTGACATGGGTCTTCACCGTCGCCTCGGCCATCGAGAGCCGCGCGGCGATCTCCGCGTTGGAGAGCCCCAGGCCGACCTGTTCGAGTACCGCCCGCTCCCGGCGGGTCAGCGGCGCCAGCCGCCGCTCACGCTCCTCGGCGCCCGCCGCCGACCCGGCCGCCGGCCCACGGCCGAACTCCTGGATCAGCCGCCGCGTCACCGACGGGTCGATCATCCCAGCGCCGCGCCCCACCGCCCGGACCGCCGCGATCAGTTCGGTCGCCTCCACGTCCTTCAGCAGGAAACCGGCCGCGCCCGCCCGCAGTGCCCCGAAGACATACGCGTCGATGTCGAACGTCGTCAGCACCAGTACGTCCGCCAGCCGCTCCCCGGCGATCAGCCGGGTCGCGGCGACCCCGTCCAGCCGGGGCATCTGGACATCCATCAGCACCACGTCGGGCCGCAGCTCCCGGGCCACCGCGACGGCCTGCTCCCCGTCGGCGGCCTCGCCGACCACGTCGATGCCGTCGGCGCTCTCCAGGATCAGCACCAGTCCGGCGCGCACCGAGGACTGGTCCTCGGCAACCACCACGCGCAGCGGGGTGCCCGCCGGCGGCGGTGGCCGCTCGCCGAGTGGCTGTTCCGCGTCCCCCGGCTGTCGCCCGTCGCCCGGTCGTTCCCCGTCCCCCGGTCGTTCCCCGTCCCGCGACGGAATCGTCCCGCTCACCGGCTCCGGCCCCCCTCGTCAGCGTCCACCGGGCCGTCACCCACGGCATCGGGCCCCGTCGGCAGCACCGCCCGGACCCGCCAGCGCACCGATCCGTCGGGCTCGGTGTGACGGCCCGCCCCGAAGGTACCGCCCAGCAGCTCGGCCCGTTCCGCCATCCCGAGCAGCCCGGCACCCGCCCCCGGCACCGCCGGGGTACGGGCCGCCGCCGCGCAGGCGCTCGTCACGGTGACCTCCAGCGTTCCGCCGGCCTGCCGCACCCGGACCGCCACCGTCCCCGGCGACGCGTGCTTCACCGCGTTGGTCAGCGACTCCTGCACGATGCGGTAGCCCGCCAGCTCCACCGGCGCGGGCAGCCGGACGCCCCGCTCCGGCGCCTCCTCCAGCACGAACCGCAGGCCGCCCGCCGCGCCACCCGCTCGCGCGTGGTCGAGAAGCGCGTCCAGCCCGTCCAGGGTGGGGGAGACCGGCGACCTGTCACCGCCCTCCCGCTCCTCCTCGCGCAGGATGCCGATGAGCTGCCGCATCTCGGCCAGGCCCTGGGTGCTGTTCTCCCTGATCACCGTCAGCGCGCGGTGGCTGGTGTCCCGGTCGTCCAGGGAGAGCGCCGCGCTGGAGTGGATCGCGATGGCCGACAGGTGGTTGGCCACCACGTCGTGCAGTTCCCGTGCCATCCGGGCCCGCTCGGCCGTCACCGCCTGGGTGCGGTCCATCTCCGCCAGCAGCGCCGTCTGCTCCGCCCGCAGCCGCTCCGCCGTCGCCACGTCACGGTGGTGGCGCACGATCACCCCGGTGGACGCCGGGGCCAGCGTGATCAGGGCGAACACCGCGCCGACGAGGAGCGCCTCCGCCTGCCGGTACGCCACCAGGAAGCCGACCGTCAGGGCCACCGTCCCGGCCACACTCAGCGGCAGCAGCGACCGGGCCAGCCGCGGCGACCCGTAGCGCGCGGCGGCGTAGACGATGTCGGTGAACATCACGACCGTCACCAGCAGCGAGCCCGCCAGCAGGTCCCCGGCCAGCGTCGGCAGGGCGAGCGGCAGCGCCACCCGAGGGCTCCGCCTCAGCAGTTCCAGCCCGGCCATCACCACCAGCGGCACCAGCAGCACCGCCCCCGAGCGCTCACCGCCCGCCGGGTTGTTGTACAGCCCCAGCGACCAGGTCAGCAGCCCCGCGGCCAGGCCGGCCACGCTGATCACCACGTCATCACGATGCGGTCGGGAGAGGGGCATGGGCCCCATGCTGCCCGATAGGTTGGGGCCCACCACACCGGACGGCACCGCGAGACGTGCGGACAGGGCCGGCCGGGTGACCACCGGCCGGGGACCGGCGCCACGGAACCGTGGGCGCGCCGTCGGCGTGGGTGTGGAGAACGACCAAGGGGGTCCCATGATCTGGATCGGTGTCATCGCGCTCGTCTTCGCGGTGGTCTGTTTCTTCGCCGCCCGCTCCGCCGAGGGGCGCTCCCGCGCGCTGACGCGGGTGGAGACACTGCCGGTGAACGAGGTGGTGCAGCTGCACCAGGCGGCCAGCTCCGCCGCCGGCCCGGGACAGTTCCGGTACGCCTGCGAGGTGGTCGGCACCGCGCAGCCCGCCGGCGGCCCGCTGATCTCGCAGCTCGACGAGACCGAGTGCGTCTGGCACCGGCACAAGGTCACGCACAAGTACTGGGAGACGGTGCGCGACAGCGAGGGCCGCAGCAAGCGCCAGGAACGCAGCCGGGTCGTCTCCGAGAACACCAGCACCGCCGACTTCCTGGTGCAGGACGCCACCGGGACGATCCAGGTGAGCCCCGGGCGGGGTGTCGACAAGCCGCAGAAGGTGCTGGACAACTTCGAGCAGGCCACCGGGCGGAGGGCACGCACCGTCACGGTCGGTTCCCTCTCGCTCAACCTCGGCTCCTCCTCCGGCAGCATCGGCTACCGCTACGAGGAATGGGCGCTGCTGCCCGGACAACGGGTCTTCGTCCACGGCGAGGCCACCGACGCGGGCGGACGGCTGGCCATCGGCCCGCCGTCCGAGGGCGGGCTGTACCTCGTCTCCACCCGCAGCCAGGAGGAGCTGCTGAAGTCGGAGACCACCAAGGTGCGCGGCTTCCGGGCGGGTGCCGGAGTGCTGGGCGCCGCCGGGCTGGTGCTGCTCGTCCTCGGACTCGTCTCCTAGCTTCCGGGGCCGTCGGTGCGGGGTGGGGTGTGGTGATCTCCCGCCCGCGAACAGGCCCGCCCCGACGGAGGCCCGAGCCGGTCGCGGGCTCATCCGCGCCCACGGCGCTGATCCGGGACGAACGGCTGGGCGCAGCGCCCGGACGGTCGGCGTCGCGCGAGGAGGGGGCGGGCCAGCAGGAGGCACAGGACCTGCCGGGCGTCCGCCCGGCGCGCGGGGTCGTCGGCCAGGACGGCGACGGCGGTGGCCAGGAGCGGGCCGAGTACGCCCAGAACGAGGCCCACGAGCGGCAGAACGAGAATGGTCATCACGGGCGCCTTCCAGCGGTGCGGATCGGGCTGACGCCACTCATTGAGGCAGCTCCGGGGCGTTCGGTGGGGCTTCTCGAAGGACGCCGAACAACACCGAACGCCGGAGAGCGGGAGCACCGGGGAACACCGTGGGGCACGTCGTCGGAAGAGCGCTCGCGAGGAGCCGGTGATCAGGCGCAGCTTCTCGTGCCGTGCGGCCTCTCGCCCTCACCGCGGGTGATCTGGAAGGTCACGGGAATGGGCGTCAGCTCCGGACCGAACTGGCCGATATCGGTGACGATGAGCCGCGTCCACGTGCCGTCGGGACCGGTGAGCACGACGGACTCCCCGATGCCGGTGCCGGTGACGGTGCAGCTGCGCGTGTCGGTGATGACGAAGTAGCTGAGGGCGCTTCCCACCTCGGTGATGTTGATCCCCAGGTCGCCGTCCCGCGTCCACGCGGTCTCCCTGGGCTGGTCCGCCCAGGGGAGGCCGGCGATCAGCTGCTCCCTGGCAGCTCCGCCGGCGCTCCCGGACGGCTCGGGAGCGGAACCGTCCGTCTCCTCCGCCCTCTCCGGTGGGGCCGGTGCGGAGGCGGGCGGGTGCGAGACGTCGGGAGCCGCCGTGTCGCCGTCACCCGTGGTGAGCCTGCCGGAGACGTGGACCAGCAGGCCGAGGGCGACCAGCACCATCGCCAGGGCCCACCGTGACAGGCGCCGTGGCCTGCCAGGGCCGCCCGGACTGCCTGGTCCGCCCGGACTGCCTGGTCCGTCCGGACTGCCTGGCCCGTCCGGACGGTCTGTTCCGTCCTTGCCGCTCGGGCCGGGCTCCGGTGCGGGCGCGGGACCGGACTCCGTGTGCTCCCGCTCCACGGGCGGCGCGGGAGGTACCGGCGCGGGAGGTACCGGCTCGGGAGGTTGAGGTGGCGGCGGCTGGGGCGGTTGGGCGGAGAGCGCCGCGTCCGCCTGTTTCCAGCGCTCCAGGCACTCGGCGACCATGAGGTCACCGCCCAACACCCAGGCGACCGGCTCGACGCTGTCCCATCGTGGGAGCCGTTTGGCGTTGAAGGTGTCCGAGATCGTGCTCTCCCGGACGGTCGCCTCCGGATACCGTGTTCGGCTCCTGCGCACGATCTCGGTGTAGCTGGGCTTCCTGGCCTCCCGGTGGAGGTCCCGCATCCACGCGGCGAACACCGCGACCGGACCCTCGTCATCCGCGCGGCGATCGGGACCGTTCGGCGTCATTCGATCTCCTCCACGGCCGGGGCGGCCGGAGTCCGAGGTTCGGCGTTCACCCGCCATCCTGCCGTGTGCGGCGGTACGGTCCGACCGGCGCGGAGACGACGCGCGCGAGGGGCGCTCCAGGGTCGAGCGGGTCACGGGAGGCGGGCGGGCCCGGTACATCGAAGGTCGCAGTGCGCCCGTGCGGGATCATCACCCGCGACGACGCCCCGACGGGGCTGTCCACGGCATCCTCGGTGGGGAACCGAGGAGTGCACGATGATCATCGCCCTGATCGCCGCCGCGGAGGTCGGCTTCTGGCTGGTGCTGGCGGCCGGACTGGCCGCCCGCTACCCGCTGCGCATGCCGCGCCTGGGCGGCGCGCTGCTGCTGTGCGTACCGCTGATCGACCTGCTGCTGCTGTCCGCGACCGCGGCTGATCTCGCGCGGGGCGGTGAACCCTCTGCGGCGCACGGTCTGGCCGCGTTCTACCTGGGTTTCACCGTGGCCTACGGACACCGGCTGGTGCGCTGGGCGGACGGCCACGCGGCGCACCGGTTCCAGGGCGCGCCGCGCCCCGCGAAGCCGCCGCGGTACGGCCGGGCCCGCGCCCGTCACGAGCTGGCGCTCTGGCGGCAGACGGTCATCGCGGTGGTCATCGCCGCGGCCGTGCTGCAGTTCCTGATCGCGGTCGCGCAGGACGGTTCGGCCGCGGGGGAGGCGCTGACGGGGTGGCAGCTGCGTGGTCTGCAGATCGTGGCCGTCCACGGCCTGATCGCCGGCAGCTACGTGGTGTGGCCGCGTTCCGCACCGCCCGGCGGGGAGCCCGGTGAGGGCTCCGCCGCCACAGGCGGGCTGCGCTCCGGCTCGGGGTGAGGTGCGGTCCGGGGTGAGGGCCGGACCGGGTGACGGGTGGTCAGCGGTTCTCGCCGGGTACCCACAGGACGTCGCCGGTCTCCTTGTTCGCGGCCCGCGCGAGGATGAACAGCAGGTCCGAGAGACGGTTGAGGTAGGTGGCGGTCAGGGCGTTCATCTCCGCGCCGTGTTCCTCCATCGCGGCCCAGGCGGAGCGCTCCGCGCGGCGGACCACGGTGCACGCCTGGTGGAGCAACGCCGCGCCCGGTGTACCACCCGGAAGGATGAAGCTGCGGAGTTTCTCCAGTCCTTCGAGGAAGTGGTCGCAGTCGGTCTCCAGCCGGTCCACGTAGCTCTGGAGGACCCGCAGGGGCGGGTGTTCGGGGTTCTCCACCACGGGGGTCGCGAGGTCGGCGCCCACGTCGAAGAGGTCGTTCTGCACCCGCACCAGCACGGCGGCCACCTCGCCGTCGAGCGAGCCCAGCGCGAGGGCCGTGCCGATCGCGGCGTTGGCCTCGTTGACGTCGGCGTAGGCGGCGATCCGCAGATCGGTCTTGGCGGTCCGGCTCATGTCGCCGAGCGCGGTGGTGCCCTGATCGCCGGTCCGGGTGTAGATGCGCGTGAGGTTGACCATGGGGCGACGGTACCGTCAGCCGCCGGTGTGATGTCCGCCATGTGAGACGTGACGCGTGTCTCAGCACTCCCCACGGGGTGGCCCGGGCGGCTACATTCCGCGCAGGCACTTTACGGAACGGCGAAGGGATCTCACGTGGCCAGGAAGCTCGCTGTCATCGGTGCCGGACTCATGGGGTCCGGGATCGCCCAGGTATCCGCCCGTGCGGGCTGGGATGTGGTGCTGCGGGATGTCACCGACGAGGCGCTGGCACGTGGCAGGGGCGGGATCGAGAAATCACTCGAACGGTTTGTCGCCAAGGAGAAGCTGACGGCGGACCAGGCCACGGAGACCCTCGGCCGGATCACGACCACGACCGACCTCGACGCCGCGGGGGACGCCGAGATCGTGGTGGAGGCCGTGTTCGAGCGGCTGGAGATCAAGCAGGAGATCTTCCGGGCCCTGGACAAGCTGGTGGGGGAGGAGACCGTCCTCGCCACCAACACCTCGGCTATCCCGATCACCAAGATCGCGGCGGTGACCGGGCGTCCGGAACGGGTCGTCGGCACCCACTTCTTCTCGCCCGTGCCGATGATGCAGCTGTGCGAGCTGGTGCGCGGTGTGAAGACCAGTGACGAGGCGCTGGCGACGGCGCGGGAGTTCGCCGAGTCGGTGGGCAAGACCTGTGTGGTCGTCAACCGTGATGTCGCCGGCTTCGTCACCACCCGGCTGATCATCGCTCTGGTCGTCGAGGCGGCCAAGCTGCGTGAGTCCGGTGTCGCCACGGCCGAGGACATCGACACCGCCTGCAAGCTCGGCTTCGGGCACGCCATGGGCCCGCTGGCGACCGCGGACCTCACGGGGATCGACATCCTCACCCACGCGGCGGAGAACATCTACGCCGAGTCGCAGGACGAGAAGTTCGCCCCGCCGGAGCTGATGCGCCGCATGGTCGACGCGGGCGTGATCGGCCGTAAGAGCGGCGAGGGCTTCTACAACTACTGAGCCGCGCGACCCCGGTACCCGGCATCGGTCCACACCGCCACCACCCGCTCCCGTCGCTCGTCGGCGGGGGCGGGTACGGCGATGGCGCGTCCGTCCGGCACGATGTGACGGGTCGTCGCTGCCCGCGTCAGCGCGCTGGCCGGGGTGTCACGCGCACGGGTGAATTCGGCGGCGTGTTTGGCCGAGTCGGCAACTTATCGGCCTGTATCTCCGTCAGATCTGACGAGAGCACATTGTCGGAGAGCCGACGGAGACGAGCGGTTCGCCCGCCAGGACCGAGAGACACCACGTACGACGAAGCAGCGCAGGACACGCAGATCCACCGCGGACCCCGGGGCCGTCGGTGGGTCCCTGCGGACAGCCGGGCGCAGACGACCGCCACAACCACAGACCACGAGACGAGCGCCGGCCGCGCCGCGAGGAGCGTCGGCCCGCCACCAGCCTCCGCCGTCCGGCACCGGTCGGCGCCGTCACCACCCGGGCCCGGCGACGGCCGCCCGGCGCCGGTGGCACACCCGGCGGCCTCACCACGGTCCGGCCCCACGCCGGACGCCGGCGGCCCGGGCAGCGGGCCGCCGCGTGCGGGGCCTCGACAACACCGCCCGGCGACAACACAGCTCGGCGACAACACAGCTCGGCACAGACAGTCCACCAGCCGGATCATCGACGACAGGCCACGGGCCACCGGGGAGAGCGTATGCACATCAGGGGCGACCACACCGAGCTGGCGGTCGGAGGTCGCCTGGACGTACGCAGCGCAGCGGACGCCAGAACAGTGCTGCACGACGCCCTCGACGCCGGCCACGGCGACCTGGTTCTCGACCTTCGGGAGCTCGACGCCTGGGACTCGACCGGCCTGGGCGTGATCATGGGAGCCCACCGCCGCGCGGGGCGCTGTGGCCGGCGGCTGGTGCTCCGCGAGGTGCCCCCGCGGATGCGGCGCGTGCTGGTCGCGACCCGGCTCCACCGCATCCTCACCATCACGCCCTGACCGCGGTCGGCCGGCCGGGCGTGGGAGTCCGATACCCGAACTCCTCGCGCGGCCGGGGCCGAACCCTCCGGACGGTCCGTCCCCCCCCCGGCCGCCCGAACCGCACCAAAACGACCCAGCGGTGGCCCTGCGTGCGCGGCCCGTGGGCGGCGATGGTACGACAGTAGCCCCGGGCTGCCTGGTTAGTCTGGGGTCACCCGCCCCACGGCCCGACCCGGACCACCACCCGCGGCGACGACCGCACCGCATCCGAGGGACTGACAGCATGGACCCCAACAACCCGGCACCGAACGGCCCCGAGCCCCGGGGGACCGGCGGCGGTCCACAGCGCATCGCCGAGCTGATCGCCGGCGACTTCCTCCTGACCCTCAACCCGGTCGACGGCAGCCAGATAGAGTCCTGCCCGCCCGGCCGTCGGCCCGTGTCGGGCCGCAGCTTCCCCGACCCGGCCGCACCGGCCGAGGGCGGCCCGCTCCTGGAGCGCGAGGAGGAGCGCGAGCGCCTGGCGCGGCTGCTCTCGCGCGGCCGCTCGGTGCGGCTGACCGGGCCGCCCGGCAGCGGCCGGACCGCACTGCTCGACGCCGTCGCCCAGGACTGCGCCGACCTCGCCCCCGACGGCCTGATACGGCTGAGCGGTCACCGTCGCAGCGCCGCCGACATCAAGCACGAGCTGTACGCCGCCGCCCATCACAGCCCCGGTCACCGCCCCGCGGCCGCCGAACTCCACGCCGCGCTCCGCGGCATAGGCGCCGTCGTCCTGATCGACGACGTCGAGTTCAGCGGCAACGCCCTCAACGAACTCCTGGACGCCACCCCCGAGTGCGCGTTCCTGATGACGGCAGTCCCCGACACCCAGGCCGCCGCGGCGGACGCCCGCCTGGAGGAGGTCGTCCTCTCCGGTCTCAGCCGCACCGCCTGCGTGGAGCTGCTGGAGGCGCTGGTCGGCCGGCCCCTCGCCGACGACGAGGCCGACTGGACGGGCGACCTCTGGTTCGCCACCGAAGGACTGCCGCTCCGCTTCGCGCAGGCCGCGGAGCTGCTGCGGCAGCGCGACACCGGCCGGGCGAGCGGTCCGCTGCCCGAGCCCGACGCGCTGGTCAGCACCCTGGCCGGCGTCCTGCCGGAGGGCTCCCGGGAGACACTGCGACTCGCGGTCGCGCTCGGCGGCGCCCTCCCGGCCGCGGGCCAACTGCCCGCCCTCACCGGCGACCACACCGTGCTCGCCGACCACGACCGGCTGCGCACCGCCGGACTGACATCGGCCACCGGGGACCACGTACGCCTGGCGGGCGGCGTGGCGGAGCAGCTCGCGGCGGCCGGCTACGCCGAGGGCGCCGAGGGGCGTTCGCGCACCGTCGCCCAGCACTACACCTGGTGGCTCTCGGACGCCACGCCTCCGCCCGCCCGGATCGCGGCCGAGGCCGAGACCCTCCTCGCGTCCGCGCGCGCGGCGCAGCGCGGCGGACACCACGAGGCCGTCGCCACCCTGGCCCGTGCCGCCGCGCCGCAGCTCGCCCTCGCCCTGCGGTGGGGCGTCTGGGAGCGGATACTGCGGACCGGTCAGGAGTGCGCCCGCGCTGCGGGCTTCGTCGCCGACCAGGCGTACTTCCACCATGAGCTGGGCATCCTCGCCATCTGCCAGGACCAGCTGGACCGTGCCCGGGCCGAACTGGAGGCGTCGGTGGCGCTCCGGGCGGTCCTGGCCGACTCCGGCGGGGTCCACGCCGGGCGGAGAGCGCTGGCGCTGGTCGAGGACCTCATCATGCCCTCGCCCGCCGCTCATCCGGTGGCCGTGCCGGAGACGCCCACGGTTCCGCCGACGGCGGAGATACCCCAGGGCAGTGAGGACCTCACCCAGTCGCTGGCCACGGTCGTCCCCGAAGCGGCGCCGGCCGAGCAGAAGCGCGGTATCCGGCGGATGGCGGTGATCGGCACCCGCCGCAACACCGTGGCCACCGGCGCGGGTGCGCTGCTCGCGGCCGTCCTGGGCACCGTGGTGACCCTCGGGCTCACCTCGGGTGAGGCCGGCCAGACCCCGGATGTGCGTCCGGGTACCGGAGTCGACGACCCCGGCTCCGCGCCGGAGGCCGACGCCGACTCGGCTGAGGGCTCCACCGACCCTGACCGTGACGGGGAGGACGAGGGCGACGAGGACGGCGGCGAGCGCGACGGGACCGAGCGCGAGGAGACACCGGACGGCACCCCGGAGGACTCAGAGGGCGGCCAGGAGACGGCCGGAACCTCCCAGTCGCCGGAGGACGACGGAACGGTGAACCCGCCGCCGGGCACGCCGAGCGGCGGTGGCGAGTCCTCCGGGAGCGGCGGCGGCAACGGCAACGGTGGGGGGAACGGCAACGGCGGTGGTGACAGCGGTGGTACGCCGCGTCCGACCGATCCCAGCCCCGACCCGACCACCCCCCGTCTCTTTTAA
>NZ_BHZI01000204.1 GCF_004305975.1 Streptomyces otsuchiensis
GTGGCCGGTCGGGCTCGAGCACGGGGTGCGGGGAGCAGCCCGGTGGCCCTGCCGGCGTCGTGGAGGCCGGGGCCGTTGGCGGGGCCGTTGGCGCTGTTGGCTCCGTGGCCGTTGGGGCCCCGGTCGTCGGGACCGCTACCGGGGCTACCGGGGCGGACGGCGGGCAGCAGGTGCCGGGTCCACCCCGGTGAAGGTGCGCCGGTCGTCGCCGGGTGTGGGTTCGGCGGGCGGGGCGGCGGGGCGGACGGTTCGGGCCCGGGGCCGGCGAGGGGGACGCCGTGGGCGGTGCGCAGCGCGGCGCGTGCGGCCTCTGCCGGGGGGACGCCGAGGCCGGTCAGTCGGCACATCTCCTCCAGGCGGGCGATGTCCGCGGGGGTCCAGCGCCGGTGGCGGCCCTGTTCGCGGTCGGCCGGGCCGATCGCGTAGCGCCGCTCCCAGGAGCGCAGCGTCGTCGGTGCGACGCCGAGCCGACGGGCGACCGCGCCGGTGGTGAGGGCGGCGCCGGTGGTGAGGGCGGCGCCCGCGCCCGCCGTCGGGCGCCGGCCATGGCGGTCGGCTGTCACCCGGCCCATGCTAGGACCAACAGCGCCCGTGCGTACCGTCGTTCGGCGTACGCGCGCGTCCCGCACCGAGGGCGCACCACGGCGTGCGGATGGTCACCGCCGCGCCCGTCGGGCCCGCCGAGCGCTCAGCGCGTGCCCGTCCCGCCCCGACGGCGGGCGAGCGGTGCCACCCGGGCGGCGATGACCTCCCGGGCGGCGCGGGCGCCGGACGCCAGGGCGCCCTGCACCGAGCCGGTCGCCCGGTGGTCGCCGCAGACATACCGGCCCGGGCCGATCGCGCAGCCGCGGCTCAGCGGCCAGGGCGGCACCATGGCCGGCAGCGCCGCCGGGACCGTGTGGGTGTCGATCAGCTCCCAGCCGTGGGTGTCCGTGCCGTAGACCTCGGCGAGTTCGGCGCGCAGCGTCGTCTCCCGGCCCGGGACGTCGTCGCCGAGGGCCGAGGTGGCGACCAGGGCCCGTCCGTCCGTCGCGTAGCTCGGTGCGACCTGGCTGAGGACGGCGGTGTTGAGGAACCGGCCGGCGGCGTCCAGCAGCAACGTCGGTTCACGCAGCGGCGGCCGGGACGCGGCATGGTAGTAGGTGGTCACGGTGCGGAAGTCGGGGACGGCGAGCCCGGGCAGCAGGGTCGCGGCGGTGGCCGCGTCGGTGGCCACCACCACGGTGGCGGCCGTCAGTTCGGCGCCGGACTCCAGCACCACGCCGTGGTCGGCCAGTGCCGCGACCGGGGTCTCCAGCCGCAGCGATCCGGACGGGAGCCCGTCCGCCAGCTGCTGTGGCACGGCGCCGATGCCCCGGGCCGGCAGCGTGAGGTGGCCGCGCACGAAGCTGCGCCACACCAGGTGGAACATCCTGCTGGAGGTGGCGAGTTCGTCTTCGAGGAAGACGCCGGAGAGGAAGGGCCGCAGCAGTTCCTCGACGAGCGCCTCGGAGATGCCCGCGTGGGCGAGGGCGCTGAGGGTCGTCTCCTCCACTCCTCGTTTGAGCGCGCGGGCCGGCAGCAGGGTGTCGCGTGCGGTGAGGCGGCCCAGCGCCAGCAGGTCGCCCGGGGAGGCGTCGCCGGAGGTCAGCAGCCCCGCCGCGCGGGCGGGGTGGCGGGTGGGGTTGTCCCAGCGCACCCGTCCGTGGGCGGTGTGGACCAGCACGCCCGGCGTGAACGGGTGCAGGCGCAGTCCGTACAGGTCCAGGCGCCGGGCGACCTGGGGGTAGGCGGTGTTGAAGACCTGGAAGCCGCGGTCCAGCTGGAAGCCGTGACGCCGGTCGGTCCGCATCCGGCCGCCGACGCCGTCGGACGCCTCCAGTACGGCCACCTCCAGACCGGCCTCCGCGAGATCGAGGGCGCACGCGAGGCCCGCGAGGCCGGCGCCGACGACGATGACGTCGGGGTGGTCCGGGTGGATGCTGCGAGTGGCCGTCACGGGCTCTCACCTTTCTCCGGCGCGAGCGGGCCGGGCGTCGCTTCGTCGGGCGTCGCTTCGTCGGGCGTCGTTGCCGCGGGCGCGGGCGCGGTCGCGTCGGGCGTCGCTTCGCCGGGCGCCGTCACTCCACGCCTCGTGCGTGTTTGAAGCGGGCGAGCCCGTCGGTCAGGGAGACCACCGGGTCGGGATAGTCGAACCGGGCGCGGTCCAGCCCCTCCAGCTTCCACGGCTCGTGCACCGACGCGCCCTCCAGCTCCGCGAGTTCGGGGACCCATCGTCGTACGTACGTGCCGTCCGGGTCGTAACGCAACGCCTGGCGGATCGGGTTGAGCACCCGGTTGGGGCGGGTGTCGGTTCCGGTGCCCGCCATCCACTGCCAGTTCAGCTGGTTGTTGGCCACGTCGCCGTCCACCAGCGTCTCCAGGAAGTGCCGTGCTCCCCAACGCCAGTCGAGGTACAGAGTCTTGGTGAGGAAGCTGCCGACCAGGAGCCGGCCCCGGTTGTGCATCCAGCCCTCGTGGTGCAGCTGCCGCATCGCGGCGTCCACGATGGGGTAGCCGGTGCGGCCGTCGCGCCAGGCTGCGAAGTCCTCCTCGGCCGCCGTCCCGGTGCGCCAACGGTCGCCCTTGCCGCGGTAGTCGGTGGCGGAGGAGGCCGGGCGTGCGGCCAGCACCTGGTGGTGGAAGTCCCGCCAGCACACCTGCCGGACGAAAGCCTCGGCGCCGGTGCCGCCGGCCGCGCGCGCCCGGTGCACCACCTCGGCCGGGGCGAGGGTGCCGAAGTGCAGATGCGGGGAGAGACGCGAGGTGGCGTCCCCGGCGAGGTCGTCGTGGCGTTCCTCGTAGGACGCCACGCCGTCCCGCAGCCAGGCGGTCAACTGCCGTCGTCCGGCCCGTTCTCCGCCTTCGGCCAGCGCCGTCGAGACACCGGTGACGCCGGCGCGGTCAGGCAGCGGCTCGGAGCGTGGGTCGGCCGGGACGGGGACCTTGCGCGGGGCGCCGAGCGTCGCGCGGATCTCCTCGCGTTCCCAGCGCCGGAAGTAGGGCGTGAAGACCGCGAAGTGGTCGGAGCCGGCCGGTTCGACCGCGCCGGGGGCGAGCGCGGTGATCACCGCGTCGTGCACCCGCAGGGCACGGCCGTCCTCCGCCAGCGCGGCGCGCAGCCGGTCCTCGCGGGCGTGGGCGTACGCGCTGACCCCGGCGGCGACGTGTACCTGCCCGGCGCCGACCTCCCGTGCCAGCGCGCGTACTTCAGCCGTCACCTCGCCGCTGCGCAGCACCAGCCGGCCGCCGCGTTCCCGCAGCCCCTCGTCGAGGTCGCGCAGACAGTCGGCGAGGAAGGCGAGGCGGTTGGGGGCGGCGAACCCGGCGGCGTCGACCCCGCTGTCCCGGACGAAGAGCGGTACCACCTCGTCGCACTCCGACAGCGCCGCGCGCAGCGGCGGATGGTCGTGCAGACGCAGGTCCGAGGTGAACAGGACGACCGCGACGGTCATGGAGCCACTCCTGGTTGTTCCGTTGACGCTGTGGTGACAGAGCCGGCCGGGGCGCCGGCGGAGAGGGGTCAGCCGCCGGCCGCGCCGGGGGCCGTCGGGACGGGCGCACGCGGCCCGTGCCGGTCGCCGTCGCCGTCCCCGCCGTTGTCGCCACCACCGTGCCCGACCTTGGCGCGTTCCGAACGCTCCGCCGCGCGGGCGATGTTGCGGGCCATGCCGCCGAACACGATCGAGTGGAAGGGGGAGATGCTCCACCAGTACATGTGACCGACCAGCCCGTGCGGGTGGAACAGCGCCCGCTGCGAGTAGCGGGTGCCGCCGTCCTCGTCCGTGTCGGCGCGCAACTCCAGCCAGGCCAGGCCCGGTAGCCGCATCTCGGCGCGGAGCCGCAGCAGGCGGCCCTGCTCGATCTCCTCGACCCGCCAGAAGTCCAGCGAGTCGCCGACCCGCAGCCGCTGGGCGTCCCGGCGCCCGCGGCGCAGACCGACCCCGCCGACCAGCCGGTCCAGTCCGCCGCGCAGCGACCAGGCGAGGGGGAAGGAGTACCAGCCGTGTTCGCCGCCGATGCCCTCGATCACCCGCCACAGTGCCGGGCGGGCCGCTGCGACGCGTACCGACCGCCGGTCGGTGTAGAGGCTGCCGCCGGACCAGTCGGGGTCGGTCGGCAGCGGGTCGCTGGGTGCGCCGGGCAGTGAGGCGGACGACCAGCGGGTGGTGACGTCGGCGTCCCGGACCCGCCACAGGGCGAGGGTGAGGGCGCGGTCGATCCCGATCGGTGTGCCGGCCGGGTCGGGCACCCAGCGGCTGATGTCGCGGTCATGGCAGACGACCTCGTGCCGCAGCGACTCCGTCAGCGGCTTCGCCAGCGTGGGCGGCACCGGGGTGACCAGGCCGATCCAGTGGCTGGAGAGCGTCGGGCTGAGCACGGGGACGCGCATGATCAGCCGACGGGGGAGCCGGGCCACCGCCGCGTAGCGCTGCATCATCTCCTCGTACGTCACGACGTCCGGGCCGCCGATGTCGAAGGAGCGGTCGACCTCGGCCGGCATCCGGGCGCTGCCCACCAGATAGCGCAGCACGTCGCGGACGGCGATCGGCTGGATGCGGGTGCGGACCCAGCGGGGGGTGACCATCACCGGGAGCCGTTCGGTGAGGTAGCGCAGCATCTCGAACGACGCCGACCCCGAGCCGATGATCACCGCGGCGCGCAGCACCGTCGCCGGTACCTCCGAACGGAGGAAGATCCGGCCCACCTCTGCGCGCGAACGCAGGTGCGGGGAGAGCTTCTCCTCGGGAACGCCGTCGGGGGTCAGACCACCGAGGTAGACGATGCGGCGCACTCCGGCGGTGCGCGCCTCCTCGGCGAAGATCTCGGCGGCGCGGCGGTCGGTGTCCTCGAACCCGGAGCCGCCGCCGAGAGCGTGCACCAGGTAGTAGGCGACGTCGATGCCGCGCATCGCGGCGTTGACGGAGGCGGGGTCCAGGGCGTCGCCGCGCACCACCTCGGCGCGGTCGGCCCAGGTGTGGTCGCGCAGCCGCTCGGGGGAACGGGCCATGCAGCGGACGCGGTGTCCGGCGTCGAGGAGTTCGGGGACCAGCCGGCCGCCGATGTAGCCACTGGCGCCGGTGACCAGGCAGTGCAGGGGCTCTCCTGCCGGTTCGCCGGCCGCCGGTCCGGCGGGCCCACGGGCGGTGCTCTCCGCGCCGTGGTCGCCGTCACCGTCAGTGCCGTGGTCGCCGTCATCGCCGTCGGTGATCCGCGGGTCGTTCTCCCGAGCGGTCATCGTGCCTCCAGGTCCGCGCTCGTCCTCCTGCCCACCTTGGCCCCTGGCGGCGGATTCCGCGCAGGGAGCGGGCGGACCGGCGGCCGGGGCCACCGGAGCGGGGGACACCGGCTACGCCTTCCCCGCCTGCGGCGCGGCACGCCTCGGTTCGGAGTGCGTGGGGGCGCCGCGCGCCCCGGCGCGCGCCCGGCTCCGGTAGCCGGGCATACGCGACGGCGGGCACGCGCGACGGCGGGCATACGGCGGTGTCCGCCGGATTCCCCACAGCTCCACCGCACTCCGGTAGCCGGGCCGCGATCTGACCGAAACGGGCCGCCCGCGGGCCTCCCGCCGGTGGGAACGTCACCCTCCGGGTACGCGGCGTCCACCTGCTGGTCGCACCGCGTGAGAAAGGCCACAGAACCCCCGGTGGGCGGGGCGCCCGCACGTCACCTGGCGGAAAGATGCGCCCTGCATCATCAATCGGACGCGACGGCGGGCGGGCGGCCGGCGGACGGGGAGAGGAGCGGTATGGGTGGCGTGATCGCGGGCTTCGCGACGATCTCGGTGATCATCGCGGTCGGCTACGCGGCGGGACGGCTGGACGTGCTGGGTGACAACGGGCGTCAGGTCCTCACCCGGCTCGCCTTCTCCATCGCCACCCCGGCGCTGCTGTTCACCGTCCTCGCGGAGGCCGACCTGTCGGTGATCCTCTCGGCGCCGCTGGTGGTGACCGCGCTCAGCACGCTCGCCGCCGCGCTGATCTTCGTGGTGGTCGCCGTGATCCGCCGCTGGGGCCTGGGCTACAGCACGCTGGGCGCCCTGTGCGCCAGCTACGTCAACGCGGGGAACCTCGGCATCCCGATCGCCGCCTATGTGCTGGGCGACGCCTCGCTGGTCGCGCCGGTGCTGCTGCTCCAGCAGCTGCTGATCGCGCCGGTCGCGCTGACCGTGCTGGACATCGCCACCAGCGAGGAGCGGCGCGGCGTGTGGCAGCAGGTGACGACGCCGTTCCGCAACCCGGTCGTGATCGGCTCGCTGGCGGGTCTGGCGGTCAACATCGCCGGGCTGGACGTGCCGGCCCTGGTGATGGACCCGGTGACGCTGATCGGCGGCATGTCGGTGCCCGCGGTGCTGCTGGCGTTCGGGATCTCGCTGCACGGCCGCGCGCTGCCGGCGCGCGGCCCGGACCGCTGGCCGGTGCTGCTGTCGGTGCTGGTGAAGGTGACCGTGCAGCCGTTCCTTGCGTGGGCCATCGGCTGGGGCGCCTTCGGCCTGGAGGGCGAGGCGCTGTTCGCGGTGGTCGTGGTCGCCGCGCTGCCGGCGGCGCAGAACCTCTTCACGTACGCCTCGCGCTACGACATCGGGACCACGCTGGCCCGGGACTCGGTGCTGCTGTCCACGATCCTGGCCGCTCCGGCGCTGGTGGTCGTGACGGTGCTGCTGCGCTGAGCGGCGGCGGGGCGTCCGGGCCGGGGGCAGTGCTCCGGTTCGGTGCGCCGGTTCGGTGCGGGGAGCCGCGGCCGTTGGCGGCTACGCGCCGGTGGGCACCGCGATCACCCGTTCCACCGCCGCGCGCACCAGCGCCCTGGTGTAGGGCCCCGGATCGAGCGCGTGGTGGATGGACAGCCCCTCGATCAACGCGTCCAACTGCCGTGCCGTGGAGGGCGGGAGGTGCCGTTCCAGGGAGGCCCGGCTGCGCGCCATCCAGTCGTGAGTCAGGTCGCGGAACTCCGGCCGGCGGGCGGCCAGGGTGTACAACTCCAGCGTCACCACCAGCGAGTCCGGGTCGTCGAAGACATCCTGCAGGATCAACTCGACCACCGCGTCGGCCACTTCGGCCGGGGCACCGGCGGAGGCGAGCCGCTGCTCGAACCGGTCGCTCACCCGGGTCGCGAACCGGGTCAGCGACTCGTGGAGCAGCTGGTCCATCCCGGTGAAGTGGTAGGTCATCGACCCGAGTGGGACGCCCGCGCGGGCGGCGACGCGGCGGTGCGAGGTGCCGGCCACGCCGTCGGCAGCGATCACCTCCAGCGCCGCATCGATGATGCGGTCCCGCCGGTCGGGGTCGTTACGCCGCGTGCCCATTCGCGCCAGTGTAGAGGCGACGGTGCCGGTCCTCGTTCGTCCGCGCGCCCGCCGCCCGCCGCCCGCCGCCTGACGCCCGGCGCGCGGGAAGGGCCACAGCGCGCTCGTGCGTGGGGAGTTCCGGAACGCGGCCGACCCCCGCGGACGCGCCCGGCCGCTGTGTACGATCGTACGCATGGTCTCCGCGGCTCCCGCCCTGCTGCCGATCCGCAGGTGGCGGCTCTCCCTGTTCGTCTTCATGCTGCTGGTCGGCGTCTCGATGTCGTCCTGGATCGTGCGCACCCCCGCCGTCCGTGACGCGCTTCAGGCGTCGACCGCGCAGATGGGCCTGGTGCTGCTCGGCCTCTCCGTCGGGTCGATGTCCGGCATCCTCTCCTCCGCGGCGATGGTCCGCCGTCACGGCGGACGCACCACGATGGCCGTCGGCGGCGTGCTGGTGGTCGCGGGCGTGCTGGTGGTCGGGCTGGGCAGCGCCGCGGCTTCCGCGCCGCTGGTCGCGCTCGGCCTCGGGCTCTTCGGAGGCGGCGGCGGACTGTCGGAGATCGCCGTCAACATCGAGGGCGCCGACATCGAGCGCCGCCTGGAACGCCCCGTACTCCCGGCCCTGCACGGCTGTTTCAGCGCCGGCACCGTCGTGGGCGCGCTCGCGGGCATCGTGCTGACCTACCTGCGGGTCCCCGTCGTCCTGCACCTGGGCGTGGTCTCCGCGCTCGCCGCCGTCGCCTTCGCCTGGTCGGTGCGCTCCATCCCGCCCGGCACCGGCCGTCAGTCCCTCGACGCCGGGTCCGGCGCCGGCTGGCGCGCCCAGCTCGTGGTCTGGCGCGACCGCCGGATCGTGCTGCTCGGCATGGTGGTGCTGGCGCTCGCACTCGCCGAGGGGTCGGCCAACGACTGGCTGCCGCTGATCATGGTCGACGGCCACGGGACCACCCAGACCACGGGCTCGATCGTCTTCGCCGCCTTCGCCGCGGCCATGACCTGCGGCCGTTTCATGGGCGCCACCCTGCTCAACCGGTTCGGTCCCGTACTGGTGCTGCGCGGCAGCGCCCTGGTGTCGGTGGCCGGTCTCGCCCTGGTGGTGTTCTCGCCGAACTCGGCGGTGGCCGGGGCGGCCGTGGTGCTCTGGGGGCTCGGCGCCTCCCTCGGCTTCCCCGTCACCATCTCCGCCGCCGGGGACTCCGACGACCCGGACGCCGCCGTCGCCGCCGTCGCGACCGCCGGCTACCTGGCCTTCCTGGCCGGCCCGCCCGTGCTCGGCTTCGTCGGTGAGCACGTCGGGCTGCGGGGCGCCATGCTGCTGGTGCTGGTCGTGGTGGCGACGGTCACGGTCACCTCCGCAGCGGCCCGGCCGCGCGCCGGGGCAGCTTCGGCGGACGGCGGCGACGGGGCTCCGGAACCGGTGGGTGAGCGCCCGAAGGTCTCCTGACGGGCGGGCCGGTGTCGCGGATCAGCTGGTGCCGGTATCGGCCGGAGTGACCGCGTCGAGCCATTCCAGCAGCAGGGCGTTGACCTCGTCGGCTCGCTCCTGCTGCACCCAGTGGCCGCATCCGTCGAGCAGGTGGCTGGAGACCAGACCGGGCAGGGTCCGCGGATAGGCGTCGATGGCCTCCGACATCCAGGTGGTGGAGGCGTCACGGTTCCCGCCGATGAAGAGGGACGGCTGGTGGATGGCGGCCCCGTCCCACGGCGCCAGGTCCTCCCAGTCGCGGTCCATGTTGCGGTACCGGTTGAGCGCCCCGGTCAGCCCGGTCCGCTCGAACTCCGCCGCGTAGCGGTCGAGTTCCTCTTCCGAGAGCCAGGCGGGCAGCGTTCCCGCGGCGGGGAAGCGGTCGGCCATCCGGGCGCCGGGCGGGATGAAGTGCACCGGCGGGACGTCCGCCGCTCGCATGGTGTCGGCGGAGAGCGCCCCGTACAGTCCGGCCAGCCAGCCGCGCACGTCCGGCTCGATCTCCGCCTCGGCGCGGCCGGGCCGCTGGAAGTAGCTGACGTAGAACTCGTCGTCGCCGCCGACCCGGTCGAAGAGCTCGGTGGGGCGCGGCCCGCCGCGCGGGCTGTAGGGGACGCTCAGCAGGCCGACCGCGGTGAAGGTTTCCGGGTGCAGCAGCGCGCTGTTGGCGGCGATCGGCGAACCCCAGTCGTGACCGATGACGGTCGCCGTCCGGGCCCCGAGCGCCCGGACCACGGCGACGTTGTCCGCGACGAGTTCGAGCATCCGGTAGGCCGGGATGTCCGCCGGACGCGACGAGCGGCCGTAGCCGCGCACGTCGACGGCGACCGCCCGGTAGCCGGCGCCGGCGAGCGCCGGCAGCTGGCGCCGCCAGGAGAACCACGCCTCGGGGAAGCCGTGCAGCAGCAGGACGAGCGGCCCCTCGCCCTGCTCGACGAGGTGGATGCGCCCGGCCGGGGACTCCACCAGGCGATGGACGGGTGCGGGTGCGGGGGCGCCGGACGGCGGCTGCGGCGCGGGCGGGTGGTGCGGCATGGCTCCTCCTGGACGTGCGGGGAGTGGTGGGCCGGCGGTGGCGTGCGTGGTGGGCTCCGGTCGCTGCCGGGGCGCCGCCGACTGCCGTCATCATGGTGGCCGGTCCGTGCCGGCCCCGCATCGTTTTGCCGTTTCCGCACGCACCGCCCCCAGGCGGACGCTGGACGGCCGGTCCGCGCGTGTCCGCGCGAACCGGCCGTCACCGGGTGGTGCCGTCCGTCAGGCCAGGTGGTGCACCCGCTGGGTGGTCAGCTGGTACCGCGCGGAGACGACCAGCAGCCGCCCGTCGGCGACGCGCGGGGCTATGTCCGTCTCGGCGGCCAGGCGGTCGCGGACGGCCCGGGTGTGCGCGTTGGTGGTCGCCTCCACGCGGGCGTCGCCCGTGACCGAGTGGTCGATCGAGGGGATGATCTGCTCGGCTATGTAGTCGATGTGCTCGGGCAGTTCGTCGCCGGTCTCGTCCACGTGCACCGCCGCCTTGACCGCGCCGCAGTGCTGGTGGCCCAGGGTGACGATGAGCGGGATGTTGAGCTCCAGCACGCCGTACAGCAGGCTGCCGAGGACCGCCGAGTCCAGCACGCAGCCGGCCGAGCGCACGGTCATCAGGTCGCCGAGCCCCTGGTCGAAGACCAGCTCCGGCGGCACGCGCGAGTCGATGCAGCCGAGGATCAGCGCGAACGGCTGCTGACCGGAGACCAGGGTCTGCCGGATCGTGCCCGACTCCCGCGGGTGCTGCTGCTGTTCGGCGCGCCAGCGGTCGTTGCCCAGGACCAGGCGCTTGAGCGCCTGCCGTGCCGTGACCGGGTTCGGCGCCGGGTTGGCGAACGGCACGGCGGACGCGGGCGGCACGGAGGTGGCGCTCGCGGTGGGGGAGGGGGCGGTCGTGGCGGTCGTGGCGAACGCCGGGCCGCCGAGGGCGAGCGTGGCGCCGACGGCGGCGGAGCCGGCGAGTGCCGTCCGCAGGAAGGCGCGCCGGTCGCCGCCGGTCTCGGCCGTGGTGGAGTCGTGGGTGGCGACAAGGGGGGTGGGGTGTGGGC